>NZ_JBFIIG010000068.1:0-19786 GCF_041601375.1 Pseudomonas sp. | reverse complement strand
TGCACGTTGAGCGCTGGCTGGGCCGGGTATTGACGGGCGATCAGACGATTGAGGGCGTCGTAGCTGTAGCTGGTGACCACGCCGCGCGCATCGGTCTTGCTGATCACGTTGCCGGCGGCGTCGTGGCTAAAGGTGGTGGTGCCGCTGTCCGGGCTGGTCTGCTGGATCAGGTTGCCCAGGCCGTCGTACTGGTACTGGGTGGTGACACCGCGCGGGTCCTGCACCTGGGTCAGGTTGTCCTGAGCGTCGTAGGCCAGGGCGGTGACGCCATTGAGCGGGTCGGTGTTGGCCACCAGGCGATCGAGGGCGTCGTAGCTGCTGCTGGTGCTGTTCTGCTTGGGGTTGGTGCTGAGCGTCGGGTTGTCGTTGAGGTCGTAGCCGTACTGGTGGGTCTGGCTCTGGGCGCCAACACTGCGTAGCAGTCGGCCCAGTTCGTCGTATACCCAGGTTTGCTGTTGGGTCAGGCTGCTGGAGGCATCCTTGAGACGTTGCGCCGTGCGGTTGCCCATGGCGTCGTAGTCGTACTCGACCTTCTCCCCCAGGTTGTTGGTGATCGCGGTCAGGCGCCGCGCACCGCTCCAGGTGTATTGCAGCCAGCTGCCGTCGCCACGGGTGACCTTGGTGATCTGGCCGATGGCGTCGTGCTCGAAACTGGTGGTGCTGCTAGCGCTGCTGACCGAGGCCAGCCAGCCCTGTGCGGTGTAGCTCAGGTCGCTGGAGACGCCGTTGGCGTCGGTGAGGCTTTGCGGGTTGCCGTAGCTGTCGAAGTTGGACAGCTGGGTGATGTGGCCGAGGGCGTTGGTCACCTGGGTCAGATGGCCCTCGGGGTCGTAGCTGTAGCTGGTGATGTCGGCGACATCGGTGCGCGGGCCATTGGCGGTCTCGACCAGGCCCAGGCTGTTGTAGCTGTAGCTCCAGCTGCGTTCGACGGCCTGTACGCCGGAAACGCCCAACATTGCCGCCAGGGCAAGCGAGAGCAGGCTTGCGCGATGCAAAGTCTTCATCGGTCAGTTCCTTCTGAATTAGAGCTCAGTGATGATCTGGCTGAGCTGATTTCCTTGGGCGTCATATTCGAACTGCAGCACGCGCTCGGGCTCGGTGATGGTTGCCGGCAGATAGAGTGTTGGGTGCCATTCGGTGGTGACGGTGCGCGCCTGCGCCGTGCCGGCCGCTTCCGTGCGAGATGTCTCCAGACCTCGGTCGTTGTAATCGTAGGCGGTGACGTAACCCTTGTTGTCAGTCCGGGTCTTGATCAGGCCACGGCTGTCATAGGTAAAGGTGGAGTTGCTGCTCGGGCAGTTGGGTGATGCCGCGCCAGCCAGTGCGGTGATGCGCTTGGCTCCGGCGATGGTCTGGAAGGTATAGGTGGACTGCTTGCCCAGCGGGTTGGTGACCGTGGTGGAGACGTTGCTGTTGTAAGTGAACAGGTATTTGCTCTGCACCCCATTCAGTTCATTGCGAATCACCCGCCCCTGAGCATCATAGGCCCAGGTGACGTAGCGAATGTTGCGCTCATCGGTGATGCCGGTGAGCCAGCCGCCTTCGCGAGTGTCCTCGTAGTGGTAGGTGCGCGAAAGGCTCTGCCCGCCTTGCGTGCGGGTTGCCTTGGTCACGCGCCCAGCGGTGCTATAGGTGTAGGCCACCTGTAACGTGCCCGCCGCAACCCCGGTCAGGCGCTTGGCCGTGTTGAAGGTCAGGGTCATCGTCCGGACCAGCGAATCGGTGACCACAATGTTGTTGGTGCCGTAGGTCAGGGTTTCGTAGGAGCCGTTGGCGCGGTCGATACGGGTCAGCTGGCCCGCCATATTGAAGTGCAGGTGTTCATTGTAGGTGTTGTCATATCGCCAACCGTAGGCCGTCTGCTCCAGGCGGCCGAGCTCCTTAGGCGAGGCGGTGGCAATGCCGCCGGAAATAGTGAACAGGCTCTCGCGGCCATCGGTATTGATCAACATCGCTTTGCTCGGCGAGAGCTTCAACTTGGTCGAATAGCTGTGGGTCCAGTTGGCGGTCTTGCTGTTGTAGTAACGAGCAAAACGCATCTGGGATCCCGGCTGGCCGGGGTAATCGATCTCGATTTGGTAGCTGTTGCCGTTGGACACGTTGACCGGGTCGCCTTGCTCCATGCTGGGTGTTGCCGAGCTGGCCAGTAGCGGCTGAGCCGACTGCACGGGACAAGTGCCCGGTAGATCGGGGCTACCTATGCCAGGGGTCTCCGGGCAAAGCAGTTCGGCGGGGCGGTCGTAGAATACTGGCCCCGCAAATACATCGAAGTGGGTCTGCTTGGCAACGGCGTAACTGGTGGCAGCAACGCCATCGACCGAACCAGTGAAGTTGTCGTGCAGCAGCACTGCATGGGTTTTGCACGTATTGGGGAACACGCGCTTCATGTTGGCGCTGCTTGTCTTGAGGGTCTCCAGCATCTGATCCGGGGTGTACCAGACACTGGAATCTAGCCACTTGATGACCTTGCCGCCAGAGCACTGAAGGTTTGCAATTTGGTAGAGGTACTGCCCCGAACCATTCGGGGTTTGCGGGGCGGCATAGACTTCGGTACCAAAGTAGCTGACCCCACCAGTCGTACAGTTAGCTGCTGCGAATGCGGACTGGTGGGCGAAGGCACAGGCTGAAACAACGAGGGCGAGGCTGAGCCCGCGAGAGGAACGATCCATGTTCTGAATCCTGCCGTGGATTAGGGGTGATGCGTAGCGTAGAGCCAGGGTTAAAGGTTTGCCATGAGGTAAATGAGCACAAGCACGCAAAATTCATTATCGGCTGAGCTAATCAGCTGCTGAGCCGCCCTGCAAATTGAAAGCATTCTGACATCACGAACACAAGTAGCACTTCTGCAAAATGGCAGTCAGTTTTTACTGGCGTGACCGTGCCGTTAAATGGGCCCCTCCAATATGCCCTGCGGTCAGAAAACGCCAATGCAGGTGATTTAACACCGATGGCTCCGCCGGTTCATTGCTATAAATTGCTCGCCGTAGAGCGACAACAGCACGCCATCCTGAGCGCATCGCACGGCGCACGCTGCAACACACCACCCAGGTGGGGGCTGGCAAATCCCTCTCAACTGTCTATGATCGGCGCGCGCCCCCCGCCGTAAAACTCAAACTTTCAGGAGTGCCGCCCTTGCCTTTTTCGGCTGCTCGCCGCTGGATGCAGCTACATGTTCCGACCCTGACCGCCGCCGTCGTGGTGCTGGCGATGAGTGTCGGCCTGGCCTGGCAGACCGTCGACTGGCTGCGCTTCTTGCGCGCACCGGTGCAAGACAGCACGCCGAACAACGCGCAGCAGCCAGCCCCCACCTCCAGCCTACAGCTGACACACCTGTTCGGTGCCAGCAGCCCAGCCAGCACCGCTCCCGCACCGCCCACCAGCCTGCGCCTGACCCTTTTGGGCAGTTTCGTGCATGCCGACCCTGCGCGTTCCAGCGCGATCATCGGCAGCGCAGGCCAGCCGCCGCAGCGGTTCTCCATCGGCAGCGAGATCACCCCTGGCGTGCACCTCGATGCGGTGCATGCCAACCACGTCGAGCTGCTGCGCGGTGGCCGCCGGGAGACCCTGGCGTTCCCCCGCAGCCGCTCCGATCAATCGATCCAGACCTCGGCGCAACCGGCAACGGACAGCCTGAGCCAGCTCGATGAGCTGGAAAACCATGACCTCACGCAACTGCGCGAACGCATGGACGCCCTGCGCCAGCAGATGGAGGCGTCCGGTAGCGTACCGAGCGATACCGAACCCAGCGATCAGACCACGGAAAGCGACTGAACCGATGACCCCGATTCTCCCGCGCCTCACCTTCGCCCTGCTTGCCGCCGGCCTGGCCCTCGGCCCCCTCCCTCTGCATGCCGCCATCGACCCGGTCGCCCCCAGCGCCAACCAACAGGAAGAAAGCTGGACCATCAACCTGAAAGGCGCCGACATTCGCGAATTCATCGAGCAGATCGCGCAGATCACCGGCGAAACCTTCGTCGTCGACCCACGGGTCAAAGGCCAGGTCAGCGTGGTGTCGAGCACGCCACTGACCCTGAGCGAGGTCTATCAGCTGTTTCTCTCGGTGATGGCCACCCATGGCTTCAGCGTCATCACCCAGGGCGAGCAGGCGCGTATCGTGCCCAACGCCGAGGCCAAGGCCGATGCGGGACAAGGCCCGGCAGCGCCGGATCGCCTGGAAACCCGCCTGATTCAGGTGCAGCACGGCTCGGTAACCGAACTCATCCCGTTGCTTCGCCCGCTGGTGCCGCAATATGGCCACCTGGCCGCCGTCACCTCGGCCAACGCCATCATCATCAGCGACCGCAGCGCCAATATCGCCCGCATCGAAGATCTGCTGCGGCAACTCGACCAGACAAGCGATCGCGATTACAGCGTGCTCGACCTGCAGCATGCCTGGGTCATGGATGCCGCCGAACTACTCAATAACACCCTGGAGCGTGGCCAGGCCAAAGGCTCGGCCGGCGTCCGGGTGATCGCCGACTCGCGCACCAACCGCCTGATCATCCTCGGCCCGCCGGCCGCGCGTGCCAAACTGGTAAAGCTGGCGCAATCGCTGGACAGCCCGACCAGCCGCTCGGCCAATACCCGGGTGATTCGCCTGCGCCATAACGACGCCAAGGCCCTGGCCGAAACCCTCGGTGAGATCTCCGAAGGGCTGAAAGCCCAGAGCGGCGGCGAACCCGCCGGCAAACCGCAGAATACTCTGATTCGTGCCGACGAAAGCCTCAATGCCCTGGTGCTGCTGGCCGATCCGGATATGGTAGCGACCCTCGAAGACATCGTCCGCCAGCTCGATGTGCCACGCGCCCAGGTGATGGTCGAAGCGGCCATCGTCGAAGTTTCCGGCGACATCAGCGATGCCCTTGGCGTGCAGTGGGCGGTGGATGCCCGCGGCGGCACGGGTGGCCTGGGCGGGGTGAATTTCAGCGGTACCGGACTCTCGGTCGGCTCGGTGCTGAATGCGCTCCAGGAGGACACCCTGCCGAGCAATCTGCCGGACGGCGCCATCATCGGCCTCGGCAGCGACAGCTTTGGCGTGCTGATCACCGCGCTGTCGGCCAATACCAAGAGCAACCTGTTGTCGACCCCCAGCCTGCTGACCCTGGATCACCAGAAAGCGGAGATCCTGGTCGGGCAGAACGTTCCCTTCCAGACGGGCTCCTTCACCACCAGCGCCTCGGGGGCGGACAATCCCTTCACCACCATCGAACGCCAGGACATCGGCGTGACCCTGAAAGTCACCCCGCACATCAACGAAGGCGCCAGCCTGCGCCTGGAAATCGAACAGGAGATCTCCTCCATCGCCCCCTCCACCCAGGGGATCAATGCAGTGGACCTGATCACCAACAAGCGCTCGATCAAGAGCACCATCCTCGCCGAAGACGGCCAGGTCATAGTGCTGGGCGGGCTGATTCAGGACGACGTGACCCAGACCGATTCGAAAGTGCCGCTGCTCGGCGATATCCCCCTGCTTGGCCGCTTGTTCCGCTCCACCAAGGACACCCGCATCAAACGCAACCTGATGGTGTTCCTGCGCCCCACGGTGATCCGCGACGCCGCGGGCCTGGCCGCGCTCTCGGGCAAGAAGTACAGCGATATCCGCGTGCTCGGCGACGTGCGCAGCGACTACAGGCCCGGCATCCTGCCGAAAGACTCCAACAAACTCTTCGATCGCGACAGCACGTCGGCCATCGACGTGCGCAAGTAGGGTCTCGGGGACGCCGACTGTTGCTTGCCGAAAATCGAAGTCGCTTTGCGCGCTGAACAAAAAAACCGCGTCCAACGACGCGGTTTTTTTGTGGCCAGGCCCTGCCGGCTGCGCTTCAGCGATAGGCCTCGAACAGGCCGGTCGCGCCCATGCCGCCACCCACACACATGGTGACGATGCCATAACGCAGGTTGCGCCGCTGCAGCTCGCGCACCAGATGACCGACCTGGCGCGAACCGGTCATGCCGAACGGGTGGCCGATGGAAATCGACCCGCCATTGACGTTGTACTTGTCGTTGTCGATACCCAGGCAATCGCGGGCATACAGGCACTGCGAGGCGAAGGCTTCGTTGAGCTCCCACAGGTCGATATCGGCAACGCTCAAGCCCTTGGCCTTGAGCAGCTTCGGCACCGAGTACACCGGACCGATGCCCATTTCGTCCGGCTCGCAGCCGGCGACGACGAAGCCGCGGAAATAGGCCTTGGGTTCGAGGCCCAGCTCCAGGGCTTTTTCCAGGCTCATGACCAGGGTCATGGAGGCGCCATCGGACAACTGCGAGGCGTTGCCGGCCGTTACCGAGCCGTCGTCGGCAAATACCGGCTTGAGCGCGGCCAGGCTTTGCAGGGTGGTGTCGGCACGGTTGCAATCGTCGCGCTCGACCACGCCCTCGACGATGCTCTTCTCGCCGCTGGCCTTGTCTTCGACCAGGTACTTGACGCTCATCGGCACGATTTCGTCGTCGAACAGGCCTTCGGCCTGAGCCCGCGCAGTGCGCTGCTGGCTCTGCAGGGCATAGGCGTCCTGGGCGTCGCGGCTGACGTTGTAGCGCCGCGCGACGATCTCGGCGGTCTGGCCCATGGGGTAATAGATCCCCGGCACATCCTTTTGCAGGATGGGGTTGAACAGGTTGTCGGTGTTCATGCTTTTCATGGTCATGGTGATCGATTCGACACCACCGGCGACGATGATCTCGCTGCAACCCGAGGCGATCTGGTTGGCGGCGATGGCGATGGCCTGCAGACCCGAAGAACAGAAGCGGTTGAGGGTCATGCCAGCGACCTGGGTGCCCAGGCCGGAGAGTACCGCCACGTTGCGGCCGATGTTCATGCCCTGGGCGCCCTCGTTGGAGCCGGCCCCGACGATGCAATCCTCGACCAGCGCCGGATCCAGGCCGCTGCGCGCCAGCAGCGCATTCACGCAATGAGCCGCCATATCGTCCGGACGGGTCTGGTTGAACTTGCCACGGAAGGATTTGGCCAGGCCAGTCCGCACGCTATCGACAATCACCACTTCACGCATGACGCACCTCATTGTTGTTGACGTTGGATAGGCCAGCAGAATAAGGCTGGACAATCACGGCCTGCGACGATCATTCACCAGCCATATGCGCGACCATCTTCCGCCGGCGTCAAGGGTTCCGCTGCAAGGCCGGGCGACAACACGCCGCTCAGTCCTTGGCGAACGCCGCCTCCAGCGCCTCGTTGAGGGTGCGCAACACCTTGACCCGGGCGAAGCGCTTGTCATTGGCCTCGATCAGGGTCCAGGGCGCGATCTCGGTACTGGTCCGGTCGACCATGTCGCCCACGGCATCGCGGTACAGCGGCCACTTCTCGCGATTGCGCCAGTCGTCCTCGGTGATCTTGAAGCGCTTGAAAGGCGTCTGCTCACGCTCCTTGAAGCGCTGCAACTGAGTTTCCTGGTCGATCGCCAGCCAGAACTTGACCAGCACCACGCCGGCGTCGGTCAGTTGCTCCTCGAAGTCGTTGATCTCGCCATAGGCTCGCAGCCAGTCCGCCGGGCTGCAAAACCCCTCGACCCGCTCCACCAGCACCCGGCCGTACCAGGAGCGATCGAACATGGTGAACTTGCCGCGCGCCGGGATATGCCGCCAGAAACGCCACAGATAGGGCTGCGCGCTTTCCTCGTCGGTCGGCGCCGCCACCTGCACGATGCGGTACAGGCGCGGATCGAGCGCCGCCGTCACCCGGCGAATCGCGCCGCCCTTGCCGGCCGCATCGTTACCCTCGAACACCGCCACCAAGGCATGCTTGCGCATGCGCTTGTCGCGCAGCAAACCCGACAGCCGCGCCTGTTCGCCGACCAGTTGCTCGTTGTAGTCATCCTTGTCCAGCGCCTGACTCATATCCAGGCTGTCGAGCAAGCTCAGATGATCCAGACTCGACGTCGGCGGCGGCGCATGGGGCTGAGCCTGCGACTGGCCACTGGCTTTGAGCGCCGCTTGCAAGCCATCGAGGAGAATTTGCCCGACCGTCAGGCTGCGGTAATTCTCGTCCACGCCTTCGACCACATACCAGGGCGCAAATTCACGACTGGTGCGGCGCAGAACCCGCTCGCCGAACCGCACATACTTGTCATAGGTCTTCGACTGCTGCCAGTCCAGCGGGCTGATACGCCAGCTGTGCAAGGGGTCGTCCTGCAACGACTTGAGGCGCGCCTTCATCTGCTTCTTGGACAGGTGGAACCAGAACTTGAAAATCAGCGCGCCCTCGTCACAGAGCATGCGCTCCAGCGCCGAGGCCGCATCGATGGCCTGATCCAGTACGGCATTCTTGAAATTCCCGTGCACCCGCCCCTGCAACATCTGGCTGTACCAGTTGCCGAAGAAAACCCCAATGCGCCCCTTGGGCGGCAGCTGCCGCCAATAGCGCCAGGCCGGCGGCCGGGCCAACTCCTCGTCGGTTTGCTGATCGAAGGTGCTGACCTGGATCAGGCGCGGGTCCATCCACTCGTTGAGCAGCTTGACCGTCTCGCCCTTGCCGGCCCCCTCGATCCCGCAGAGCAGAATGATCACCGGAAAGCGCGCCTGCTGGCGCAACTCGTACTGCGCCTCCAGCAATGCCTCGCGCAACGCCGGCACGGCGGCGTCGAAGGTGGCTTTGTCGATGGCATGACCAATCTCGGCGGACTCGAACATGACTAGCTCCCTGATCTGATCAGCAGAGCCTAGCGGATCGCACGAGCTAGAGGGTGAGCCATGTGCCGTTGCCCTGCAGATTGCGCGGCGCCAGCAAAGCATCTCGCCGGCCCTCCCACAAAGCAGCCAGCAGCGCATGCTCTTGTAGGAGCTGCTTCAGCTGCGATGGCGGACAACGTCCGCCACACATCAACAGCAGCGCGCCGAGTCGGCCGTCCGACAAAGCCGCGATGCTGACAACCGCGTTAGAATGCCCGCCTGCTCAATCTGGTGCCCTCGCCATGCCCGACGCCCCGCACGACCTACCCGATACCCAACCCGCGCAGCTCGACTGGGATGCCGAGGGGCAGCCGTTATCGCGGCTGTTCGGCGATGTCTATTTCTCCAACCAGAACGGCCTGGCCGAAACCCGCCATGTGTTTCTCGCCAATAACGATCTGCCGGCGCGTTTCAGTGCCCTGGGCGAGGCTGAGCAGCTGGCGATAGGCGAAACCGACTTCGGCACCGGGTTGAATTTTCTCTGCGCCTGGCAGCTGTTCGAGCAGCAGGCGCCCGCGGGCGCACGGCTGCACTTCGTCAGTGTCGAGAAATACCCGCTCGACTACGCCGACCTGCAGCGCGCCCTGGCCTTGTGGCCGGAGCTGGCGCCCTTCGCCCACGAGCTGCTGGACCAGTACGTCGCCCTGCACCCGGGCTTTCAGCGCCTGATCTTTGCCGGCGGACGGGTCATCCTGACCCTGCTGATCGGCGATGCCCTGGAACTGCTCCCGCAACTCGACGCGCGCATCGACGCCTGGTTTCTCGACGGTTTCGCCCCGGCGAAAAACCCGCAGATGTGGACCCCGGAACTGTTCGCCGAACTGGCCCGGCTAAGCGGGCCCGGCACCAGCATCGGCACCTTCACCAGCACCGGCTACGTGCGTCGACGCCTGAATGACGCCGGCTTCAAGATGCAGCGCGTGCCGGGCCTGGGCAGCAAGTGGGAAGTACTCAAGGGCCAGTTCATCGGCAGCGCTACGGGCGCCGGCAAACCCTGGTTCGCCCGCCCAGCGCAACGCCACAGCCAACGCCAGGCCCTGGTCATAGGCGCGGGGCTGGCCGGCTGCGCCACTGCGGCCAGCCTGGCGGCCCGCGGCTGGCAGGTGACCCTACTGGAACGCCACGCAGCTATCGCCGAGGAAGCCTCGGGCAACCCGCAAGGCGTGCTCTACCTCAAGCTGTCGGCCCACGGCACGGCGCTGTCGCGCTTGATCGTCAGCGGCTTCGGCCATACCCGCCGCCTGCTCGAACGCCTGCACAAAGGCCGCGACTGGGACAATTGCGGGGTACTGCAACTGGCCCTCGACACCAAGGAGGCGCAGCGCCAGGCGCAACTGGCGGCCGCCTTCCCCGGCGATCTGCTGGTCAACCTCGACCAGGCCAGCGCCGAAGCCAAAGCCGGCATCCGCCTGCCGGCCGGCGGGCTGTTCTACCCGCAGGCCGGCTGGGTCCATCCGCCGGCGCTGTGCCGGTTGCTGGCCGAGCAGCCGAATATTCGCCTGCAACTGCACCAGGAGGCGCTGCAATTGCGCCGCGACGGCCAAGCCTGGCAGGCCTGGAACGACACACAGCTACTCGCCAGTGCCGCCGTGGTGGTGCTGGCCGGCGCCGCCGAGATCAAGCGCTTCCCCTACAGCGCCGAGCTGCCGCTCAAGCGCATTCGCGGGCAGATCAGCCGGGTACCGGCCACCGCGCAGAGCACGGCGCTGCGCAGCGTGGTGTGCGCCTCGGGTTATATCGCCCCGGCGCGCCTGGGCGAACATACCCTGGGCGCAAGTTTCGACTTCAAAAGCGACGACCTGACACTCAACAGCGCCGATCATGCGGACAATCTCGCCCTTCTCGAAGAAATCTCCAGCGACTTGGCCGAACGCCTGCACAGCGCCCAGCTCGACCCGGCACAGCTTGAGGGCCGCGCCGCCTTTCGCTGCACCAGCCCAGACTACCTGCCCATCGTCGGCCCCCTGGCCGATCGCCCGGCCTTTCTCGAGGCCTACGCGGTGCTGGCCAAGGATGCCCGCCAGCTGCCGGATACCCCCTGCCCCTGGCTCGACGGCCTGTATATCAACAGCGGCCACGGTTCACGCGGGCTGATCACCGCGCCCTTGTCCGGCGAACTGCTTGCCGCCTGGCTCGATGCCGAACCGCTGCCCGTGCCCCGCGATGTCGCCGAGGCCTGCCATCCCAACCGTTTCGCCCTGCGCCGACTGATCCGCGGCCAATAGTCGCAACCCGGACGCGGCGCTTGCCTGCACTCAGGCCCCACGCATACCCTACGGGGTATACAGACACGGAGTGACACCGCATGCGCCTGTTCCTCGTACTCGCCGCCCTGCCGACGCTGGCCTGGGCCGCTCCTGCTGCCGACCTGGCCAGCCTCGAACGCGAAGCCGCCGGCCTTATCCCCCCCTTCCAGCAACAGCTGATGCAGACGGTGAAAACCGCCGTCGCGGCCGGTGGCCCGGTGCAGGCCGTGCAAGCCTGCCAACTGCTCGCGCCGACTATTGCCAAGGAACACAGCCAGCAGCCCTGGACGGTCGGGCGCACCGCTCTGCGCCTGCGCAACCCGGACAATCAGCCGGATGCCTGGGAACGTCAGGTACTGGAAGACTTTTTACAGCGGCAAAGCGCCGGCGAAGAGCTGACGCAGATGAGCGCATCGGCAGTCGTCGACGGCGAGTTCCGCTACCTGCAAGCCATCGCCACCGGAGAGCCATGCCTGGCGTGTCACGGCCAGGCGATCAAACCCGAGGTGGCGGCACAGATCGAACAAGGCTACCCCGAGGACCAGGCCACCGGCTTTAGCCTGGGCGAACTGCGTGGCGCCTTCACCCTGCGCCGCACGCTGACGAAGGCGACACCATGAGCGAACAGACCCGCGCCGCCCACCAAGACGCCATGCTCAAGCGCCTGGCCCGGGTCGAAGGGCAGATCCGCGGCATCCAGGCAATGATCCGCCGCAGCGAGGACTGCGAAGCCATCGCCCAGCAATTCGCCGCCGCCCGCAAGGCGCTGGACAAGGCCTACCAGGAGATGCTCGCCTGCCTACTGGAAGAAGCCGTGCTCGACCCCGAGCATGACCCCGGTGAAACCCTGGCCCGGGTTCGCGCCATTTTCACCAAGTACACCTGAATGCTGTAAGAGACCCCGCGCTGTCGTTCGGCGGCACTTCCCACCGCTGGCTCACTCCATCTCGCCACACAATTCCGCCGCACGCAGCAGCGCGGCGGTCAGGCTGTGCCGCTCCCAATCCTTGAGCGCGGCGAAGCGCTGGCGAAACTCCGGCGGCAGCAGGGTCGGCGCTTGCCGGACCAGTTCGCGACCGGCCTCGCTGAGCAGCAGCCACTGGCGGCGGCGATCCTGATCGTCGCGCTGCCGCTGCAACAGGCCACGCTCCTCCAGACGATCGAGCATGCCCGACAGCGTCGCCGCCGTCAGGCTGACCCGTCCGCTCAAGTCGCTGGCGGTCAAGCGTGCCTCGCCGGCCAGCACCTGGAGGATCATCAGTTGCATGGGCGTCAGCCCGCCGAAACGGGCCAGGCGCTTGGCGTGCACCTCGCCGGCCTGCTGCAGGCGCCTGAGCGACTGGAAAATCGGCAGATCGAGCGCCATCACAGATGACAAATCTATTTCAGCAGAAACTATTTTATCGGCCATAGACGCCTTCCAAACCCAGATCAACGCTTTGACATGAAATCATTCTTTTGTTTACCTGTAAAAGGCTCGACAAGCCCCGAGCACTCCCCAACGGCCACACCGGTAAGGAATTTATGTGCGGAATTGCTGGAGAACTGCGCTTTGATCAACGGCCGGCCGATCTGGCTGCGGTCGAGCGAATCACCCATCACCTGGCCCCGCGCGGCCCCGATGCCCACGGCTTTCACAGCCAGGGCCCCATCGCCCTCGGTCACCGCCGCCTGAAGATCATGGACCTGGCCGAAGCCTCCGGCCAACCGATGATCGACAGCGAACTCGGCCTGTCGATGGTATTCAACGGCGCCATTTATAACTACCCGGAACTGCGCAGCGAGCTGCAAGCCCTCGGCTATCGCTTCTTTTCCGCTGGCGACACCGAGGTGCTGCTCAAGGGCTACCACGCCTGGGGCAAGGATCTGCTGCCCAAGCTCAACGGCATGTTCGCCTTCGCCGTGTGGGAGCGCGATAGCCAGCAACTCTTTATCGCTCGCGATCGCCTGGGGGTCAAACCGCTGTATCTGTCACGCAGCGGCCAGCGCCTGCGCTTCGCCTCCAGCCTGCCGGCGCTGCTGCAGGGCGGCGACATCGGCAAGGCGCTGGACCCGATCGCACTCAACCATTATCTGAATTTCCATGCCGTGGTACCGGCGCCGCGCACCATTCTCGCCGGCGTCGAGAAACTGCCAGCGGCCAGCTGGATGCGCTTCGACGCCCAGGGCAACTGCGAACAGCAGAGCTGGTGGCGCCTGGACTATGGCCCGCGTCGCGATGAAATCGCCTTCGGCCTGGACGACTGGTGCGAGCGCGTACTCGACGGCATGCGCGAGGCGGTGTCGATCCGCCAGCGTGCGGCAGTGGAGGTCGGCGTCCTGCTGTCCGGCGGGGTCGATTCGAGCCTGCTGGTCGGTCTGTTGCGCGAGGCCGGGGTGGAGCAGCTGTCGACCTTCTCCATCGGCTTCCAGGATGGCGGCGGCGAGCGCGGCGACGAGTTCCAGTATTCCGACCTGATCGCCGAATGCTTCGCCACCCGCCATCACCAGTTGCGCATCGGCGAAAACCAGATTCTCGAACAATTGCCCGCCGCCTTCCGCGCCATGAGCGAGCCGATGGTCAGCCACGACTGCATCGCCTTCTACCTGCTGTCGCGCGAGGTGGCCAAGCACTGCAAGGTGGTGCAGAGCGGCCAGGGCGCCGACGAGCTGTTCGCCGGTTACCACTGGTACCCGCTGGTGGACGGCGCCGAGGATGCCTTCGCCGCCTACCGCCAGGCCTTCTTCGACCGCGACCACGACGAATACGCCGAATGCGTGCAGCCCGCGTGGCTGACCAACGATGCGGCTGGTGACTTCGTTCGCCAGCACTTCGCCCAGCCTGGCGCCATCGCCGCGGTGGACAAGGCGCTACGCCTGGACAGCACGGTGATGCTGGTCGACGACCCGGTCAAGCGGGTCGACAATATGACCATGGCCTGGGGCCTGGAGGCGCGCACCCCGTTCCTCGACTACCGCTTGGCGGAACTATCGGCGCGCATTCCGGGTCGTTTCAAGTTACCGGACGGCGGCAAGCACGTGCTCAAGGAAGCCGCACGCCAGGTGATCCCGGCGGCGGTGATAGACCGGCCCAAGGGCTACTTCCCGGTGCCCGGCCTCAAGCACCTGGAGGGGGCTACACTGGGCTGGGTGCGCGACCTGCTGATCGACCCGAGCCAGGATCGCGGGCTGTTCAACCCGGCCATGCTCGACCGCCTGCTGAGCGACCCCGATGGCCAGCTCACGCCGTTGCGCGGCTCCAAGCTGTGGCAAATGGCGGCGCTCAACCTGTGGCTGAGCGAGCAAGGCCTGTAGCACAGGACGTCGGAACGGCCGGGCTCCGGTCGATCCGAGAACCAGCAAGAGCGGCCGTAGCCCGGATGCCATCCGGGGATGTCACGACCCCATTCACGCCCCGGAACCCATCCGGGCGCTGCAGACAGCAAAGGACACTTCTCCAATGCGAGCCACTGCCTTCAATCAACGTCTTCTGCGCGGCCAGGCGCCCTCCTACGAGCGCCTGCAAGCCCGCTTCGCCGAGGATAACGGTGCCGAGCCCTGCAACCACCTCGCCGTGCACTGCGGCTGGGGCCGCCTGCTGATCGGCCACACCTACCCCGATGCCGCCGAACTGGCGCACGACCTGCTGGCTGAACAGTCGGGCGAACGCGATATTGCCCTGTACGTCGCGGCCCCGCAGCAGGTGCTGGCGCAGGCGCCGCAACAGCTGTTTCTCGACCCCTCGGACACCCTTCGCCTGTGGTTCAGCGACTACCGTCCGGCGCACAGCGGTTTTCGCGGCTACCGCATCCGCCGCGCACAGCACGCCGAGGACTGGCAGGCGATCAACTGCCTGTACCAGATGCGCGGCATGCTGCCGATCGACCCGGGCAAACTCACCCCGCGGCATCAGGGCGGACCGGTGTACTGGCTGGCCGAGGACGAGGACAGCGGCGCTGTGATCGGCAGCGTCATGGGCCTCAATCACCACAAGGCCTATCGCGACCCGGAGCACGGCTGCAGCCTCTGGTGCCTAGCGGTCGACCCGCGCAGTAGCCGGCCCGGGGTCGGCGAGGTGCTGGTGCGCCACCTGATCGAACACTTCATGAGCCGCGGCCTGAGCTACCTCGACCTCTCGGTGCTGCACGATAACCGCCAGGCCAAGGGGCTCTATGCCAAGCTCGGCTTTCGCGAGCTGCAGACCTTCAGCATCAAGCGCAAGAACAGCATCAACCAACCGCTGTTCCTCGGCCCCGGCCCCCAGGCCGAGCTCAACCCCTACGCCCGGATCATCGTCGACGAGGCCCTGCACCGCGGTATCGAAGTGCATGTGGACGACGCCGAGGCCGGGCTGTTCACCCTCAGCCACGGCGGTCGGCGCATCCGCTGCCGCGAATCGCTGAGCGACCTGACCAGTGCGGTGAGCATGACCCTGTGTCAGGACAAGCGCCTGACCCACCGCACCCTCAGCCGTGCCGGCCTCAGCCTGCCGGCCCAACGCCTGGCCGGCAGCGCCGAAGAGAACGCCGCCTTTCTCGCCGAACATGGCAGCCTGGTGGTCAAGCCGGTCGACGGCGAACAGGGCCAGGGCGTCGCGGTCGACCTGCGCAGCTCGACCGAGGTGCAGGACGCCATCGAACGCGCCCGCGCCTTCGACAGCCGGGTGCTGCTGGAAAGTTTTCATCAGGGCCTTGACCTGCGCATCCTGGTGATCGGCTTCGAGGTGGTCGCCGCAGCCATTCGCCGCCCGGCCGAAGTGATCGGCGACGGCCGTCACTGCATCGGCGACTTGATCGACGCCCAGAGCCGCCGCCGCCAGGCGGCCACTGCTGGTGAAAGCCGCATTCCCAAGGATGCGGAAACCCTGCGCACCCTGCATGCCGCCGGGGTCGACTACGCCAGCATCCTGCCCCAGGGCCAGCGCCTGGCCGTGCGCAAGACCGCCAACCTGCACACCGGCGGTTGTCTGGAGGACGTCAGCGCAATTCTCCACCCGGCGCTGGCCGAGGCGGCGATTAAAGCCGCGCGCGCCCTGGACATCCCGGTGGTCGGCCTCGACCTGCTGGTGCCGGCGGCCGACCAGCCCGAACATGTATTTATCGAAGCCAACGAACGCGCCGGCCTGGCCAACCACCAACCGCAACCGACCGCCGAACGCTTTATCGACCTGCTGTTCCCGCTCAGCCAGGTGGACTGAAGCAACATACCTGTAGGAACCAGGAGACTGCCATGCAGCAACTCCCCGAACCCAACCTCGACTACCTGCAAAAAGTCCTGCTGGAAATGCTCGCCATCCCCAGCCCGACCGGTTTCACAGACACCATCGTGCGCTATGTCGCCGAGCGCCTGGAGGAGATCGGCATCCCCTTCGAGCTGACCCGCCGCGGGACCATTCGCGCCACCGTCAAGGGCAAGCAGAGCAGCCCGGATCGCGCGGTATCGACCCATCTCGACACCATCGGCGCCATCGTCCGTGAGGTGCAGAACAACGGCCGCCTGGGCCTGGCCCCGGTCGGCACCTGGTCCAGCCGCTTCGCCGAGGGCAGCCGCGTCAGCGTCTTCACCGAATCCAGCGTGATACGCGGCAGCGTGTTGCCGCTGCTGGCCTCCGGACATGCCTTCAACACCGAGGTTGACCAGCTGCCGATCAGCTGGGACCACGTCGAACTGCGCCTGGACGCTTACTGCGCGACCCGCGCCGATTGCGAATCCCTGGGGATTTCGATAGGCGATTTCGTCGCCTTCGATCCGCTGCCGGAGTTCACCGAGAGCGGCCATATCAGCGCCCGACACCTGGACGACAAGGCCGGCGTCGCCGCCCTGCTCACCTCACTCAAGGGCATCGTCGAGAGCGGCGCCGAGCTGGAGATCGACTGCCACCCGCTGTTCACCGTGACCGAGGAAGTCGGCTCAGGTGCAGCGGCGGCGCTGCACTGGGACGTCAGCGAGTTCGTCGGCGTGGATATCGCACCGGTCGCCGAGGGGCAGGCCTCCAGCGAGCACACGGTCAGCGTGGCCATGCAGGACTCCGGCGGGCCCCACGACTACCACCTGTCGCGCCAGCTTCTGCGCCTGGCCCGCGAGCATGACATCCCGGTGCGTCGCGACCTGTTCCGGTTCTACCACAGCGACGCGCAGTCGGCGGTCGGCGCCGGCCACGATGTGCGCACCGCCCTGATGGCCTTCGGTTGCGACGCCACCCATGGCTACGAGCGCACCCACATCGACAGCCTGGTGGCCCTGACCCGTATGCTCAGCGCCTACATGCTCAGCCCGCCGGTATTCACCAGCGACGCGCAACCGGCCAAGGGTTCGCTGGAGCGTTTCAGCCATCAACTGGAACACGATGCGCAGATGGAAAGCGAAACCCGCGTTCCGACCGTCGACAGCCTGCTCGGCCAGCGCGACAAGGACGCTTGAAGGCCAACCCACATCCGGGCAAAGTGGCGGGCATGGGATGACGGCGTGGCGTGCTTCACGCGCCCCAGTATCGATAATGGGGGGCGCGGGATGCCGCGGATGTGCCTGGCAGTACTGTTGCTCTGGCTGTGTGGCCCGGCCTGGGCGTTATTACCCGTCGAACTGGATAAACCGGAGCTGCGCCTGTCGCTCGGTGCCGCCATGGGTTACCTGCAAGACCCGGATGGCAGCCTGACTCTCGAACAGGTCAACGCCCTGGGCGACGATCGCTTCGAAATGGTTCGCGGCGAGCACGTCAACCTCGGCAAGAACCGTTCGGTCTGGTGGTTCAAGGTGCGCCTGCACAACAGCCTTGCGCAGGCGCTGGCTGGCTATCTGGAAGTCAACTACCCGCTGCTCGATCATATCCAGATCTATCTGAGCGACAGCGACGGTGACTGGCGCATGCAGGAGAGTGGCGATCGCTACGCGTTCACTCAGCGCCCAGTCCAGGTGCGCAACTTCTGGTTTCCAGTAACCCTGACCCCGGGCGACAACAGCCTGCTGGTGCGCGTGGACACCAGCAGCACGGTCTTCGTACCGCTGTTCTTCAGCACCCACAACGCCAGCGCGGCCGCCCAGGAAAACCTCATGGGCCTCAATGGCGCCTTCTACGGCGTGCTGTTCGCGATGCTCTGCTACAACCTGTTCCTGTTTATCTCGCTACGCGAACCGGCCTATTTCTGGTACCTGGTCTACAGCCTGAATATCGGCCTGTTCAGCGTCAGCTTCGACGGCCTGCTGTTCAAATTGCTGCCGCACTACATCGACCTGCAGTCGATCGGCATCTACATCCTGATGTTCCTTCACTGCCTGAGCGCCAGCCAGTTCAGCCGCCACTTCCTGCATACCCGGCAGTACTTTCCGCGCCTCGACCTGGGCCTGCGCCTGTTCATGCTGGCCACGCTCGGCTGCCTGCTGTCGCTGCCGCTGATCGGCCTGCCGGCCTGGAACATGCTGGCCAGCCTGACCGTGCTGGCGGTGTCCCTGGTGCTGCTGCTCAGCGGCGCCTATGTCTGGCGCCGAGGCTTGCGCTACGGCTCCTACTACATCCTCGCCTGGGGCATATTGCTGGTCTCGTCCATCATCGCCACCTCGGGATCGCTGGGGGGTGAACTGTTCGGCCTGTATGGCGCCGCGGTGGTCAAAGTGGGCGTGGCTATCGAGCTGATCACGCTGTCCATCGGCCTGGCCGACCGCATCAACATCCTCAAGGAAGAGGGCTTCCAGTCACGCCGTGCAGCCGAACAAGCGGCAATCGAAAACCAGGCCAAGAGCCGCTTCCTGGCCATGATGAGCCACGAGATCCGCACCCCGCTCAATGGCGTGCTGGGCATGTTGCAACTGCTGCGGGAAACGTCGCTGGATCGCAGCCAACGCTTCTATGTCGACACCATCTCCAGCTCCGGCAGCTCCTTGATGGCGGTGATCAACGACATCCTCGACTACGCGCGGATCGAATCCGGCAAACTCAGGCTGGAACATATCGACTTCGACCTCGAACAACTGACCTCCGACACCCTCAGCCTGTTCACCGGGCAGGCGCTGGACAAGCACCTGCGCCTCTACATCAGCCTCGACGCGGGCGTGCCGCAACGTATGCGCGGCGACCCGACCCGACTCAAACAGGTACTGATGAACCTGCTGAGCAATGCCCTGAAATTCACCGACGCAGGCCATGTCGGGGTGAATGTCTGCCGCCGTAGCGACTCACTCGGCCAGGCCCATCTGGTGTTCTCGATAAGCGACAGCGGCGTCGGCATCAACCCGCAGCATCAGGCCCGGCTCTTCGAATCCTTCTCACAGGGCGACTCCAGCACCACCCGACGCTATGGCGGCAGCGGCCTCGGCCTGGCCATCAGCAAGGAGCTGGTGGAAATGATGCACGGACGTATCGAAGTTCAGAGCACGCCAGGCCAAGGCACCCGCTTCGCCTTCGACATCCCCCTCGACGACGAGGCAGGCGAGGCCGATTCCCTGGGCCTGCTGCTCAAGGGCCGCCCCGCCCTGCTTTGCTCGCTCGACGGCCTCGGCCTGGACGCCCTGAGCCGTCTGCTCGGACGCTGGGGCATGCGCACCGAACACTGCCTGAACCCGGACAAACTGCACAACTACCTGGAAGACTTCGCCGCCGCGCCGCTGCTGGTATTGATGTCGCCCTGGCCCGGCAGCGCCGACCACTGGCTGGACTCGCTGCGCCCTCACCTGCAGCCCGGCCAGCGCATATTGCTGCTCTGCCCACCGCAGCAATGCCAGCAACTGCCATCCAGCACCAACCTGCGCCTGCTCAGCCTGGCGCAACCGCTAACAGTCAGCGCCTTGCGCGACACCCTAGCCGAGCTCTATGCAGACCCCCGCGCCGCCGTGCGCGGCCTGCAGCGGGAAGCCTCCCCCGACCAGGAGGCAGCAGCCCCGTGCAT
>NZ_JBFIIG010000067.1:0-19992 GCF_041601375.1 Pseudomonas sp. | reverse complement strand
CCAGGTGTCGACGATTGGGCAGCGTTCCTGGCCGACCGCCTTGTAGTACCAGTTCCAGGCTTCCGGATTGATCGGCTCGCCCACCGAACCGAGCAGGCGCAGGCTGGAGCCATCGGCGCCCTGCATGGCGGCATCGCCCTGAGCCATCATCGCGCGAATCGCGGTCGGTGCGGTGTAGAGGATATTGACCTTGTGCTTGTCGACGATCTTGGCGACCCGGGTGATATCCGGGTAGTTGGGTACGCCCTCGAACAGCAGGGTGGTCGCGCCGTTGGCCAGCGGACCGTAGACGATGTAGCTGTGACCGGTGACCCAACCGACGTCGGCGGTGCACCAGTAGACGTCACCCGGCTTGTAGTCGAAGACCCGCTCATGGGTCAGCGCGGCATACAGCAGGTAGCCGGCCGTGGTGTGCTGCACGCCCTTGGGCTTGCCGGTGGAACCGGAGGTGTAGAGGATGAACAGCGCTTCCTCGGCGCCCATTTCCTTCGGCGCGCAGACGCTACCGGCGACCGCCATCAGGTCTTCGTACCAGATGTCGCGGTGCGGGTGCCACTTGATATCGCCACCGGTGCGCTTGCACACGATGATCTTCTGCACGCTGGCGGTTTCCGGGTTGGCCAGGGCGTCGTCGACGTTGGCCTTGAGCGGGGTCTTCTTGCCGCCACGCAGGCCTTCGTCGGCGGTGATCACCACCTTGGACTGGCAGTCGATGATGCGGCCGGCCAGCGCTTCCGGGGAAAAGCCGCCGAACACCACCGAGTGAATGGCACCGATGCGGGCACAGGCGAGCATCGCCACTACCGCTTCCGGAATCATCGGCATGTAGATGGTCACCACGTCGCCGCGGTGCACGTCCTGGCCGCGCAGGGCGTTGGCGAACTTGCACACCTGCTCGTGCAGTTCACGGTAGGTGATGTTCTTGTGCTCGGACGGATCGTCACCCTCCCAGATGATCGCCAGCTGATCGCCACGCTCTTCCAGGTGCCGGTCCAGGCAGTTGTAGGAAACGTTGAGGGTACCGTCGGCGAACCATTTGATATCGACGTGGTGATCGTCGAACGAGGTCTGCTTGACCTTGGTGAACGGCTTGATCCAGTCGAGACGCTGGGCCTGCTCACGCCAGAAGCCGTCGGGGTTGATCACCGACTGCTGGTACATGGCTTTATAGGTGGCTTCGTCGGTAAGCGACTGGGCCGCCACCTCGGGGCGCACGGGATAGAGGGACGCAGCACTCATTGAATAGACCTCGGTGGGTAGTTGTTTTTCTATGGGGCATTGTGTAACCAGACACCCCTATTAGGGCCATTCGACCATGGTATTACCGCTCTACAACCATGGTCTTGCACTGCCGACCGCAGTAGGCGGGAGTTTTTCACAAGCTCTCAGTAAAGCACTTGCACGACCAGCCGCCAGGCCCTGGCACGACTGCAACGAACCGCCGGCCGCGCGTCAAAACGCTCGACCGAGTAGATTGCAGACGAAAAAAAGGCGACCCCGAGGCCGCCTACCCAAATATTCCGCGAGCGCAATGGAGAAACGCTTGCATCCAAATCACGCAGGATTCGAACCGCTGCAGCTTCCTCTGGCTACCTCGATGCAGGCTATTGCACCAAGGTCTAGCAAGACTCGGCCGTAGCCTCAGCGCGCCGGACCTCCCCCACTGCCCGCACCACGACCAACGCCACGCCTGCGGCCAGCAGCAACAGCGCCGCGAAGCCAGCCATGATATGCAGATAAGGCATGCCATGGTTCCACGGCCGCGCCACCCCGAGGAAGGCGGCGAACAGCCAGCCACTCATCGACAGCGCCCCCAACAACCCGAGGCGCAGGCGGGCCGGACCGGGCAAGGCGACGAAGGGCGCCTGATGCAACAGGGGAAACCCGTTGCGGTGCAACAGCAAGCCGTTGAGAGTCAGCAGCACCACCACCGTGCCCTTGGCCCAGAGCTTCTGATTGAGCAGATAGGCCATGCCGTCGACGAAATAACCCTGCGCCACCAGCGCAAGTCCGGTTAGCCACAGGGCCAGCAAGGCCATGCCGACCAGCTGTTGAACCTCGGCCAACTGGGCGCGCTTGCTTGCATCCAACCAGTCCCGGCGCCAGCGCCAGAGCTTGTGGTCGGCCGTCAGCAGGGTTCCGAGGGCGATGCAGGTGGCGAGTAGATGACTGTAGACGAGCAGTGTTTTAAGCATGGAGTTGCCTTCTTGTTTGTACGGCCAAGCACTCCCTGCGGCAAAATATTGAAGGCGAATGATGCTGGTTATCATTTATATTCGCAAGGTTCTTTATGCCGCTTCATGCACCTCGCTAGTCCTTGCCCAAGCCATGCTGACGCAGTTTGTTGGCAATGGTGGTGTGCGACACGCCGAGGCGTTTGCCCAGTTGCCGGCTGCTCGGATGCTCGTGGTACAGGCGCTCCAGCACCGCCTTCTCGAAGCGCCCGAGGATGTCGTCCAGGCCACCCTCCAGCGAGAACTCACCCAGCGGCTGTGGTGCGCCGTAGTCCGGCAGGCGGATATGTTCGAGCTTGACCTTACCGCCCTCGCACAGCGACACGGCCTGGAACAGGACGTTTTCCAGCTGGCGCACGTTGCCGGGCCAATGGTAGTGGCTGAGCTTGTCCAGCACCTGCGGCGCCAGCTTGGGCAGCGGGCAGCCGATCTGCCGGCTGGCCGAATCGAGGAAGTGCTCGACCAGCGGCGCCAGCCCGTCCAGGCACTCGCGCAATGGCGGGATATGCAGGCTGAGCACGTTGAGCCGGTGGTAGAGGTCCTGGCGGAACTCGCCCTTGGCGCACAGCTCGGACAGGTCGACCTGGGTGGCGCAGATCACCCGCACGTCCAGGTACACCTCCTCGTCGCTGCCGACCCTACGGAAGCAGCCGTCCTGCAGGAAACGCAGCAACTTGGCCTGTAACCGCGGGCTCATCTCGCCGACGCCATCGAGGAACAGGGTGCCGCCGGCAGTCAATTCCAGCAGACCGAGCTTGCCCTCCGGCCGGGCGCCCTCGAAGGCGCCGGGGCCGTAGCCGAACAGCTCGGTCTCGGCCATGGATTCCGGCAGGCCAGCGCAGTTCAGCGCCATGAACGGCGACTGCCCGCGCGGGCTGGCCAGGTGGCAGGCACGCGCCAGCAGTTCCTTGCCGGTTCCGGTCTCGCCCTCGATCAGCAGCGGCGCATCCAGCGGCGCCATGCGCCGCGCCTCGCGCACCACCGCGGCCATCACCCTGGAGCTCTGGAAGATGCTGTCGAAGCCGCGCAGCTCCTGCTTGCGCACATGGTAGATGCGCTCGCCGACCCGATCGGCGCGGTGCAGGGTGAGTACCGCGCCGGCCAGGGCATCGCTCTCGTCGTGCTCGGTCTGCAGCGGGGCGATGTCGGCGAGAAACACATCGCCCTTGACCTTGACCCGCAGGCCGTTGATCCGCGACTTGTTGGCACGCACCAGTTCCGGCAGGTCGAAATCCTCGGCGTAGCGCGACAGCGCAATCCCCGGCACCTCGTCGACGCGCACGCCGAGCAACTGCGCGGCGGCGCGGTTGGCCGCAACGATCGAGCCGGCCATGTCGATCGACAGCACCGGAAACTCCAGGGCGCCGAGCAAGGCGTTGAGCTCCAGGTGGCGACGTTCGCTGGGCATCAGGCCGACCCGTTTGACCCCGAACACCCCGGGAATCGCCTCCAGCTTCGGCCGCAGGGCCTGGAACTGCAGGTTGATCAGGTTCGGGCAGAGCATGTAGATGGCGTTGCCCTGCTCGCCGCCGACCTCGCCACGGGCGACGTTGATGCCGTAGTCGACAAGCAGATTGAGGATGTCGCGCAGAATGCCGATCCGGTTCTGGCAGTGAATCTTGATACGCATGGCAGGCCCTGAACATAGTTCCCGATGGCAGAGCGTCGAAAATCGACGGACTCGCCTTATTTACCGTCAAGAATATGTGACAGGCCAGCCCGACAGCAAGACGATAGTTGGCCGCACCGACGCCAACGTAATCTTTTCTTTACGAAAACCCCGCCCCCAGCCGCCCCGACCGCCGCATTCACCGCTGCGCAACCCCACAATCTGGGGTATCCATTGTCCAACATAATAACGACAGCCCCAGCAGGAGGCAGCGATGAAGAGTACGCAGTATGTGGCTCGGCAACCGGATGAAAGCGGTTTTATCCACTACGGCGAAGCCGAGCATCAGGTGTGGAACACCCTGATCACCCGGCAACTCAAGGTGGTCGACGGACGTGCCTGCCAGGAGTACCTGGACGGCATCGAGCAACTCGGCCTGCCCCATGAACGTATTCCCCAGCTAGGTGAAGTGAATCGGGTGCTGCAAGGCGCTACCGGCTGGCGCGTCGCCCGGGTGCCGGCGCTGATCCCCTTCCAGACCTTTTTCGAACTGCTGGCCAGCCAGCAATTCCCGGTGGCCACTTTTATCCGCAGCCCCGAGGAACTGGACTACCTGCAGGAGCCGGACATCTTTCACGAGATCTTCGGGCACTGTCCGTTGCTGACCAACCCCTGGTTCGCCGAGTTCACCCACACCTATGGCAAGCTCGGCCTCAAGGCCAGCAAGGAAGAGCGCGTCTACCTCGCCCGCCTGTACTGGCTGACCATCGAGTTCGGCCTGGTCGACACCAGCCAGGGGCGCAGGATCTACGGCGGCGGCATCCTCTCCTCGCCGAAGGAAACCGTCTACAGCCTGTCCGGGGAACCCGAGCATCTGCCATTCGACCCGATCGAGGCCATGCGCACGCCTTACCGCATCGACATCCTGCAGCCGCTGTACTACGTTTTGCCGGAGCTCAAGCATCTGTTCGAACTGGCACACCAGGACATCATGGGCATGGTCCAACAGGCCATGCAGATGGGCCTGCACGCGCCGAAGTTTCCGCCGAAAGCGGCCTGATCCGTGTGTAGGGCGGACTCAGGAGCGAAGCGAACAGTCCGCCTCTCGGGTCACCTACGTTCAACAATAAACGGCGTACTGCTTCGCGAGCGATTCGCCGCTGGTACGCCCCACGCCTATTCACTCATTCTGGAGAACCCCCATGAGCCTTGCCCAAGCCCAATGCGAAGCCTGCCGCGCCGATGCGCCGAAAGTATCCGATGAAGAACTAGCCGAGCTGATCCGCGAGATCCCGGACTGGAACATCGAAGTGCGCGACGACCACATGGAACTGGAGCGGGTGTTCCTGTTCAAGAACTTCCGCCACGCCCTGGCCTTCACCAACGCCGTGGGCGCCATCGCCGAGGAAGTCGGCCACCACCCGGCCCTGCTCACCGAGTGGGGCAAGGTCACCGTGACCTGGTGGAGCCATGAGATGCGCGGCCTGCACCGCAACGACTTCATCATGGCCGCGCGCACCGACGAGCTGGCGAAAACCGCCGAGGGCCGCAAGTGAGCCATTTCGCCCAGATCGCCCGGGTGCCCGGCGACCCGATTCTCGGCCTGATGGAGGCCTATCGCGCCGACCGCAACCCGGCCAAACTCGACCTGGGCGTCGGCGTGTACAAGGACGCCCAGGGCCTGACGCCGATCCCGCGCGCGGTCAAGCTGGCCGAGCAGCGCCTGGTCGACAGTGAAACCACTAAAAGCTACGTCGGCGGCCACGGCGATGCCTTGTTCTGCAGCCACCTGGCCAGGCTGGTGCTCGGTGCCGACAGCCCCTTGCTCGCCGAGCAACGTGCGGCTGCCAGCCAGACCCCCGGCGGCACCGGCGCCCTGCGCCTGGCTGGCGACTTCATCCGCCACTGCCTGCCCGGTCGCGGCATCTGGCTGAGCGATCCGACCTGGCCGATCCACGAAACCATCTTCGCCGGGGCCGGGCTGCGCGTCGGCCATTACCCTTATGTCGGTGCCGACAACCGCCTCGATATCGAGGCGATGATCGCCGCGCTCAGCCACCTGCCCCAGGGCGACGTGGTCCTGCTGCATGCCTGCTGCCACAACCCCACCGGCTTCGACCTAGCTCAGGACGACTGGCGCCGCGTGCTGGAAGTGATCAAGGCGCGCGAATTGCTGCCGCTGATCGACTTCGCCTACCAGGGCTTCGGCACCGGGCTGGAACAGGACGCCTGGGCGGTGCGCCTGTTCGCCAGCGAGTTGCCCGAGCTGCTGATCACCAGCTCCTGCTCGAAGAACTTCGGCCTCTACCGCGAGCGCACCGGTGCGCTGATTGTCTGCAGCGGCGAGGCGGAAAAGCTGGTGGATGTACGCAGTCAACTGGCCGCCATCGCCCGCGGCCTGTGGTCGACGCCACCGGCCCATGGTGCGGCGGTGGTCGCCAGCATCCTCGACGATGATGCGCTCAAGGTCCTGTGGCGCGATGAGCTGGAGACCATGCGCCTGCGCATCGCCAGCCTGCGCCTGGAACTGGTCGAAGCCCTGCAGCCGTACTGCCTGGCCGAACGCTTCGCGCATATTGCCGAGCAACACGGCATGTTCTCCTACACCGGCTTGTCACCCAGTCAGGTGCAACGCCTGCGCGATGAATACAGCGTGTATATGGTCGGCAGCGGCCGGGCCAACGTCGCCGGTCTGGATAGCGAACGGCTGGATGCCTTGGCACAGGCAATCGCCCGAGTCTGCTCAAGCTAATTGCTCAATGCCGCCGGCATGGTGGCGAAGCGGCTACCCTGCGGTAGCCGCCTCGCTGCGAACATAGTTACGATCCTGACCAGTTTCGCTGTCCTGCTACTCAGGCCAGCGTAGGCGTCACGCGAGCGGAGCCTATAGTTGTATAGTTCGCCCTCCCTTGGTCAACACGAGACAACCCGTGGCCCACCCCGCCAACCTGCTCTTTCACACCTACCAACGCGTCACTAACAGCATGGCGTTCTTTCCCACGCTGATAGCCGTGGGTTTCTTACTGCTGTGCATATTGAACATGGCCATCGAGTACCAGCCCTGGCTGATGGCGCTCAAACAGCGGTTCGACTTTGGCCTGGTGCGTAACCCCGACAATGCCCGGTTGATTCTTGGCACCCTGGTCGGCGGCATCCTGTCATTGATGGTGTTCAGCTTTTCGATGGTCATGGTGGTGCTCAATAATGCCTCCGCGTCCCTATCGCCACGGGTAATCCCAGGCCTGATCAGCAGCAAGAGTCACCAGAAGACCCTGGGGTTTTACCTCGGAACCATCCTCTACGCACTGCTGTTGATCACCACCATTGAGCAGACCGAGCAACACCAGGCCCCCAGCCTTGGCGTGCTGATTACGCTGGGGCTGGCTATCGCCTGCCTGGGTCTGTTCGTGCACTTCATTCGTTCCATCTCGCAATCGATCCAAGTCGAATACATCCTCAACAACCTCTACGCCACCACGCTTGCGAAGCTCACCAGCCGCGTGGAACTGCTCGACGGTAACGAGCAGCCTTCCTGGCCGGCAGACCAGGGGTGGGTGGTAGTCAATGCGCAACGCAGCGGTTATTTCAAGACGCTCAATATCCACATGCTCAACCGGCTGCTGGTAGACAATGACCTGCGCATGACCGTATTGGTCCATCGCGGTTTTTTCGTCATGCCCGGCCACCCGCTGCTCAAACTCGACCGCAAAGTTGACGACGAACTGTGCCAGCAACTGCTCGATTGCTTCGACTTCTTCGTCGAGCAATACGCCAGCGCGCATTATGTATTTGGCTGCCAGCAAATTTCCGAAATTGCGGTGAAAGCCCTGAGCCCCGGCATCAACGACCCAGGCACCGCCGTCACCGCTATCGACATGCTCAGCGTGCTGTTCTGCAAGCGCCTGCAGCTGCCAGACCTGGACTCCGCGCCGCTGGCGGGCGAAACCCCCCGTGTATTTTTCTTCGAACTATCACTGGACCAACTACTCCAGCAGATTTTCGGCCCAATACGCACCTATGGCAGAAGCGATCCGCAGGTACTGACCAACCTGCTAGAGGCGTTCAAGAACCTGATGTTTCAAAACCCTCGCGCCCATCACCAAGCCGAGTTGATCACCCACGCACGCAGTGTCGTGGAAACAGCCGACCGGCATATTGCCATTCGACGCGACCGCGAGGAGTTGAATGACATGATCGAACGCTTCAACAAGGCAGCCCGGCTCTCTCCGCCCGCGCTCTCAGTGCTGCAGCTCGAGCAGCACTGAGCGCTCTCGCCTACTGTAGCGCTCGATATTTTCACAGCCTCTGAGCAGAGCACGCACCAGGATGGTGCGGGCTTTGCCAACAGCAAAACCAGCGACCGTCCATCAGACTATTTTTCACATATAAATCAAAGGATTAACAACACTCCCAAAAATTCATGGCGCGCTTCCTGCTTGCTATCAAGGCCATAGTCCCCTAGGGTAGTTCGCCATGTGGTCCCTGATTGCCCCTATCAGCTCATTGCTCGGTGGGGTTGCTTTACTCCTCCTCGGCAATGGCCTGCTCAACACTCTACTGACCCTGCGTGGCGTCGCCGAAGGCTACTCCACCGGGATGCTCGGACTGATCATGTCCGGGTACTTCGTCGGTTTTCTCCTTGGCACCTGGCTGGCGATTCCGCTGGTTCGTCGCGTTGGGCATATCCGTGCGTTTGCCTTTTGCGCCGCACTGGCCGCGATCACCGCCCTGCTCCACGTCCTGATCATCGACCCCTGGGCCTGGCTGGGTCTGCGCGTGCTCTATGGTCTGGCGCTGGTCAGCCTGTACATGGTGATCGAGAGCTGGCTCAACGCCCGGGCGCCCAGCGACAAACGCGCCCAGGTGTTCGCCCTGTACATGGCGGTCAACCTCGGCGCCCTGGCGGCGGCGCAGCAGCTGCTCAACCTGGCCGACCCCAGCGATTTCGTGCTGTTCGTCTTCGCGGCGATGTTGATCAGCGCGGCGCTGATGCCGATCGCCCTGACTCGACAGCCGCAGCCCAGCGTGCCGGAAACCCTGCATACCAACCTGCGCCAGCTGGTCGGTATCGCGCCTTTGGCGATTGCCGCCGCCGGCCTGTCCGGCCTGGCCCTGGGGGCTTTCTGGGGCATGGCGCCGGTGTATGCCAGCCTCAGCGGCTTCGATGCCACCGGTGTCGGCCTGTTGATGAGCGGTGCGATTCTCGGCGGCGCCCTGCTGCAGTGGCCGATCGGTATCTATTCCGACAAGCATGACCGGCGTCTGGTGCTGCTCTGGGTAGTGCTGCTGTCGGTGGCGGTGGCTCTGCTGATGAGCGTGTTGCCGACCGGACGCCTGCTGCTCGCGGCGATCTTCGTCTGGGGCGGCCTGACCTTCGCCATCTACCCGATCGCCGTGGCGCAGTTGATCGACCAGTTGCACAGCGATGAAATTCTCGCCGGTTCCAGCAGTCTACTGATGGTTAATGGGATCGGTTCTGTGTGCGGCCCGCTACTGGCGGGCTTGCTCATGCAACATCTGGGCGCCCAGGCGCTGCCACTGTACTTCGCCGCGACCCTCGGCGTGCTCGCTGCTTATACCTTCTACCGTTTGCGTCACGTCAGCGACCTGGTCAGCGAGCCGCACGGGCACTTCATGCCGATGCTGCGCACCAGTCATACCGTGCTGGAGTTGATGCCCGATGCACCGCCATCGGACGACATCGACGAGGAACCGGTAACCGAATCAGCGCAGGAGCCGAACCAACAATCTGCTCCTGCCTAACAAAAGAGGCGACCGCTGCGAGGCGAGTCCGCCCGACACTTAGCACGTCGGCCCATGTCGGCGCGTCAACTGCATAAGGAGACTGCGCATGTTACTTGCCACCGATCTCGATGGAACCTTTCTCTCCGGCGATCCCGAGGATCGTCTGAGCCTCTACCAGACCATCGCCGCCCACCCGGAAATCCGTCTGGCCTATGTCACCGGCCGCAGCCTGGAGTCGGTCCTGCCGCTGCTGGCCGACCCGACCCTGCCCCAGCCGGACTTCATCATCTCCGACGTCGGTGCCAGCTTTACCCACGGCGACACCCTGCAGCCGATCCAGCCGCTGCAAAGCCTCATCGATGCGCTCTGGCCCGGTGAAAGCCAGGTCGCCAGCGCCATCGAAGGCTTCGAACTGGAACGCCAGGACGTGCCGCAGATGCGCCGTTGCTCCTATTTCTGCACCCCCGAACAGGCGACCAATCCGGCCCTGCTCGCCGCCGCCCAAGCGCTCGGCTGCGACCTGCTGTATTCGGCCGAACGCTACCTGGATTTTCTGCCCCAGGGCGTCAACAAAGGCAGCAGCCTGCAAGCCCTGGTCGACTGGCTGGAACTCGACAACGATGAGGTGCTGGCCGCCGGCGACACCCTCAACGACCTGAGCATGCTCGATGGCACCTTCAATAGTGTCTGCGTCGGCGACTCCGAAGCCGGCCTGCTGCAAGCCACCGAGCAGCACTCGCGCACCCTGCATGCCAGCCGTCCGGGTTGCGGCGGGATTCTCCAGGCGTTCGCCCACTTCGGCTTCCTCGGCGAGCACGGCATCGCCGCCGAACGGCGGATCGCCGCCGCACCTGGCAAGTCGGAATTGGTGATGGTCTACCACCGCCTGCCCTATGAAGAGCACCGGGTCGACGGCAAGCTGCAACGCCGCCGACCGACTTCGCCGAACGGCATCATCCCTTCCCTGCTGAGCTTCTTCGGCGATGGCCGCCCCGGTTCCTGGGTCGCCTGGGCCGTGCATGAGGACGACGACGAGCCATTCGACATCCACACCAGCGTGGACGCCGAGCGCTACCCCAAGCTCAAGGCCGCGCGGGTCAAGCTGAGCAAGGAAGAAGTCGACATCTTCTACAAGCGCTTCTCCAAGGAAGCCTTCTGGCCGACCCTGCACACCTTCTGGGAGCGCGCCACCTTCAACGAAGACGACTGGCAGGTGTTCCTCAAGGTCAACCGCGACTTCGCCGAACGCACCGCGCTGGAGGCCGCCGAAGGCGCCATCGTCTGGCTGCACGACTACAACCTGTGGATGGTGCCCGGCTACCTGCGCGAATTGCGCCCGGACCTGCGCATCGCCTTCTTCCACCACACCTACTTCCCCTCGGCGGACGTGTTCAACGTGCTGCCGTGGCGCAAGCAGATCATCGGCAGCCTGCTGCAATGCGACTACATCGGCTTTCACATCCCGCGCCAGGTGGAAAACTTCGTCGACGTGGCGCGCGGCGTCACCCCGCTGCAAACCGTCAGCCGGCAGAACTGTGCGCCACGCTTCATCACCTATGGCTGCGCCGTGGGCCTGGAGCGCATGACCACCGCGGTGGACACCGGTAGCCGGATCGTCAAACTCGGCGCCCACCCGGTCGGCCTGGACATCGGCCGAATCAGCAGCGCCCTGGACCAGCCGAAGATCCAGGAGCAGATGGCCAACCTGCGCAAGGAGCTCAGCGGGCTGAAACTGATTCTTTCGGTGGAGCGCCTCGACTACACCAAGGGCATCCTGGAAAAACTCCAGGCCTACGAGCGCCTGCTGGAGGACAACCCGGAACTGCTGGGCAAGGTCACCCTGGTCAGCATCTGCGTGCCGGCCGCACGCGAGATGACCGTCTACGACGAACTGCAAGCGCAGATCGAACAGGCCGTTGGCCGCATCAACGGGCGCTTCGCCCGCATCGGCTGGTCGCCGGTCCAGTTCTTCTTCCGTGCCTTCCCCTTCGAGCAAGTGGTGGCCTGGTACGCCATGGCCGACGTGATGTGGATCACCCCGCTGCGCGACGGTCTCAACCTGGTGGCCAAGGAATTCGTCGCCGTCCAGGGCCTGCTCGAAGGCCATGGGGTGCTGGCGCTCTCGGAATTCGCCGGTGCCGCCGCCGAACTCAAGGGCGCGCTGCTGACCAACCCGCACGACACCGCGGACCTGGCCAGCACCTGCTACCTGGCGCTGAACATGCCCAAGGCCGAGGCCCAGGCACGCCTGCGCGAGCTGTTCGACATCGTCAGCTACAACGACATCCGTCGCTGGGGCGACGAGTTCCTCGCCGGGGTGGCCGAGCCGGTAGAACAGCCGCAGACAACCCTGACCCTGGTCAGTTGAGGGTTATCCTGCGCATTCCCGGCCCTGGCAAGCGCTGTGCCTGCCAGGGCCGGGAATGCAGCAGGTTCGTAGTCCGGATGCAATCCGAGAAAATGGATGCACGTCCAGCACCGCTTCCGGATTGCATCCGGGCTACGAGAACCGTGTAGGGTGGATGACGCCTTTTTCATCCACCATCGTTGGTGGTGGATGAAAAAGGCGTCATCCACCCTACGATGCCGCAAACCTTGCACATGAACATAGGATCTACGTGCTGCACCACGGATACCGTCCTAGGAGCCTGTCCGAGAATATGAAATTTTGTAGTTTGAGCTCCGCGAAGCCCAACAGGTTGATTTTGTTGGGCTTCGTTCCTCAGCGCCAACCTACGATTTGCAGTCGACGGCTACTCTTGGGCAGGCTCCTAAAGTGCGCCGTGCGCACCAGGCAACCGCAACGGGCTCAGTCCATCTCGCTCACCGTGCAATTGATCATCCAGGACACGCCGAAGCGATCGGTGAGCATGGCGAAGCGCGTGGCCCAGAAGGTCTGCTGCAACTCCATCTGCACCGAACCGCCCTCGGCCAGGGCCGCATACAGGCTCTCGGCCTCGGGCACGTTGTCCACCTGCAGCGAGATCGAACAGCCCTTGATACCCTCGTACGGAGACTGCGGCAGGGTGTCGGAGGCCATCAGCAACTGGTCGCCCACCGTCAGGCAGACATGCATGATGCGCTGCTGGAACTCCGCAGGAAGCTCCATATCCTCAGGGCTATCGGCGTAGCGCATCATCTCCAGGGTGCCACCCAGGCACTTGGCGTAGAAGTTGAACGCGGCCTCGCACTGGCCGTCGAACATCAGGTAGGCATGGATCTTCATAACAACTCTCCTTGGTGGTTGCGAAAAAACTCTCAGTCTTCAGAATCGATGCGCGCGCGAAGACGGGCTTCCTGCTCGCGCAACTCGGGGGTGAATTCGGCGCCAAAGTCTTCCGCTTCGAAGATCTGACGAATCTCGATCTCCGACTCGCCAGGCATCGGGTTGGGGCAGCGCTTGACCCACTCGATGCACTCCTGCAATGACGCTACCTGGAAGATCCAGAACCCGGCGATCAGTTCCTTGGTCTCGCTGAACGGGCCGGCGGTCACGCTGCGCTGGTCGCCGGAAAATTTCACTCGCACGCCCTTGGCGCTGGGCTGCAGGCCCTCGCCGGCGAGCATCACGCCGGCCTCGACCAATTTTTCGTTGTAGCGACCCATGGCCGCCAGCAGCTCCTCGCTGGGCATCGCTCCGGCTTCGGAATCTGCGGTTGCCTTGACTATCACCATAAAACGCATCGTCGTATCTCGTCGCAGGGGCAAAGCCACGCGGCCAGTGGCGTGGCGTCTGCCCATTAGTCGAACGCCTCATGCGCGAATCGACAGGCTGCCCCGACTTTGTTTGCCCCGCCACTTTGCTTGCCGGGGCCTGTCGGTGCCTTCAGCCCGCCTTCTTGAGGATGGCCGCGGCAATATGCGCCGGCGCCTCGGCGTAGCGGGCGAACTCCATGGAAAAGCTGGCGCGGCCCTGGGACATCGAACGCACATCGGTGGCGTAGCCGAACATCTCGCCCAGCGGCACTTCGGCGCGCACGATGCGCCCCGTCACGGCCTCCTCGGTGCCGTGGATCAGGCCGCGGCGGCGATTGAGGTCGCCCATGATGTCGCCCATGTATTCCTCGGGCGTGACCACCTCGAGGCGCATCACCGGCTCCAGCAGCACCGCCCCGCCCTGCTGCGACAGCTGCCGGGTGGCCATGGAAGCGGCAACCTTATAGGCCAGTTCGCTGGAATCGACGTCATGGGTGGAGCCGTCGAACACCGCCGCCTTGAGGCCGAGCAACGGATAACCGGCGAGCACGCCGTTCTTCATCTGTTCCTCGATGCCCTTCTGGATCGCCGGAATGTATTCGCGCGGGATCGCCCCGCCGACGATCTCGTTGCTGAACAGCAGCCCCTCCTGGCCCTCGTCGGCCGGCGCGAAGCGGATCCAGCAGTGGCCATACTGGCCGTGCCCGCCGGTCTGGCGGACGAACTTGCCCTCGATCTCGCAGGTATTGCGGATGGTCTCGCGATAGGCCACCTGCGGCTTGCCGGTGTTGGCCTCGACGCCGAACTCGCGGCGCAGGCGATCGACGATGATGTCCAGGTGCAACTCGCCCATGCCGGAGATGATGGTCTGGGTGGTTTCCTCGTCGGTGCGCACCCGGAACGAGGGATCCTCCTGGGCCAGCCGGCCCAGGGCGACGCCCATCTTCTCCTGGTCGGCCTTGGTCTTGGGCTCCACGGCGATGGAGATCACCGGCTCGGGAAAGTCCATGCGTTCGAGCACGATCGGCTTGTTCAGGTCGCACAGGGTGTCGCCGGTGGTGACGTCCTTCATGCCGATCAGCGCGGCGATGTCGCCGGCGCACACCGCCTTGATCTCGGCGCGGTGGTTGGCGTGCATCTGCACCATGCGGCCGACCCGCTCCTTCTTGCCCTTGACCGAGTTGAGCACCGCATCGCCGGAGCTCAGCACCCCGGAATACACCCGGATAAAGGTCAGGGTACCGACGAAGGGGTCGCTGGCGATCTTGAACGCCAGTGCCGCGAACGGCTCGTCGTCATCGGCATGACGCTGGTCTTCGCGCTCCGGGTCGTCCGGGTGGCTGCCGCGGATCGCGGGAACCTCGCTGGGCGCCGGCAGCAGTTCGACCACCGCATCGAGCAGCAGCGGCACGCCCTTGTTCTTGAACGCGGAACCGCACACCGCCGGCACCACCTCGCAGGACAGGGTCCGCAGGCGCAGGCCGTTCTTGATCTCGTCCTCCGACAGCTCGCCCCCCTCCAGGTACTTGTCGAGCAGTTCTTCGCTGGCCTCGGCGGCGACCTCGATCAGGTTGGCGCGCCAGTGTTGCGCCTGCTCCAGCAGCTCGGCCGGTATCTCCTCCTCGCGGCCGTTCATGCCCTGGTCCTCGGCGCTCCAGTAGATGGCCTTCATGCGGATCAGATCGATCTGCCCGCGGAACTCCTCCTCCTGACCGATCGGCAACTGGATCGGCACCGGCGTATGGCCCAGGCGCTGCTTGATCTGCGCGACCACGCGGAGGAAGTCGGCGCCGGCCCGATCCATCTTGTTGACGAAGGCGATGCGCGGCACCCGGTACTTGTCGGCCTGGCGCCAGACCGTCTCCGATTGCGGCTCGACCCCGTCGGCGCCGCTGAACACCACCACAGCGCCGTCCAGCACACGCAACGAACGCTCCACCTCGATGGTGAAGTCGACGTGGCCGGGGGTGTCGATGATGTTGATCCGGTAGCTGTCCAGCTGCTTGCGCGAACCGCTCCAGAACGCCGTGGTCGCCGCAGAGGTGATGGTGATGCCGCGCTCCTGCTCCTGCGCCATCCAGTCCATGGTCGCGGCGCCATCGTGCACCTCGCCCATCTTGTAGTTGACCCCGGTGTAGAACAGGATCCGCTCGGTGGCGGTGGTCTTGCCGGCATCCACATGCGCCACTATGCCGATATTGCGGTAATGGCTGATGGGTGTAGTGCGGGCCATGACGTTCATCTCCATGACTGGCTAAGCGAGGCGCGAACAGTAGAACCACGCGGGCCGGCGCAACAACCGCCGCCCACATCTGAACGCTAGCACCCCTGCAAACCGCTGCAGGCGCAATGCACCGCCGCCTATCGGGAGAGCGGCGAAGGCCGTCGGCAAACAGGTCCAGCGCCGACTACTAATAGCCGCCACCGCCGCCATGGGCTCGGCGTGATTTTCCGTACTTCTTGCTCAGGCCGGGCGGCAAACCCTTGCCGCCGCGGTGCCAGCCGCCATCGTGGCGGTCGGACCAGTACCAGCCATCATGATCGTGCCAACGGTAATAGGTCCGATCCCGGTAATACAGATGCGGCCTGCCGAGCACCACAAAGACATCCAGCCCAGGATCCCAGCGCCACTCGACATGGGGCGGCGGTGCATACACGCGCCCCTCATCGACGTGCAGGGTGCAGGCTGCCAGTGGCAACAGCAGACCCAGGTACAACAGGTAGCGCAGCTTCATCGCGTAGGCCCTCTTGCAGGCTTATACCTGTCAGGTTAGACCCAAGTGACCGTGAACGGTTTCCTGGTGACTGGACACGCCGTTTACTTCGCCTCGTTTGTCCTCTACTTCTGGCGAATACTAAAAATGAGGGATTACCGGGATGCCAGCTATCGCCCTTCCTGCCGAATGCCAAGGCGGCTCTACAAATGTCCGCATTGGATAAAGCAAGCTATTCAGCGACCGGCTAATGGGTGTCCCCTTCGCCGCTAAACCGGCGGATCCCAGCGGCTGAAGGCTTCACCGATATGTTCGATCCAGGCGCGCACGGCTGGCAGCATGCCGCGTCTGTGGGTGTACACCGCCTGCAGATTACCGCTGGGCAGCGCCCAGTCAGGCAGCAGGCGGATCAGCCGGCCGTCGGCCAGTTCATCCAGGCACAGGGGCGCGGGCAGCATGGTAAAGCCCAGGCCGGCCAAGGCTGCGTGCTTGCGTATGCTGAAGTCCTCGATGGCCAGGCGCGCTTCCAGCACGACTTCCTGCACGCGCCCGCTGTCATGCTGCAAGCGCAGGTGAATTCTGCGGTCCGCCTCCAGGGCACCCAGGGCAGGCAGCGCTGAGAGGTCGTCAGGCGTGCTGATCTTGGCGTCTCGCAGCAAGGCCGGTGCGGCCACCATGAAAGCTAGTGCTGGACGCAAGCGGCGGCTAATCAGCGTTGGGTCTTCATCCTCGGCGCTGCGCACGCGCAAGGCGACGTCCACGCCTTCGTTAAGCAGGTCGATGCGCCTATTGGTCAGAATCAGCTCCAGCTGCACCTTGGGGTAGGCCGCCAGAAAGCTCACCACCAGCTCCGATAACAGGGCGATGCCAGCCGGCGCGCTGACCCGCAGACGGCCGCGTGGCTCGCTGGTCAGGCTGGCCACGGTTTCCTCGGCCTGCTCGGCCTCCTGCAGCATGGCCTGGCAGTGACGCAGGTAGCGTTCGCCGATATCGGTCAGCGCCAGTTTGCGTGTGGTGCGTTGCAGCAGGCGCGCGCCGAGGCGGTTTTCCAGCTCGGCAATGCGCCGCGAAAGGCGTGATTTGGGAATGCCAAGGGTACGCCCGGCTGCGGCGAAGCCGCCGGCTTCCACCACTTTGGCGAAGTAGAACAGGTCGTTGAGGTCATGCATGGGCTTATCGTCCTATCAGCGGGACGAACTATCGCATTTGCGCGGACTAATCCGCCATTGCTTTCATCGGTAGTATCTCCAGCATCTTGATCGCCGTGGGGGCGATCCCAATTTGGAGATTGTCATGAAATTACTGCACCTCGATTCCAGCATCCTCGGCGACTCCTCCGCTTCGCGCCAACTCAGCCGCGCCGTGGTCGACGCCTGGCTGGCCGCAGATCCTGAAGCGCAAATCAGTTATCGCGACCTGGCCAGCGACGCGCTGAGTCATCTGTCCGCCGCCAGCCTGGTGGCCGACGGTACCTCGGCCGAACTGCGCGATGCGGCGCAGCAGCATGAAGTCGAATTGGCTGAAAACACCCTCAACGAGTTTCTCGCCGCCGATGCCATCGTTATTGGCGCGCCTATGTACAACTTCACCGTGCCGACCCAGCTCAAGGCCTGGATCGACCGCGTGGCCGTAGCCGGCAAGACCTTTGCCTACGACGAGAATGGCCCCAAGGGCCTGGCAGGCGGCAAGAAGGTGGTGATTGTTTCCACCGCAGGCGGAATTCACGCCGGCCAGCCCAGCGGCCAGGCCCATGAAGAGTACCTGCTGTTGGTGCTGCGCTTTCTCGGTATCAGCGACATCGAGATCGTCCGCGCCGAAGGCCTGGCCTACGGCGAAGAGCCTCGCGTCAATGCCGTCACGGCGGCACAGGCGCAGATCGCGGAGTTGTTCGTCGCCGCGTAATTGTCTGCTGCCAACAAAAAGCCCGCTCAATTGAGCGGTTTTTTTGTTGGCTATGTCCCAATCATGTGTTGCATGGTTCGCCCAACCGACTCCTGGATACAGTGAACCGCTCTGCAGAAAGACCTCCGCAAGCGCTACATGGCCCAGTTGCGCCTGCTCCGCCCGCCACCTGCCCCGTTTTCCTACTGACCATCGAAGACGCGGCCGAACACGCCAGCCTGCAACAAGCCCTGGGCGTGAACCCGGAACTCCAGCCCCTCTACGCAGCGGATTTCGACATCGACCTGCCCCATGTCGAAAGCCTGCCCGAAGCCGATCCCCCGGCCCCCGACCAACCGCCGAAACGCACCGAGTACAAGGTGTACCGCTTGGCTGGGAGGGCGTAGACGCAGTAGCGGCGCGATGCCTGAATGCGGGCGGCAAAGACCCATAGGGCTCAGTCGCAACGGGCAAAAGCCGGCCAGGAGCGGTCGTTGGCTAACGCTCCGCATCACCTGCTGCCTCGGGCCAGCGGCCCGAGGGAACCACAAGCTCGCTTGCGGCGGTCAGGTGCATGCTATGGCCTCGTCTCAGGTCGGCTTGATGTTCTGGTTCATCCGGAAGAGGTTCGTCGGGTCGTATTTTTTCTTGAGTTCCACCAGCCGTTTGTACGTCGCACCGTAGGCGAACGCGATGCGGTCCGTCTCGTCTTGGGTGAGGAAATTTATGTACGCGCCCGCGCTGGCGAACGGCTGCGACTTGGCGAAGAATTCGCGCGCCCAGGCAATGCAGCGCTCGTCCTCAGCGACCGACTCCCAGCGGCCGTGTACGTTCATCACGTAGTTTGCGTCTCGGCTCGAGTAGGCCATGGCCTCGGGCGCTATTCTGGCCGTCTGGCCGCCGATCGTGCCGACGAAGATCTCGCACTGGGGAGACGGGAGCTTACCGGCATATTCGATGACGGCGTCGATCGCGCCGTCGCTGAGTCGCGAGAAGTTGTGCGACTTCCAGTAGTTGCGCGCACCCTTCGTCAAGAGGGGGTCGAAGGCCTGTTGCCAGGCGGTGTACGGCTGTACGCCGATGTGCTCGCCAAGCGCCGTGCCGAACCCGCGGAGCGGCTCGATGAGCTTTTGGCCCTGCGTGGGATCGCCCGCATAGCACAGGGCAAGTGCGACCATCTCTTTACCGTGGACGTCCGCGGGCAGGAAGGGTAACGGGGGCGCCTTCCGAATGACTGCCCAGACGTTGAGGTCATCCGGCATTGTCTCGGTGAAGCGGGCGAACTGCGTGAGCACCGATTTCGCCTGGTCGAACGGAAAGACGATGAGCCCGCTCAACACATCCGGCCCGACGGGATGAAGTCGAAACTCGAAGCGGGTGACGATACCGAAGTTCCCACCGCCACCACGCAGTCCCCAGAAGAGATCAGCATTTTCCGTCTCGCTGGCATGCACCTGACTGCCATCTGCCGTAACGACATCAGCGGAGAGCAGGTTGTCGATGGTCATGCCGTACTTCCGGCTCAGCCAGCCGAAGCCGCCACCGAGGGTTAGGCCAGCCACGCCCGTGGTCGAGTTGATGCCCAGCGGCGTGGCGAGGCCATGCGCTTGTAGGGCCGCGTCGAACTCACCGAGGGTGCAACCGGGCTCGACGGTTGCCCGGCGTGCGTTCGCGTCCACCTGGACGCCCTTCATCAGCGCGAGGTCGATCATGAGGCCGTCGTCGCAAACGGCATTGCCCGCGATGTTGTGCCCGCCTCCTCGGATTGAGACGAGCAGGTTTTGCTTGCGTGCGAGCTTGACGGCCTGGACGACATCTTCTGGCGACGTGCAGCGGGCGATCAGCGCTGGCCTACGGTCGATCGTGGCATTCCAGATTTGCCGCACCTCGTCGTAGCCCCCGTCGCCAGGGAGAAGTACCTCCCCTCGGAAGTCCGCTTTGAACTCGTCGACCATCGACTCTTGTAGCTGCTTCATGCTGCCTCCTTCGCTACAGGCTAACGACTATGTAGACGACATTCCTGTCGCATAACATCCGTGCCTATGCCGGACAACATTCCTCGCCGATATCTAGGTGACTGTTGCTTTAGACACGCTTTCGGAAACTACGACAT
>NZ_JBFIIG010000066.1:0-20208 GCF_041601375.1 Pseudomonas sp. | reverse complement strand
TGCGCATCATTACCGTGTTGCGGGTAGAACGCCACGCCGATACTCGGCAGGATTACGTGCGGCTGATCATTCAGGTCGAATGGTTGGTTGAGCGCCAGGCGGATTTTCTCGGCGACCAGCAAGGCCTGATCCGGCGAGCGGAAGTCCTCGAGCAGCACCACGAATTCGTCGCCACCCAGGCGTGCGACCGTATCCGATTCGCGAATGCATTGCTTGAGGCGGTCGGCAACCATCTGCAGCAGCAGATCGCCGATGGCATGGCCGAAGGTATCGTTGACCTGCTTGAACTTGTCCAGGTCGAGGAACAGCAGCGACAGTTGCGTTTGCTCCCGGCGTGCCCTGGTCAGTGCGGTATGCAAGCGGTCGTGGAGCAGTGCGCGGTTAGGCAGGCGGGTCAGTTGGTCGTATTGGGCCATGAACTGCAGGCGACTGAGCATCTTCTGGCGCTCGATGGCCGATGCCACCTGGGTCGAGACGAATTGCAGCAGTTCTTCGTCCTTGTCGGTGTAGCGCGCCCCGTGGGTATAGCTCTGGACTACCAGAGCGCCGATGGTGCCGTTGTGCGAGGTGAGCGGCACGCCCAGCCAGTACAGTGAGGCGCAGTCGATCGCTTGCACATGCTCGGGCAGTGTCGTCAGCGTTTCGGGTGAGCGCAGCAAGGTCTGCCCGGTGCGGATGATTTCGGCGCTGAGCGTGGGGGCGTCGCGCTTGTGCGGAGCCGGTGCCTGGTGGCGCTCATCGATGTGGTAGGGAAAGCTCAGCTGATCCTGCTGCTCATCATAGAGGGCCACCGAGAAGTTGATGGCGGGCAACAGTTCGCCGACGATCGAATGAACCTTTTCGAACAGGCTGGGCAGGTCCTTGGCCAGGTGCGCGGCCTCGGAAATGGCGTAGAGCGCCGCTTGCATCGACTCGCTGCGTTTGCGTTCGCTGATGTCGTGGGCCACGGCAATGCGCAGTTGATCGTCCGCCGACCAGCGTGCCGACCACATGATGTGCACGATCTGTCCATCCTTGCGCACATAGCGATTTTCAAAGCTGGGTCTGCTGATGCCCGCCATGATGTCGCTGGCCGTTTGCAGCGTCCTGGCGCGATCTTCCGGAAATACCAGCTCGATCATGCTCTTGCCGACCATTTCCTCGGCCGTATAGCCGAAGATCCGCTCGCAGGCCGCACTGACAAACACGAAGCGTCCCTCCTTGTCGACCACGCAGATGGCGTCGAGCAGAAGATCGACAAGGTTACCTGAAGGCACGTAAGACTGTTTTTTCATAAGGTAAATAATGGATTCTCGGAACCGGCCATGACCTGCGGGGACTGTGGCGATGTGCCGAAAGGTGCTGCTCACGAGTCAACTTTAGCCGCCGTCCAGGCGCTGCGGAAGTAATACTTCAATCAAGATGTGTAGGGCTATTGCGCAGGCTGGAGGTTATCCAGAACTCGGCAGGCCGGGTATCTGCCAGTTGCAGGTCATTCTCGGCTGATGCCGTGATTGACCCTTCGACCGGCCCGCTCAGGTCGCGACCACTTCCAGCACGCAGATCTTGCCCGGTTCCGGGTAGTGCCAGCGCACATCGACATCCCAGAAGCGCGCGCCATAGCGTCGTTCGGGCCGCGGTAGCTGATAGGCCGGACGCGGATCCTGGGCCAGGCACTGCTCGATCAGCTCGACCAGGGGCTCGCCCAGGCGCAGGCCATGGCCGCGCGCCTGGCCGAGGGCCGCGTCTTGCCACTGCACCTCGATCAACTGCGGGGCGGCCTCGGCGATGCGGTTGCAGGCTCCCGCGACGCTGTCGGCATAGGGCACATAGGGCTTGATATCCAGCACCGGGGTGCCGTCGAGCAAGTCGATCCCCGACAGCCAGAGCCTGCCCGGCTCGACCGCGTCCAGTTTGACCACCGATTGACCGATGCCGTTGGGGCGGTGGGTGGCACGGCTGGCGAACACCCCCACCGATTTATTCCCGCCCAGGCGCGGTGGGCGCACCTTCAGGCGTGGCCGGTCTTCCAGTGCCTGGTGAAACAGGAACAGCAGCCAGACGTGGCTGACCTGCTCCAGGCCCTGCACCGCCTCGCCGCTATCGAAGGGGGCGAGCAGTTCCAGTACGCCGCGGGCAGCCGGTGCCAACTGCGGCTGACGGGGAATGGCGAACTTCTCCTTGAAGCAGGAGCGGACGAAGCCGATGGGCGAGACGGAATAGGACATAGACATAGGAGTGGCGGTCAGCAGTGGCGGGGGCTCATCTTACCTGCAATGCGCGGCGCTCTCAGCAGACCCTACATAAGGCTCCAGCCGAGCAACAACAAACCGCAGAGGCGGCCGAGCCAGAGTCCCTGTGGCAGGTTTTTCTCCAGCAGGACGAAGGCACCTATCACGGCCACCCAGAGCAGGTCCATAACCCCGGCCACGAGCAGCGAGCCCATCAGGGCCCAGCAGCCCATGCAGTAAGCACCATGGGCCAGGCCCATGCGCCAGCCGCCGAGCACGCCGGGGCGCCAGTAGCCGAGCAGAAAATGCAGCGGTCGCGGCGATGCTCGAGGCAGACCGCCTTGCTTGGCAGCCACTGATAGACGCCAGCGACCAGCGGCAGGCCGGCACCCAGCGCGGAACTGCTGCTGCGCATTGCCGGGCTGAGCAGGGCGCGTTGTTCGAGCGCTTATTGCCGCGTCGTGGCGCCCAGTCGGGTTGGACCGTGGGCGCTGTTCAGAGGTGGAAGCCACCGTCGATAGGGATGATGGTGCCGGTCATGTAGGCGCCGGCGGTGCTGGCCAGGCTGATCGCCAGGGCGGCCATCTCTTCCTCGCGGCCCCAGCGTTTCATCGGGATCAGCGCGGTGTCTTCGGCCAGGGCCTGTTCGTCCTGGGCGATGAATTGGGTCATCTTGCTCGGGAAGCGCCCCGGGGCGATCACATTGACGTTGATGTGCTGGCCGACCAGCTCACGGGCGAGCATGCGCGACAGCTGATGCAGGGCGGCCTTGCTCGGGCCATAGGCGTAGGCGTCTTCGCCGTGGGAGGTGATGCCGGCCACCGAGCCGATATTGATCACCCGCGCCGGATTGCTCGCCGTGCCGGCCTTGCGCAGCAGCGGCAGCAATTGCTGGATGCAGCTGAACACCGAGGTCACATTGAGCTGCATGACCTTCTCCCAGCCCTTGGCCGGGTAGGACTCGAGCGGTGCGCCCCAGGTGGTGCCGGCGTTGTTGACCAGGATATCCAGCTGGCCGATTTCGCCGGCCAGTTGCGCGGCCAACGCCTGCACGCCTTCTTCGCTGGCCAGGTTGGCGGCCATGCCGTGGCAGGTGCCGAAGGCCGAGAGTTCGGCGGCGGTCTGCGCGCAGGCCTCGCCGTCACGGGCGCAGACGTAGACGGTGGCGCCGGCTTCGAGGAAGGCTTTGGCGATCATCTTGCCGATGCCGCGGGTGCCGCCGGTGACCAGAGCGGTGCGGCCTTGCAGGGAGAAGTAGGGGTGCATGGCGAATCCTCTTGAGGGATGAATGCCACCAGCCTAATCGCCTGACTGCCGCGCAGCAGGCATTATTGCCCTTGGAAATACGCCGCCATGCGGCCAGATAGCGCGAGCGTCGAGCAGGTAGGCCGGGCCACGCTGGTGAGCTGCGCGAAGCCCAACAGGGCGCCAGCCGACGCTGCGGAGCCCGAGTCGTCGTTGAGCTTGGTCGCTGCGCTCCTTAGCCCAACCTACGCAAATCGGCCTATACGGTGAGGCGTGGCTGACTCAGCCACGCACCCGCAGGGTCAGGCCCTTGAGGAAGTTGCGCAGAAACTGATCGCCGCAGGTGCGGTAGTTGCTGTGGCCGAACTTGCGAAACAACGCGCTCATCTCGGGTTTGGACACCGGGCAGTCGACGCTCTGCATGATCGCGTGCATGTCGTCCTCTTTCAGCTCGAAGGCCACCCGCAGCTTCTTCAGCACCATGTTGTTGGTCATCGGCAGCTCGAACGGCTGGGCCGGGCGGCTGTCGTCCTTGCCGCGCTTGAAGTACACCAGGCCGTCGAGAAAATGCGCCATCAGCTCGTCGTCGCAGGCCACGAAGCCTTCCTCGTCCTCTTTTTTTAGCAGGGCGTCGAGTGCTTCCAGTTCGACCTCCTTGCCGCTGAGTCGGATGATTTCGGCCAGCTGCACATCGTTGACGTCGAGCGTGTAGCGCAGGCTGCGCAGTACATCGTTATTGAGCATGGGGGAGTCCTGAAATGGGCTGGCGCCTGAGAGGCGGCAGCTTGAAAAAAGTTAGAAGCGTTCTTTGCCGGCGAGATAGCGCCATTGGCCGGGCTGGACCTTGGCCATGGGCACGCCGCCGATGCGGATGCGCTTCATGCCCAGTACCTTGAGGTCGACGCTGTTGCACATGAAGACGATCTGCCCCGGCTGCGGGTTTTTCAAGGCGAAGCGCAGGCGGGTTTCGTTCTGCCAACTGACCTTGCATGGCGGCAGGGCCGTGCCGTTGAAGATCAGGCCATGGTTCAGGCGTTTCAGCTGGCTGTTGCTGAGCGTGCCGATGACCTCGACCACGTATTCCTGCTCCAGCTTGGCCTGGTCTTCCTTGAGCTTGCGCTCGATCCGCCAGTCCTGGGTCAGCACGTGCAGGCCATCGGCGCCGGCCTGCAGGGGCAGGCAGGTGACCAGGCGGGCGAAGTGGCTTTTCAGCGGGCGGATGCCGGAGTTGTCGTCCAGCCACTGGCTGGCCGGACCGACGGACTCGACCGCGCGATCCGGGAAGTGGCCCGAGGGCACATGCAGCAACAGGGTGACCGGCTCGACCGGCGCCAGTACGGCGTCGGGCAGCAGTTCGACGCGCTGCTCCAGCACCTTGAACTGCGGCTCTTGCACCACCACGCCGTCGACCGTCACCCAGCCACCCTCGATATAGAGCTCGGCCTCGCGGCGCGAGCAGCCGGTCATCTCGATCAGGCGTTTGGACAGGCGGATCGGCTCGGTCATGGAAGTGGTCATCGAGGAAAAAGGGCGACCATTGTAACTGGCCAGGGGCGTCATGCACGCAGCAATGGGTGAGCGGTGGGCGGCGAATATAAAAAAACCGCTCCGAGGAGCGGTTTCGATAAGACGGGTGGCTGTTAACCGCCCAGGTAGGCGTCGCGCACCTTCGGGTCGTTGAGCAAGTCATGCCCGCTGCCCTGCATGACGATCCGGCCGTTCTCCAGCACATAGCCGCGGTCGGCCAGCTTGAGCGCCTGGTTGGCATTCTGCTCGACCAGGAACACGGTCACGCCGTCCTCGCGCAGCTGTTCGATGATGCCGAAGATCTGCTGGATGATGATCGGCGCCAGTCCCAGCGACGGCTCGTCGAGCAGCAACAGCTTGGGCTTGCTCATCAGTGCGCGGCCGATGGCGAGCATCTGCTGTTCGCCGCCCGACATGGTGCCGGCGCGCTGGCTCAGGCGTTCCTGCAGGCGCGGGAACAGCTGCAGGACCTTGTCCAGTTGCTCCTGGAACTCGGCCTTGGCGGTGAAGAAACCGCCCATCACCAGGTTTTCTTCCACGGTCAGGCGGGAAAACACCCGGCGGCCTTCCGGGACCACGGCGATGCTCTTGCGCATGATGTCCGGGGTGTTCTGGCCGATCAGTTCCTCGCTCTGGTAGCGGATGCTGCCGCTGCTCGCCTGCGGTGAGCCGCACAGGGTCATCAGCAGGGTCGACTTGCCGGCGCCGTTGGCGCCGATCAGGGTGACGATCTCGCCCTGGCGCACCTCGACGCTGACGTCGTGGAGGGCCTGGATCTTGCCGTAGAAGGTGGAAACCTTGTCGAAATACAGCATCACGCTTCCCCCAGGTAGGCTTTGATCACGTCTGGATTGGCGCGGATCTGCTCCGGCGTTCCTTCGGCCAGGGGAGTGCCCTGGTTGATCACGTAGATATGGTCGGAAATGCTCATGACCAATTTCATGTCGTGCTCGATCAGCAGTACGGTGACGTCATGCTGATCGCGCAGCATGCGGATCAGGGCCTTGAGGTCGTCGGTCTCCCGCGGGTTGAGGCCCGCGGCCGGCTCGTCGAGCATGAGGATGCGCGGGCGCGTCATCATGCAGCGGGCGATTTCCAGGCGGCGCTGCTGGCCGTAGGCGAGGGTGCCGGCCGTACGGTTGGCGAAATCGGTCAGGTTGACCTGTTCCAGCCAGTGCGCGGCAAACTCCATGGCCTCGTGTTCGCTCTTGCGAAACGCCGGGGTCTTCAACAGGCCGGCGAGGAAGTTGGTGTTGAGGTGGCGGTGCTGGGCCACCAGCAGGTTTTCCACCACGGTCATTTCCTTGAACAGACGCACGTTCTGGAAGGTCCGCACCACGCCCTTGCGGGCGATCTTGTGGCCCGGCAGGCCCTCGATCTGCTCGCCATCGAGGCGAATATTGCCGCTGGTCGGCCGGTAGAAGCCGGTCAGGCAGTTGAACACCGTGGTCTTGCCGGCGCCGTTCGGGCCGATCATCGACACCACTTGTTTTTCATTGACGGTCAGCCCCACCCCGTTGACGGCCAGCAGGCCACCGAAGCGCATGGACAGGCCGCTGACTTCCAGGATAGGCCGGCTCATTGTTTCAACTCCAGGTGGGGACGTTGCATGGGCAGCAGGCCCTGCGGACGCCAGATCATCATCAGCACCATCAGCGCGCCGAACATCAGCATGCGGTACTCGTTGAACTCCCGCGCCATCTCCGGCAGCAGGATCATCACGATGGCCGCCAGGATGATCCCCAGTTGCGAGCCCATGCCGCCCAGCACGACGATGGCGAGGATGATCGCCGACTCGATGAAGGTGAAGGATTGCGGGCTGACCAGGCCCTGGCGCGCGGCGAAGAAACTGCCGGCGAAACCGGCGAAGGTGGCGCCCAGGGTGAAGGCCGAGAGCTTGATCACGGTGGGGTTCATGCCCAGCGCCCGGCAGACGATCTCATCCTCACGCAAGGCTTCCCAGGCACGGCCGATCGGCATGCGCAGCAGACGGTTGATCACGAACAGGGTCAGCAGGACCAGCACCAGGGCGATCAGGTAGAGGAAGATCACCTTGTTGATCGAGGCGTAGGCCATGCCGAAATATTCGTGGAAGGTCTGCATGCCCTCGGCGGCCTTGCGGTCGAACGACAGGCCGAACAGGGTCGGCTTGGGGATCGAGCCGATGCCGTTGGGGCCACCGGTCAGCCAGGTCATGTTGTTCAGCAGGATGCGAATGATCTCGCCGAAACCCAGGGTGACGATGGCCAGGTAGTCGCCGCGCAGCCGCAACACCGGGAAGCCCAGGATAAAACCGAAGAACGCCGCCATCAGGCCGGCGATCGGCAGGCAGATCCAGAAGCTCAGGCCGAAGTAGAACGACAGCAGTGCATAGCTGTAGGCGCCGACGGCGTAGAAGGCCACATAGCCGAGGTCGAGCAAGCCGGCCAGACCCACCACGATGTTCAGGCCGAGGCCGAGCATCACGTAGATCAGGATCAGGGTGGCGATGTCCACCGCGCCGCGGCTGCCGAAGAACGGCCAGGCCAGGGCTACCACGATCAGCCCCATGATCGCCCAGCGCTGGGTCGAGGGCCGGGTGAGGAAGTCGCTCGCCTGACTCGGCATGCTCGGCAGCTTGGGCCCATGGGCCCAGACGGCACTTAGTTGGGTGCGGAACAACTGCCAGAAGAACATGGCAATCGAGCTGCCGAGTATGGTCCAGAGCACGGCCGGGCTGGCGCCTTGCACTTCCAGTTTGATGCCCACGGTACTCAGCTTCAGGCCGATGACCGGGTAGGCCACGGCCAGTACCAGCAGGGCGCTGAAAATGGCCGTCTTGAAGTTTTTCTTGATCGAGGTGCTCATACTTTCTCAACCTCCGGACGACCCAGGATGCCGGTCGGGCGGAACAGCAGCACCAGCACCAGCAGGCTGAACGCCACCACGTCCTTGTACTGATCGCCAAAGATGTCGGCGCCGAAGGCTTCGGCTACGCCGAGCACCAGGCCGCCCAATACCGCGCCGGGGATGCTGCCGATACCGCCCAGCACCGCGGCGGTGAACGCCTTGATCCCGGCGAGGAAGCCCAGGTGCGGGTTGATCACGCCGTACTGCATGCCCAGCAGTACCGCGGCCACCGCCGCCAGGGCGGCACCGATGACGAAGGTCAGGCTGATGATGTTGTTGGTGTTGATGCCCAGCAGGTTGGCCATCTTCAGGTCTTCGGCGCTGGCCCGGCAGGCCCGGCCGAGGCGCGAACGGGAGATGAACAGGGTCAGGCCGACCATGGCCAGGAAGGTCACGACGAAGATCAGCACCTGCATATAGGAAATGACCACGCCGTTCATGGCGCTTTCACCGAAGATGAAGTTGCCCGGCAGCGGGTTGGGAATGGCTTTGTCCTTGGAGTCCTGGGACAGCAACACGAGGTTTTGCAGGAAGATCGACATGCCGATCGCCGAGATCAGCGGGATCAGGCGGTTGCCGCCGCGCAGGGGACGGTAGGCGACCCGTTCGATGCTGTAACCGTAGGCCGCGCAGACGATGATGCTGGCGGCGAAGCCCGCGATCATCATCAGGGGCAAGCTGTCCAGGCCGAACATGGCCAGGCCGGCGATCACTATGAAGACTACGTACGAGCCAATCATGTAAACCTCGCCATGGGCGAAGTTGATCATACCGATGATGCCGTAGACCATGGTGTAGCCGATGGCAATCAGGGCATAGGTACTGCCAACGGTCAGACCGTTAACCAGCTGTTGCAGGTAGTGATACAGATCAGGCATTGCCTAACTCCTGGGTCGTCACGCACGTCAGCGCTTGTGGCGCAGGGTGAGACCGGAATTCTTCTAATAAACAAAACCCACTGCGGCTGCAGTGGGCTTTGGGTTCAGGCGGGAAACCGCTTTATCAGTTGAGCGGTGCTTCGGTCTTGGTGCCGTCCTGGTGCCATTCGTAGACCACGAAGCTGAAGTCCTTCAGGTCGCCCTTTTCGTCGAAGCTGAGGACGCCGGTAGGGGTGTCGAAGCTGTTGGCGCGCAGGGCTGCGGCCACCTCGGCGGTATCGGTGCTGCCGGCTTTCTCGATGCCTTCGGCGATTACCTGCACGGCGGCATAGGCGGGGAAGACGAACGGGCCGCTGGAGTCTTCGTTCTTGGCCTTGAACGCCTCGACCAGCGCCTGGTTGCGCGGATCCTGGTCGAACGACTTCGGCAGGGTCACCAGCAGGCCTTCGGAAGCCGGGCCGGCGATGGCCGAGATTTCCTTGTTACCCACACCTTCCGGGCCCATGAACTTGGCGCTCAGGCCTTTTTCCGCCGACTGACGCAGCAGCAGACCCAGTTCCGGGTGGTAACCGCCGTAGTAGACGAAGTCCACACCGGCTTGCTTGAGTTTGGCGATCATCGCGGAGAAATCCTTGTCGCCGGCGTTGATGCCTTCGAACAGGCCGACCTTGATGCCTTTGTCTTCCAGGGTTTGCTTGACCGCGGTGGCGATGCCTTCGCCGTACTGCTGCTTGTCATGGATGACGGCGACGGCCTTCGGCTTGACATGGTCGGCGATGTAGTTACCGGCGGTCGGGCCTTGCAGGCTGTCCAGGCCGATGGTGCGGAACACCAGTTCGTAGCCGCGGGCGGTGATGTCCGGGCTGGTGGACGCCGGGCTGACCATCAGGATGCCTTCGTCTTCGTAGATGTCGGACGCCGGCTGAGTGGAGCTGGAGCAGAGGTGGCCGACCACGAATTTCACTTCGTCGTTGACGATCTTGTTAGCCACGGCAACGGCCTGTTTCGGATCGCAGGCATCGTCGTAGACCAGGCCTTCGAGCATGGCGCCGTTGACGCCACCCGCCTTGTTGATCTGCTCGATGGCCATCTTGGCACCGATGAATTGCATCTCGCCATATTGTGCGACTGCGCCCGTTACCGGGCCTGCCATGCCGATCTTGATGGTGTCAGCCGCTAGCGAGTAGCTGGCAACGCCGGCCATGGCCATGGCGGCAAACAGTTTGGATATCTGCTTAGTAGCCTTGTTCATAGTGCTCCACTCTTATTGGTTTTCTATCGGTTTTCGTTGTGTAGTTCTGGCGGCCAAAGTTGCATGACCGGATCGCTTCATCCGGTCATAACCCCGGCAACTTTACCGCTGCAGTGTAGAGCGCTGCTTTGCAGCTTGAAAGCCGGCCGTTGAGGGCATGGCATGCGGATGTCGCTTAATTGCAATAAACGTATAGAAAAACGGCGTGGCTTGCCTGCGTCCGAGCACTTGCGGCGTACTTGCCTGCTGCTTGCTCGGCGCTATCATGTTGCCCGAGCAAAACTCGGACTACTTCTGCGGACAAACCATGACTGAACAACCTAGCACCCTCTATACCAAACTGCTTGGAGAAACTGCAGCAATCACCTGGCAAGAGTTGCAACCTTTCTTCGCCCGCGGTGCGTTGCTGATGGTCGGGGGCACGCAAGATCTGATCGCGGTGGCCCAAGCCGTAGCGGAAAACGACCAGGGCCAGGTGAGCGCCTGGCTGACCAGCGACCAATTGAAAAAAATCGACGATGACGGTGCCGCGGATCTGCTGGCGCGCGATCCGCCGTTGTGGGCGGTGGTGGTGGCACCTTGGGTGCTGGTGCAGGAGCGCCGCGAGGACTGAAGCGATGCGCCGGTGGCGCTGGCGGTGAACAGGTCTAGACTGTCTGGGTCTTCCCTTAGTCGCTACGGAGGCAACATGTTCGCGCCTGGCCATCTGCATCGCGCCAATCCCGTCGCCACCCCCGATCAACCGACGTTCAGCATCGATCTCTACTACGAGGTGCGTCAGGATCCGAGCGAGGGGCCGATGCTGCACCTGCGCCTGGTCGGCGAGGTGGCGGGCAAGGCGTTCGAGGAGCAGTTCGAGCTGCACCGCGATACCGCCTTCAATTTCGCCAGCGTCGCCAGCCGCTTGGCACTCAAGCATGGGATGCCGGCCAATTTCAGCCTGATCATGCGCGGCCACCAGGAATACGACCAGATGTTCGCCGATATCCGCAGCAAACTCGGCATCCACACCGGCGATACGGTCGATCTCGACCATCTGGAAAAAGACGGGCTGTAGGATGGGGCGGGCCGCGTAGGTCGGGCCGCGTAGGATGAGCGTAGCGATAGCCATCAGGCCGCCAGCAGGTGCGCCACCATGATGGTTACACCGCGCAGAACATGCGGGTCTTGCCGCACATCACCTTGGAGCCTAACCCATCTACGCCCTAGGCGCTGACCCAGCGTTGCCGCGCCCAGCCGCTGAACGTATCGACGCCCAGCACCAGGATCAGCATCGCCAGGATCACCGTCGCCGCCTGGGCTTCCTGGAACAGGCTGAGGCTGACGTAGAGCATCTGTCCCAGGCCGCCGGCGCCGACAAAACCGAGCACGCTGGCCATGCGGATATTGTTTTCCCAGCGGTACAGCGAATAGGCGATCAGTTGCGGCCAGACCGTCGGCAGGGTGCCGTAGCAGAACGCCGCGACATGCCCGCCACCGCCCAGGCGAATCGCCTCGGCCGGTTCGCTCGGGGTGTTCTCCAGGGCCTCGGCGAACAGGCGACCGAGCACCCCGGTGGTGTGCAGGGCCAGGGCCAGGGTGCCGGCATTCGGCCCGAGGCCGGCGGCCAGCACCACCAGGGCCGCCCACACCAGTTCCGGGATCGCGCGCAGGGCATTCAAGAGCAAGCGTGAGCCGCCCAGGGCCAGCCAGCCAAAGCGCCCGGCCGCCGGCAAGGCCAGGAGCAGGCCGAGCAGGGCCGCCAGCAGGGTGCCGATGGCCGACATGGCCAGGGTTTCCAGCGCGCCCTTGCCGATGGCCCGCAGGTGCGGCGCGGAGAAATCCGGGCTGAAGAAGCTGCCGGCGTAGCGGCCCATTTGACTCAGGCTGTCGCCACTGAGCAGGGCGCCCAGGTCGATGCCGAGGAAACCGAAGGACGCCAGCACCGCCGCCAGCAAGGCCAGCAGCAGGGCATAGTTGCCCAGGCGCTTGTCCGTGGAGGTCTTCATAGCAACCTCGCGCGCAGCAGGCGGCTGAGTTGATCGGCGAGCAGCACCAGCAGCAGGAAGGTCAGCAGCATGCTGGCCACCTCGCCGCCGGCGAACATGCGCATCGACAGGTCGATCTGCTGGCCCAGGCCGCCGGCACCGACGAAGCCCATCACCACCGAGGCGCGGATGGCGCATTCCCAGCGGTATACCGTGTAGGAGAGCATCTCCGCGGCGGCATTGGGCAGTATCCCGTAGGCGAAGGCGGCCAGGCGTGGGCTGCCGGCGACCAGCAGGGCGCGACTCGGGCGCGGATCGACCGACTCGAAGATCTCCGCGTAGACCTTGCCGAGCATGCCGCTGTAGGTGATGGCGATGGCCAGCACCCCGGCCGTCGGGCCGAGGCCCACGGCGCGCACGAACAGCAGCGCCCAGACGATTTCCGGCACGCTGCGCAGCACGATCAGCAGAGCACGCACCGGCCAGCGCAGCGCCCGGGCCCACCAGGCCGGGCGGCCGCTGCGGTGCACGGCGGACAGCGACAGCGCGCGGCTGGCCAGCAGGGCACCGGGAATGGCGATCAGCAGGGCCAGGGCCATGCCTGCGGTGGCGATGGCCAGGGTTTCCAGGGTGGCGCGGCCGAGCAGCCGGAGAAACTCGCGATCATGCGCCAGCGGCCAGAAGTCGGCGAGAAAACGCCCCATGTTGGTCGCGTTGCGCTCATCGAACAGCACCGCCAGGTTCAGCTCGCTGAGCACCAGCCCCGGCCACAGCAGCAGCACTGCCAGCAGGGTCAGGACCAGGCGCGGCAGGGCGGCCGGGTCGCGTAGTGCGGGGTTCAGCATCGCGGGATCTGCACACTCACTGGCGCCGGCGCTGCCGAAGTGGGCACGGCTGGCAATTGTTCGTTGGCGTACAACGCATCCAGTGCGCTGGCGCCGATTGCCTCGGGCGGCAGGTCGAAGACGATACGGCCCTCGCGCACGCCGATGATCCGCGGGAAATGCGCCAGGGCCAACTCCACGGCATGCAGGCTGGCCAGCAGGGTCATGCCGCGCCGGCTGGCTTCCTCATTGAGTACGCTCAGGGTATGGCCGGCCAGCACCGGGTCCATGGCCGACACCGGCTCATCGGCTAGGATCAGTTCCGGCGCCTGATAGAGCACCCGGGCGATGCCGACCCGTTGCAACTGGCCACCGGAGAGTTGGTCGCAGCGTTCGAACAGCTTGTCCGCCAGGTCGAGGCGGCCGAGGGCCGCCTGGGCGCCGGGCATATCCAGCGGGTGCAGCAGGTTGAGCAGGCTCTTGCCCAGCGACCAGTGGCCCAGCTTGCCGGCCAGTACCGCGGTGATCACCCGCTGGCGGGGCGGCAGGGGCGGCGCCTGATGAATCAGGCCGATCCGCGCGCGCAACTGCTGGCGCTGGCGTGCGCCGAGTTGCCAAGGCTGCTGGCCGAGCAGGTGGATCTGTCCGCCGCTGGGTTGCAGGTTGCTGGCGAGCAGGCGCAGCAGGCTGGTTTTGCCCGCGCCAGATGGGCCAATGATGGCCACCCGTTCGCCGATTTTTACCTGTAAATCGATCTCGCTGAGCGCCACCTGACCGTTGGCGTGGGTCAGACCCACGCCGCTGAGTCTCACACTCACTTCAGCAGGCCGGCCGCTTGGGCTGCTTCCTCGATACCCTGGTAATTTTCTGCCTTGGTCGGGATAAAGCGACTGGCGGCTTGCAGGTCGAGGATCGCCTTGTGTTGCGGGTTGGCCGGGTCGAGGGCGAGGAACGCCGCCTGGATCTTGTCGCGTACGACTGGGTCGAGGGTACCGCGCACGGTCCAGTTGTAGTCGAAGTAGGGCGGGGTGGTGGCGATGACCTTGACCTTGTCGGTGTCGACCTTGCCGGCGGCGACCAGCTTGTCCCATACCGAGGCGTTGAGTACGCCGCCGTCGGCCTTGCCTGCCTGGACCCAGGCCGCCGTGGCGTCATGTGCACCGGAGTAGGCGATGCGGCTGAAGAACTGTTCCGGCTCGATCCCGTCCTGCAGCATGAAGTAGCGCGGCATCAGGCTGCCGGAGGTGGAAGACACCGAGCCGAAGGCGAAGGTCTTGCCTTTCAGGTCCTGCAGCGATTGCACGGCCGGGTCGGCGCTGATGATCTTGCTGGTGAACTTCTCATCTTCGCTGCGCTGCACCAGCGGGATGGCGGGGTGCGCGGCGTTGGCGGTTTTCAGGCGCGCCTGGACGAAGGTGAAGCCGCCCAGCCAGGCCAGGTCGATACGGTCGGCGGCGAGGGCCTCGACCACGGCGGCATAGTCGGACACCGGGACGAACTCGACCTGCATGTCCAGCTGCTGTTCGAGGTAGGCGCCAAGCGGCTCGAACTTGCGCAGCAGTTCGGTGGGGGCTTCATCGGGAATGGCCGAGACGCGCAATACATCGGCGGCTTGGGCGAATACGGCGGAAAAAGACAGGGCAAGGCCGGCGGCCAGCGCAAAGGGACGCTTCAACATGGGGGTTCTCCGGTTCAATAGCGGGGAAAGCCGGCGGAGTATAAAGGGAATCACGGGGTTGTGGTTGGGCGCGCGAAGCCCATTAGCCGGATTACCTCATCTTGGCGGTTCAGCCGGTGGCGGCTTCGCCGCAGGCGTTGGGCGTCGCTAACCCAGCCACGTTAAGATAGCCACCTCCTTTGCGCTGGAGTCGCACATATGTCGGCATCGATGACCACCTCCCTTCCGGCCCTGGCTTTCGCCGGCATCGGCCTGATGGGCCTGCCCATGACCCGCCGCCTGCTGGCCGCCGGTTATCCCCTGAGCGTGTGGAACCGTTCGCCGGACAAGTGCCTGGCGTTGCTCGAGCTGGGTGCGCAGCGCGCGCAAACCCCGGCCGAGTTGTGCACCGATGCTGGCATCGTGATGCTCTGCCTGGCCAATACCGAGGTGGTGCGCGAGGTGGTGTTCGGCCCCGGCGGCATAGCCGAGGGGGCCCGGCCCGGGCAACTGCTGGTGGATTTCTCCAGCCTGGAGCCGGCGGCTACTCGCGCCATGGCCGCCGAGTTGGAGCAGCGCTGCGGCATGCGTTGGGTCGATGCGCCGGTGTCCGGCGGCACGCCCGGCGCCGAGGCCGGCAGCCTGGCGATCATGGCCGGTGGCCGCGCCGAGGATGTCGAGCGGGCGCGGCCGATCCTCGCCCACCTGGGCCAGCGCCTGACCCGCATGGGCGAGGTCGGTGCCGGCCAGGTGACCAAGTTGTGCAACCAGATGATCGTCGCCTGCAACGCGCTGGTGATTGCCGAGGTGGTGGCCCTGGCGGAGCAGGCCGGGGTCGACGCCAACCTGCTCGCGCCTGCCTTGGCCGGCGGTTTTGCCGATTCCAAGCCGCTGCAGATCCTCGCCCCGCAAATGGCCAGCAGCCAGTTCGAGCCGATCAACTGGCATGTGCGCACCCTGCTCAAGGATCTCGACAGCGCGGTCAAGCTGTCCCGCGAGATCGGTTCGGCCACGCCGCTCAGCGGCCTGGCGGCGCAGTTGCTGCGCCTGCATGGCCGCCAGGGCAATCTGCAGCGCGATCCGGCCACGCTGGTGCAATTGTACCGGGAGGACCAGGCATGAAAATCGCCGCCAACCTGTCCCTGTTGTTCGGCGAACTGCCATTGCGCGAGCGCGTGGTGGCAGCGGCCGCTGCGGGCTTCGAGGGTGTGGAAATCCAGTTCCCCTACGAGTTGGCGGCGATTCGCCTGAAGGAGGCGCTGGAGGCGGCGGGCATGCCGCTGGCGCTGATCAATCTGCCGGCGGGCGACTTGCTCGACGGCGGAGCCGGGCTGGCGGCGGTGCCGGCGCGCCAGGCCGAGTTCGATGCTGCGCTGCAGGAGGCGCTGACCTATGCGGCGATGGTGCGGCCGGCCTGCGTCAATGTGCTGCCCGGGCGCCTGGCCGAGGGGGTGAAGCGAGAGCGGGCGCTGGCGACCCTGGCCGCCAATCTGCACAAGAGCGCCGAGGCGTTTCAGGTGCTGGGAATCCGTGTGCTGGTGGAGGCAATCAATCCGCTGGACATGCCGGGTTTTTTGATCAACACCCCCGAACAGCTCGATGAGTTGTTGCGCAAGGTCAGGCATCCCAATCTGGCGGCCCAATACGACCTCTATCACATGGCGCGCCAAGGCGTGGATCTGCTGGCGGGCATCGAGTTGTTGGCCGGGCGCATCGGCCATGTGCAGTTCGCCGATTGCCCCGGGCGCGGGGCGCCGGGAACCGGTCAGCTCGAGTTTGCGCCAGCCCTTGCTGCGCTCGAGCGCAGCGGCTATCGGGGCTGGCTGGGCGCCGAATACCTGCCGGGCGAGGCGGGGACGCAGGCGGGACTGGGCTGGCTGGCCAGCTGGCGCACCAAGCCAAGCTGACGACTCGGTCGGCCGTTACACCAGGGGCAGGATGCCGCAGGGGGAAAAGCGTTCGACCCGGTTGCGCCCCAACTTCTTGGCGCGATAGAGCATCAGGTCGGCGCAGTGCACCAGCTCGCCCAGGCCCTGTCCGGGCTGCCACTGCGCCACGCCGAAGCTGGCGGTGACGCCGATGGTGCCGGTCAGCGGTTCGGCGGCGAGCAGGCCGCGCAGCTTTTCCGCAATCAGGCAGGCCTGGTCGAGGTCGGTGTGCGGCATGAGGATGATGAACTCCTCGCCGCCCCAGCGGCACAGGCTGTCGGAGTCGCGCAGGTGACTCTTGATGCGGTGTGCCACGCCGGTGAGGACGCAGTCGCCGACGTCGTGACCATAGAGATCGTTGACCGACTTGAAACGGTCGATATCGAGAAACACCAGGGCCAGGGGGAAATCATAACGTTCGGCGCGCTTGATCTCGTTGTGCGCCAGGTCCTCGATCTTCAGCCGCGACCATTGTCCGGTCAGGCGGTCGGTATTGGCCAGGCGCTCCAGTTGCAGGTTGCTGTCGCGCAGCTCCTGCTCGGCCTGTCGCCGGCGCTGGACTTCCAGGCGCAGCTTGCGAGTCAGGCGGGCAAAGCGCAAGGCCACGGCGCCCAGCAGCAGCAGGGCCAGCAAGGCCCCGCCGAGCACCTGGTAGAGCGGGCCGTTATCGGTTGCAGCCTGGCGCTTGTAGATGAAGCCGTCCAGTTCGATCGGCCCCTCGGCCATGCCCAGATCCAGGTAACTTTGCGCAATGGCGTGCCAGCGCCCCGGGTTCATGTGCCCCAGTTGCACCAGCTCCGGCATGATCAGCTTGTGCAATTGCTCGGCCTCGAAACGCAGATGCTCCAGGCTCTTGTCGGGAGCGTAGCGTCGATGGATCAGCTGGACGCTTTCCTCGAGGTTGTCCATGGCGTATTGCCAGCCCTTGAGGCTAGCCTGGATAAAGGCCTCGACCTGTGCGGGACGCCGTTGCAGCAGGGCCTCGCGGGTGGTCAGCACGTCACTGTAGAAGTTGACCCCGTATTCGCGCGGCTTGATCAGCCGGTAGGGCAACTGCTGCTGTCGCAACCAGAATGGCTCGTTGGAAATGTAACCGTTGTAGGCGTCGGTCTTGCCGTCGATCAAGTCTTGCGGGTCGAAGCTGGTCTGTTGCAGCTCCAGGCGCTCCTGATCGACGCCTTCGCGGGCCAGGGTGACAAGCAGTTCGGCGCTTTCCGGCGCCGGCATCAGCATCACCCGCTTGCCCGCCAGGTCGTGGGGCGTGTAGATATCCGAGTCGGCCCGCACTATCCAGACGACTGGTGAACTCTGCATGATCGCCGCCAATGCCACCAGCGGCTGGCCCTGCAGGCGTGCGATGACCAGGCCGCTGTTGGCAATGGCAAAATCGGTATCACCTTCGAGCAGGAGGTCTATCGGCTTTGGCGTGCCGGGCCCGCCTGGACGGATTTCCACCTCCAGCCCAGCCTGCGCATAGAAGCCTTTTTCCAGGGCCATGTAGTAGCCGGCGAACTGGAACTGATGCAGCCAGCGCAGTTGCAGGCGCATTTTTTCCGCGGCCATGGCCTCGGTCAGGCACAGCAGCGGCACCAGCAGCAGACCGAGGCCTAGTCGGCGCAAAGTGTTGCCCCGCTTGCCGGGAGGTGTTTGAACGGGAATGGGCATGGAGGGCTGCCGCGGACTCAACGTTTAAGCTGCCTTGCAAAAACCACCAACAGCGGGTGCGGCCACAGCCCTGATTGTCAGTCGTGGCTTACACCTTCGTCGGTATGGGTGTCGCCAAAGCCAAATATGCATAAAGATTATGGCTATCTGGCATCAGTATAGTGAGTCTGTGGATAAGGCAAGTGCAGGGGCGCGGATTGGCATGCACGGAGGTTGCCAGCATAGCGAGCGCCGGCGCGAGGTCGCCTTCGGCATTCGCGGCAAGGATCGCCGTCGGCTTCGCCAGCAATTGGCGATGGCATGCGCGGAAAGGCCTGCATGCGCTCGATCGGTGTCGGTTGTGGCGGGCATTCGATCTGGGCGATTCATTGATATCAGCGCAACAAATAGTCACAGACAGTGCTAGCCGCAGGCTCTAGATTGCACCTTACTTGGGCGTGCACGAGCTGTCATGGCCGCCTGGGCAGCCGCAGTCTCGTGCTTTGATAACTACAAGAGAGAAGCAATTCATGCCGCAAGATCAACAAAGGGCGAATGCCTGGCGCATTCTGTTCCTGCTGTTTCTCGCCAACCTGTTCAACTTCTTCGACCGTACCATTCCGGCCATCATCATCGAGCCGATTCGCCTGGAATGGGGCCTCAGTGATTTTCAGCTGGGCCTGATCGGTACCGCCTTTACCATCGTCTATGCCATCGCCGGCGTGCCGCTGGGACGCATGGCCGACACCGGCGCTCGGCGCAAGATCATGGGCTGGGGGCTGGTGGTGTGGAGCGGCTTGACCGCGGTCAACGGCATGGCCTGGAATTTCTGGAGCTTCCTGCTGATACGCATGGGCGTCGGCATCGGCGAGGCCAGCTATGCGCCGGCGGCCAACTCGCTGATCGGCGACCTGTTTCCGCCGCACAAGCGCGCCCGCGCCATGGGCATCTTCATGCTCGGCCTGCCCCTGGGGCTGTTGCTGGCGTTCTTCACCATCGGTGCCATGGTCGAGGCCTTCGACAGCTGGCGCGCGCCGTTCTTCATCGCCGCCGTGCCGGGGATGATCCTCGCGTTGTTCATGTTCTTCATCAAGGAACCCAAGCGCGGCGCGGCGGAAGCCGTGCAGGTGGCGACCACTGTGGTGGACAAACCGTTGCGCAAGGTCTTGGCGATCCGCACCTTCTGGTGGCTGGTGCTCGCCGGGCTGGCCTTCAACTTCGCTACCTACGCCTGCAACTCCTTCATGGTGCCGATGCTGCAGCGTTATTTCTTCCTGCCGCTGGAGCAGGCGGCGGTGGCCACCGGGGTGATCGTCGGCCTGACCGGCCTGCTCGGTTTGACCGCCGGCGGCTGGCTGGCCGATCGCATCCACCAGCGCTCGGCCACCGGGCGCCTGCTGTTCGCCGCCGTGAGCATGCTGATCGCCACCGCAGCCACCGCCTATGCGTTATTGGCCGGGCGCGTCGAGGTCGGCGTGTTCGTCGCGGTCTTCAGCGTCGGCTGGCTGTTCGCCTACAACTTCTACACCTGCGTCTACACGGCGCTGCAGGATGTGGTCGAGCCGCGCCTGCGTGCCACCGCCATGGCGCTGTTCTTCGCCGGCCTGTACCTGCTCGGCGGGGGCCTCGGCCCCATCGCGGTGGGCCTGCTGTCCGATCATTTCTCCCAGGCGGCGATGCTCGCCGCCGGCGCCAGCGAGATGAACGAAACCTTCAAGGCGGTGGGGCTGCACGATGCGATGCTGCTGATCCCGGTGGCGCTGTTCCTCACCATGCTGGCGCTGCTGCAGGCCTCGCGCTGCTTCGTTGCCGATTCAACGCGGATGCGCGCCGGCATGGCCGAGCCGCTGTCGGCCTGATATGAGGCGCTGGCTGGGCTGGGCGGCGATCCGCTTTAGCCCCGCGCCGTTGAATCGGCAGTCTTGGTGGGCTGAAGCCCACCCTGCGTTTTGCCATCGACACTGGTACATCGCCAATAACAAGGCCCGCAATTGCGGGCCTTGTCAGTTAAGGGGCCAAGGTTAGCCGGCCACCAGCACCCGAATCGCCTCCAGGCGCAGTGCGGCTTTGTCGAGCAGGGCCAGGCCCTGTTCGCGCTGCCGGCGCAGGGCGTCCAGTTCGCTGTCGCGCACGCTCGGGTTGACCGCTTGCAGGGCGGTCAGGCGGGCGAGTTCCTCTTCGGTGTCG
>NZ_JBFIIG010000065.1:0-20356 GCF_041601375.1 Pseudomonas sp. | reverse complement strand
GGGGCGCACACCACTTTCAATGTCGGTGTGCTATTGGTCTAGAAGGGAACAGAGGCCCTGTAAAGCTGTATCAGAGCTGAAACAGTGTAAATTTGACGGCAATCGGATGAGCGGTTTTTTGTGACGGTTTATTGGCGATTCGCGCTTATAAAAGTATTGGCGGGGCAGGGCTGAGCGTCCGCCGCAGCCCGTGCAGGAGGCCCCGCGCGAGGCCGTTGCAGCGGGCTGGAAGCGCCTGTGGCCGGGGCTTCGTCGTCCCTGGCTGGTGCTGGCGGCGCTGCTGTCGGTTCTGTTGTGGCGCGACGACCACCTGTTCCCCTTGCCCTTGCCGAAAGACGAGCCGGTGCGGGGTGGCACTGCTGGTTCGTCAATGGTCAGCCGCTGGGCGACGCGGCCGAGGCCGACTTCAACCACGCCTCCAGCCGCAGTGGCCGTTACCCGCTCAGTGCGGGTGACCAGGCGTTGTCTGACGCGTTCGCCGTCCTGCTGAACTATCTTCTATCCCCAGCGAGTGGCACGATGCTATCAGAGGCCTGCGGCTAGGGGAGTGGTGACTTTGCCGGGTAAATTCGCGATTGCCGGTTTTTTCGTCTGTCTGCGTCTGCGTCTGCTGGCTTGCATGCTGGTGCTGATCAGCCCCATGGCGGCGGCCGAGCCGCCGGTGTTGCGGATCGATGGCAGCCAGTCGGCCATCGATTTGCAGCCCTACATCCGCTATCTGCGTGACCCGACGGGCAGTCTGCAGATCGAGCAGGTTGTGCAGCGGGCCGAGCAATTTCGCTCGGCCAGTGAGCGCCGCGATCTGAATTTCGGCTATACCCACGATCACCTCTGGTTGAGCTTCGATCTGGTCTCCACGGCAGACGAACTCAGCGATTGGCTGATCGAGATGCGCTACTCCTCGCTCGATCGGGTCAGCCTCTACAGCGTCGGCGCGGACGGCATCCAGGTTCAGCATTCCGGCGACACCCTGGCTTACGGCGAGCGCAGCATCGGTCACCGCAACCCGCTGTTCGCCCTGCGTCTGGCGCCCGGCGAGCAGCGCAGGCTGTTCATCCGTGCTCATTCCGAGGGCAGCCTGACCCTGGGCAGCCAGTTATGGCCAGCGGCGGACTTCCAGCAACACAGCCAGAAGGGCTATGTGGTGCTGGCCCTGTATTTCGGCGCAGTACTGGCATTGGGCAGCTATAACCTGTTGCTGTTCGCGGTGTTGCGCGAGCGCTCGTTCATTCTGTATGTGTGTTTTGTCGCCAGCTTCGGGGTCGGCGTACTGGCCATCAACGGCCTGGGCGCCCAATACCTGTGGCCCAATCTGGGCACGTTGGGCAATCGCCTGCTGCCCCTTGCACTCAGCCTGGCGGCCACGCTTGGGGTGCTGTTTGCCCGGGCGTTTCTGGATACCGCACGGCGCGCGCCAAGGCTCGACCGTTGCCTGTGCGTGTGGGCCGGTCTGGCGGCGCTGGCGACCCTGGCCACGCTGGCGATCGAGGTGCAGCGAGCGCTGCAGTTGATGTCCATTGCCGGCCTGATCACCACCGTGGTGCTGCTGGTCAGCGGGTTGATCTGTGTGGCCAGGCGCGTCCCCGGGGCGCGGATCTTCGTCCTGGCCTGGCTGGCGCTGCTGATCGGCGGCACCCTGTTGGCGCTGCGTAATTTCGGTCTGATCCCGTCCAATTTCGTCACCGTCAACGCCATGCAGATTGGCTCGGCGATGGAGATGTTGCTGCTCTCGCTGGGGCTGGCGGCGCGCTTCAATCAGCTCAAACGGCTGCAGGAAGAGGCGCAGAAGCAGGCGCTGGCCGCCGCGCTGGAGCAGGAAAAGGTACTGGAGCAGCGGGTTGCCGAGCGCACCGATGCGCTCGCCGAAGCCAATGCCCGGCTGGAAGCGCAGGCCATGCAGGATCCGCTGACCGGGCTGGGTAATCGGACCGCCCTGGCCAACCATCTACAGCAGGCCATGTTGCGCACCAGACGGCGCGGCGAGTTGCTGGCGCTGGTGTTGATCGATCTGGATGGCTTCAAGGACATCAACGACGAGTGGGGACATGCGGTCGGCGATCGGGTGTTGATCGAGGTTGCCGCGCGGCTGCAGGCGTTTGCCCGGGGCAGCGACCTGGTCGCCCGGCTGGGCGGCGATGAATTCATTCTGCTCAGCGAAGGCATCCATGAGCGACAGGAAGTCCTGGTGCTGGCGCAGCGCCTGCTGCACGTCATCGGTTTGCCGGTGGTGCTCGAGGAGCAACGTGTCAGCGTTGGCGCCAGTATCGGCATCAGTTTCAGCGACGGTATCGCGCCGGATAGCGAAACCCTGATGCGTCAGGCCGATCAGGCCATGTATCAACGCAAGCGCAGCGGCAAGCAGGGGGTGGTGCTGTATTCGTCATGAGTTGGCTGTTCGTCCGGTTGTGGTTGTGGGTGCTCGATAAACCTCTGATAGCTGTCACAATCTGAAAAATTGTGCACAATGCTGTATTCGATTTATCGGTTAATTCACAACAATAATAGTGGCGGGCTTTCCATGCACCTCTGGCAGCGCAGCGTTCAATGGCAACTGATCCTCGGCATGGGCGCGGCGTTGCTCGCCAGCATCCTGATCGTGGTGGGCATCTATTCGGCGCTGGTCAATCGCCTGACCGAGCACTATCTGGTGGAGGAGGCGCTGCCGGCTCGGCTGTCGTCGATCCGCAACGACCTGGAGCGGGTGCTTGGCGCACCGATCACCGCGAATGCCGGGATCGCCGAAAACAGCCTGGTTGAGGATTGGCTTGCGGCGGGGGAGGACGACGCCCGGCGCGGTGAATTCGCCCGTTACCTGGCTGGCGTGCGCGCCCAGCAGAATGCCTTGACTACCTCGATTGTCGCGCTGCACAGCGGCCACTACACCACCGGCGACGGGTTGGTGCGCACCCTCAAGCGCAATCAGGCGGAAAACCAGTGGTTCTTCACGCTGGTCGACAGCAAGCGCGACCGGGTGCTGGAAATCGATATCGACAAGACCACCCGCCAGCCAACCCTGTTCATCAATCAGCGGATCGAGCGCGATGGCCAGACCCTGGGGGTTGCCGGGCTGGGTTACAGCCTCGAGGCCATGTCGAAGATGATCGGCGACTTTCGTTTCGGCGAGCAAGGCCGGGTGTTTCTGGTCGATGGCCAGGGCGCGGTGAAGATCCATCCGCGGGCCGAACTGAACGGCAGCGCACAGCTGCGCGAGCTGTTCGGCGCCGGCCCGGCGCAGGAGCTGCTCGGCGGCGCCAGCACCGCGGTGCGCTTCGAGCGCGAGGGGCAAACCTACCTGGCCGTGGTGCAAAAACTCGCCAGCCTGGACTGGCTGCTGGTCAGCGAGGTGCCGGAGGCGGAAATCTATGCCGAGGCGAGGCAGGCGTTGTGGCTGACCAGTTTGAGCGGCATCGGCGTGGCGCTGCTGTTCCTCGGCCTGGTGGTGCTGCTGGCACGCGGTCTGGTGCGGCCGATTCGCCAGGTGACCTCGGCGTTGCTCGAGATCGGCAGTGGCGGCGGCGACCTGACCCGCAGCCTGGACGAGTCGCGCTCCGATGAGTTGGGCGATCTGGCGCGTGGCTTCAACCGCTTTGTCGGCAGTCAGCGCGAGCTGATCGGCGCAGTGCTGGCCACCAGCGAGCGGCTGCACACTGCGGTCGGCCAGGTCACGCAGGTGGTGGAGAGCACTGCCGGGCGCGCCGGCCAGCAGCAGGAAATGACCGAGATGGTCGCCACCGCAGTGCATGAAATGGGCCTGACCGTGCAGGAGATCGCAGCTAATGCGAGCAGCGCCGCACAGGCTTCGCACAGCGCGCGCGACGAGGCACAGCAGGCGCGTCAGGTGGTCGGTCAGTCGATCGGGCATATCCAGCGTATGTCGGCGGACATCGGCGAGGCGGCCGCGGCGGTCGGCGAGCTGGCCGAGCAGGTCGCATCGATCGATCAGGTGTTGGCGGTGATTCGCGGAATTTCCGAACAGACCAACCTGCTGGCGCTGAATGCCGCCATCGAAGCGGCGCGGGCCGGCGAGCTGGGCCGCGGCTTCGCCGTGGTCGCCGATGAGGTACGCACCCTGGCCAGCCGCACCCAGGGTTCGACCGACGAGATCCAGCAGATGATCCAGCGTCTCAAGCAGGGCGCGGACACCGCGGTCAGCTCCATGCACGCCGGCCAGGCGGCCACCGGCACCGGGGTCGAGGCCAGCCAGCGCACCGGCCAGTCGCTCGGCGCGATCGCCGTTCAGGTGGAGAGGATCAGCGACATGAACACCCAGGTGGCGACGGCGACCGAGGAGCAGGCGGCGGTGACCGAGGAGATCAACCGTAACGTCCAGGGCATCGCCGACCTGGCGCAGGCCACCGCCGGCGAGGTGCGCAGTTGTCGCGAAGACTGCCAGGCCCTGAGTGGCCTGGCCGCCGACCTGGCCCGGCAGATGGGCCGTTTCCGGCTGTAGGGCGTCCGCCGGCCGGCAGACCCTGGCGCGACACAACGCTGAACCCGCGTCGCTGACCCAGGGTCGAATCGACTAGAGTTTAAGCGAGGCCCGCCCACCGTTGTTCGTCCACCTGCCGCCGAGGTCGCCGTCCATGTCTCAGGAGTCGCTGGTTCCCGCCGCAAAAGTGGCGGCCTTTCGCACCGCCGTGTTGGCCAAGCTCACCTATGCGGTGGGCAAGGATCCCGAGCACGCCTTCGACCACGACTGGTTCGAGGCCATCGCCCTGGCCGCCCGCGATCATCTGGTGGACCAGTGGATGGACCACACCCGGCAGGTCTACCGCGAGGGGCAGAAGCGGGTGTACTACCTGTCGCTGGAGTTTCTCATCGGCCGCTTGTTGATCGACAACCTCAGCAACCTGGGCCTGCTGGAGGTGGCGCGCGCGGCCTTGGCGGAGCTGGGGGTGGACCTCGAGCGGATCCGCACCCTGGAGCCGGATGCCGCCTTGGGCAACGGCGGCCTCGGCCGCCTGGCCGCCTGCTATATGGAGAGCATGTCGACCCTCGGCGTGGCCGCGCATGGCTACGGCATCCGCTACGAACACGGGCTGTTCCGCCAGCAGATCGTCGATGGCTGGCAGCAGGAGCAGGCCGAGAACTGGCTGGAGTTCGGTAATCCCTGGGAGTTCGAGCGGCCCGAGGTGAACTACCCGATTGGTTTCTGCGGCGCGGTGAGGACGCAGGTGGATGGGCAGGGGGTCGTCCGCCAGACCTGGGAGCCGGGCGAGACGGTGCGTGCCATCGCTTACGACACGCCGATCGTCGGTTGGCGCGGGGCCAGCGTGAATACCCTGCGCCTGTGGCGTGCGCGGGCCGAGGAGAACCTGCATCTGGAACGCTTCCATGCCGGTGATCACGTAGGCGCTGTGGTCGAGGTGGCGCGCGCCGAAAGCATCTCGCGGGTGCTCTATCCGACCGACAGCAGCCCGGCCGGTCAGGAATTGCGCCTGCGCCAGGAATTCTTCTTCGTCTCCGCCTCGCTGCAGGATCTGTTGCGCCGTCATCTGGCGCAGCACGGCAGCCTGCTCACGCTGCCCGAGCAGGCGGCGATCCAGCTCAACGACACCCACCCGGCGATTGCCGTGGCCGAGCTGATGCGCTTGCTGCTGGACGAGCACGACCTGCCCTGGGAGCAGGCCTGGACGCTGACCACCGGCACGCTCGCCTACACCAACCACACCCTGCTGCCCGAGGCGCTGGAAACCTGGGCGGTGGCGCTGATGGAGCGCCTGCTGCCACGCCACATGCAGATCATCTACCTGATCAATGCTCGGCATATCGATGCCTTGCGCGGGCAGGGCATCCACGATTTCGGGCTGCTGCGGGCCGTCTCGCTGATCGAGGAGGAACAGGGGCGGCGCGTGCGCATGGGCAACCTGGCCTTCCTCGGCTGCCACAGCGTCAACGGCGTCTCGGCGCTGCACACCCAGCTGATGCGCAACACCGTGTTCGCCGAGCTGCACCGGCTGTACCCGACGCGGATCAACAACAAGACCAACGGCATCACCTTTCGTCGCTGGTTGTACCAGGCCAATCCGCGTCTGACCGAGTTGCTGGTCGAAGCCGGCGGTGTGGAGCTGCTGGATGCGCCGCAAACCCGCTTGCGGGATATCGAGCCCTATGCCGACAAGGCCTCCTTCTGCAAGCGCTTCGCCGCGCAGCGGCGGCACAACAAGGAGGCCCTGGTCGCGCTGGTGCGCGAGCGCCTGGGGATCGCCATCGACCCCGATGCGCTGTTCGACGTGCAGGTCAAGCGTATCCACGAGTACAAGCGCCAGCTGCTCAACCTGCTGCACACCGTGGCGCTGTACCAGGCGATACGCACCGATCCGAGTACCGACTGGGTGCCACGGGTGAAGATCTTCGCCGGCAAGGCGGCGACCAACTACCGGCAGGCCAAGCTGATCATCAAACTGACCAACGACATCGCCCGCACGGTCAACGCCGACCCCACGGTGCGTGGGTTGCTGAAGGTGGTCTTCATTCCCAACTACAACGTTACCCTGGCGGAGAGCATCATCCCGGCGGCCGACCTGTCCGAACAGATATCCACCGCCGGCCTGGAGGCCTCGGGCACCGGCAACATGAAGTTCGCTCTCAACGGCGCCCTGACCATAGGCACCCTGGACGGCGCCAACGTGGAGATGCGCGAATGGATCGGCGACGAGCACATGTTCATCTTCGGCCTCACCGCGCGCCAGGTGGAGGCGCGCCAGCGCGCCGGCGACCTCAATGCCGAGGCGACCATTGCCGCCTCGCCGCGGCTTTCCGAGGCGCTGCTGGCGATTCGCAGCGGGGTATTTTCGCCGGACGAGCCGACCCGCTATGCCGGCCTGGTGGACGGCCTGCGCGGGCATGACTACTTCATGGTCTGCGCCGATTTCGATGCCTACTGGGATCGCCAGCGCCTGGTCGATGCGCATTGGCGCACGCCCAAGCAGTGGTGGCGCTCGGCGGTGCTGAACACCGCGCGCATGGGCTGGTTCTCGGCCGACCGTGCCATCCGCGAGTACGCCAGCGATATCTGGCGGGTGCTGGACTGAGAGGCTCCCAGGAGCCTGGACGAGCATGTGAACCTTTGTAGGTTGGGCCGGGCCGCGCAGGCCGGGCCGCGCAGGCTGAGCGCCGCGAAGCCCAACGGGTTGGTTTTGTTGGGCTTCGTTCCTCAGCGCCAACCTACTATTTGCTGTCGACGGCCATTCGCTGACAGCCTCCTAGGCCAGTTCGAGCCGGTTGCGGCCCCTGGCCTTGGCCCGATAGAGGGCGTCGTCGACCCGTTTGTAGAAGGTTTCCGCCGAGTCGTCGCACAGTGGCAGGAAGTGGCCGATGCCGAGGCTGCAGGTCAGTGGCAGCTCCTGTACTTGCGCCTGTACGTTCAGGGGCTGCTCGACCAGCGAGACGCGAAAGCGCTCGGCCAGCGGGATGGCCTGCTCCAGCGCGGTGTCGGGCATCAGCACGGCGAACTCCTCGCCGCCCAGGCGCAGCAGGATATCGCTGTCGCGACGAAACACCTGGCGCATGCGTTCGGCGAAGGCCTGCAGGCAGAGGTCGCCGGTACGGTGGCCATACCGGTCGTTGACCGTCTTGAAATAATCGATATCCAGCAGAACCATTACCAGCTGGTTGTTCTGTCGGCGCGCGTTGGCCAGCCAGGCAGGCAGCAGGGCGTTGAACTGATAACGATTGCCCAGTTCGGTCAGGGCGTCGGTGCGACTCAACCGGTCCAGCTGTTCGCCGTGCTGCAGCAGGCGCAGTTCGCGTTCGAGGCCGATGCGGTACTCGCGGTTCCAGCGATAGAGGAACAGACCCAGATAGCCCAGGTAGACCACCAATGCCACGGATTCGCCGATATCGCCGATGCCCAGGTGGAACTTGACCGCCGTGCTGGGCAGGTAGGTCAGCAGGATGGCCAGCGTGCACCGGCCCATGCGCATCGGGAAGGTAAACGCCAGAGCCGTGGCGAACACCACCGCGATGAGCATGGTCAGCAGGTGCGAGGCGGCTATCTCGGGGAGCAACTGCAGGCCCGCCAGCATCAGGCCCCAGGTCAGCGACTGGAGGAGGATGGTGAGCCAGTGCAGATCCAGCCAGTGCTGCAGTTGCGCCGGGTCGAGCTCTGCGGATGGGCGATGGCGGCTGCGCAGGGCGAAAAACAGCAGCAGCAACAGACTGCCGCCGCCCCACGCCCAGAGGTTCTTCCAGGGCTCGCTGCTGGTAAACCAGAGCAATCCCCAGGCGAGCAGGTAGTAATAGCCGGCAAACCTGGAGCGGACATGGGTGTCGCTTGCCTCCCGCCACAAACTGAGGCGGGTGCTGGGGGCCGCAGGCTCAGGTTTCATCGGCGCCGTACTCGCAAAGGTACGATTTCAGCCTAGTCGAACGATGGCTATTCGCCTTTGCCGATCCCGCGGTCATTGCACCGGGAAAAATGCTCGGTGATCGCTCAGCGGTTGTGAACATATCGAGCGCCGTCGCGAGGCGCTTGGGCTGCAGCAGTACACGAGCGTTTTTTCACAAGCGCTCAGCAACTATCGTGCGAAACGTGAGCGGCAATCGAGGCGCAAGCTCTGCGATACCCCAGGGTGGGTGAGCGGTAAGTTGCACTCGAACCGAGCCAGGGTATTCGCACCGCGTAACCCACCATTGCGCCCGCAGCCATTCAGCGCTGTGGGGGGCCGCGTGCGGCGGGTTAAGGCGCGCGCTGAACAGTTGCCGAACCTGGCGGCGATGGGTATCGCTGCGCTCAACCTACGCGGCCCGACCCCTCCTGCGTTCGGGTCGCCACTCCAGAATGCCCAACCCCTTGGTCAGTAGTGGCGCCGAAGCAAGCGGGTCATCGTCAGGCCAGGACCAGGCAATTGCGGCCTGCGCCCTTGGCCTGGTAGAGCGCATCGTCGACGCGCTTGAAGAAGGCTTCGGCGTTGTCGTCGCGCTGCGGATCGAAGCAGCCGACGCCGAGGCTGGCGGTCAGTGGCAGGCTGTTGCCTTGCACGTCGAAGCCTTGTCGGCTGAGTTCCAGGCGAAAGCTCTCAGCCAGCAGGCAGGCTTGTTCCAGTGTGGTATTGGGCATCAGTACGCCGAACTCCTCGCCGCCCAGGCGCAGCAGGGCATCGCTGCCGCGGCGGAATACCTGACGCATGCGTTCGGCAAAGGCGCTGAGGCAGGCGTCGCCGCAGGCATGGCCGTGTTGATCGTTGATGCGCTTGAAGAAGTCGATGTCCAGCAGTACCAGCGACATCGGATCGCGCTGGCGTTGGGCGCTGGCGACCATCACCGGAAACAGGCTGTTGAACTGATAGCGATTGCCCAGTTGGGTCAGGCTGTCGGTGCGGATGAGTTGTTCCAGGCGGTGCTGTTGTTCCAGCAGCTCGAGTTCGAGCGCCAGGGTGTTGCGGTACTCGCGGTGACTGCGGTTGAGCGCCAGGACCAGGTAGCTCAGGTAGAAGGCCAAGGTGATCAGGATCGCCTGCTGTTCGTGCCAATCCACGGCCAGTGTGGCCAGGCCGGGTAGATAGAGCAGGAGCAGGGCGACGATGGCGCGGCCCTTGCGCATCGAGAAATTGAAGGCCACCGCCGTGCTGAAGGCGATGGTGCTGAGGGTGGCGATCAGCCGGGAGCTCGCGAATGCCGGGTCGTTGAGGGCCCAGGCATGCACCAGGCCCCAGGCCAGCGCAGTGAGCAGGACCAAGCCCCAATGGCGGTCGATCCAGCTGCGCAGCGCTTGCGGCGTCTCCTGCGCGGGCAGGCGATGGAGCAGGCGCAGCGCGAGCAGCAGGGCGAACAAGGCGACCCCGGCGAGCCCCCAGGCCAGCAGGTCTGCTGGGGCATCGCTAAACAGCCAGGTCAGCAACCACGCCAGCAGGTAATAGATACCGCCCAGGCGTGTGCGGATACGCGTGTCCTGGGCTTCGCGCCAGAGCACGAAGGCCTGGGGCTCACGGGGTACATCGAGGTTGCTCATAGTGTGTGATCACAAAAACGGCTGGGCCCGGCCATAGTGCGTCAGTCCGGCCTGGAGCGCCACTTTGCCATCATCACGCGAGTCGCCCGGTGCTGGGCGACGCGTTCTGCCCTAGCGCAGGATCAGCAGCGGGCTGACGCTGGAGCGCAGCAGCTGGCTGGTGGTGCTGCCGACCAGGAACTGGCGAATCCGCGAGTGGCCGTAGGCGCCCATGGCCAGCAGGTCGATGCCGTGCTCGGCCTGGTAGGCGTGCAGGGTCGGCTCGACCTCGCCGGCGCGGATCGCCAGGTGCACCGCGCTGGCCGAACCCTGCAGCACCCGCTCGGCGGCCTTGAGCTGTTCCCAGGCGTCGCTGGTGTCGGCGCCGACCATCAGCAGGTGACACGGCAGGCCCTTGAACAACGGGCTGGCGGCGATCATCTCGATGCCTTTGCGCGCCGTGGCGCTGCCGTCGTAGGCGAACAGGTAGCTCTGCGGCGCCTTGAATTCGCCGCAGCTGACCAGGATCGGCCGCTGCAGGGTGCGGATGACGTTCTCCAGGTGGCTGCCGACCAGTTGGCTGAGGTTGTCGCTGGTTTCGCCCTGGCGGCCGATCACCAGCAGGCGGATGTCCTGCTGCAATTCGGCGAGGCTCTCGACCAGGTCGCCATGCCGCTGGCGCAGCTGGGCATCGCTGACGCCGGCCGCGCTGGCGCGGGCCTTGGCCGCTTCGAGCAGATGATGGCCCTGCTCCAGGGCCAGCTTGCTGCGCTTCTCGTCGAGCGCCGCCAGTTCATCCAGCAGGTGTTCGCGGCTGCCCAGGCCGATGGTGCCGCTGAGGTCGCTTGGCTGCGGGTACTGCACCTGATCCAGGACATGCAGGAAGCACAGCGGTGCGCCAAGGCGCTGGCTGGCCCAGGCGGCATAGTCGCAGACGCCGGTGGCGGATTGCGAACCATCGATACAAGCCATTACGTGGGTCATGTCGTGCTCCTTGTTAGTGGCCCATCAGTTGATCGACGGCATCGGGTTTGTCATGTACGCCGAAGCGGTCGACGATGGTGGCGCTGGCTTCGTTGAGGCCGAGCACCTCGACGTCGGTGCCTTCGCGGCGCAGCTTGAGCACCACCTTGTCCAGGGCAGCGACGGCGGTGATGTCCCAGAAGTGTGCGCGGGACAGATCGATGATCACCTTGTCGACGGCTTCCTTGAAGTCGAAGGCAGAGACGAATTTGTCGGCAGAGCTGAAGAACACTTGGCCCACTACAGTGTAGGTGCGTCGAGTACCCGCGTTGTCGGCCGCGGAGTCGATATAGAGGAAGTGGCCGATCTTGTTGGCGAAGAACATCGCCGCCAGCAGCACGCCGACGAACACGCCATAGGCCAGGTTGTGCGTGAAGACGGTGACCGCCACCGTGGCGAGCATGACGATATTGGTCGACAGCGGGAACTGCTTGAGGTTACGGATCGAGTCCCAGCTGAAGGTGCCGATCGACACCATGATCATCACCGCCACCAGCGCGGCCATGGGGATTTGCCGGACCCAGTCGCTGAGGAACACCACCATCAGCAACAACACGCTGCCGGCGACCAGGCAGGACAGGCGGCCACGGCCGCCGGATTTCACGTTGATCACCGACTGGCCGATCATCGCGCAACCGGCCATGCCGCCGAGCAGGCCGGAGGCGATGTTGGCCACGCCCTGACCCTTGCATTCGCGGTTCTTGTCGCTGCTGGTGTCGGTCAGGTCGTCGATGATTGTGGCGGTCATCATCGACTCCAGCAGGCCGACCACGGCCAGGGCGGCGGCGTAGGGGAAGATGATCGCCAGGGTCTCGAAGGTCAGGGGCACGTCCGGCCAGAGGAAGATCGGCAGGGTGTCGGGCAGCTCGCCCATGTCGCCGACGGTACGGATGTCCAGGCCGAAATACATGGCTACGGCGGTCATCGAGAGGATGCACACCAGCGGCGAGGGGATCAGCTGGCCGAGTTTCGGCACATAGGGGAACAGGTAGATGATGCCCAGCCCCGCGGCGGTCATGGCGTAGACGTGCCAAGTGACGCCGGTCAGCTCCGGCAGCTGGGCCATGAAGATCAGGATTGCCAGGGCGTTGACGAAGCCGGTGACCACCGAGCGCGAGACGAAGCGCATCAGCGAGCCGAGCTTGAGGTAGCCCGCGCCGATCTGCAGCACGCCGGTCAGCAGGGTGGCGGCCAGCAGGTATTCCAGGCCGTGGTTTTTCACCAGGGTCACCATCAGCAGGGCCATGGCCCCGGTGGCGGCGCTGATCATGCCCGGGCGGCCGCCGACGAAGGCGATCACCACGGCGATGCAGAAGGAGGCGTAGAGACCGACCTTGGGGTCGACCCCGGCGATGATCGAGAAGGCGATGGCTTCCGGGATCAAGGCCAGCGCCACCACCAGACCGGCGAGCACGTCGCCGCGGACATTAAAAAACCAGGTGTTCTTCAGACTTTGCAGCATGGCGTATTCCAAAAGGGCTGGGTTCCGCAGGCGCGCGCAAGTGCCGGGCGGACTGGGTGAAGGCGGATTGAACAATAAAACAGGCGCATGACCGAACGGCGCTCGGTTAGGCAAGGGCGCACAGCCGCGCGACCGGGAAACCGGCGAGGCTATGCAGGAGGGGGCGTAACGCTAAGGCGGCTTAGGCAGCCAGCGCAATGGTTGGGCCAGTGTCATGACGACCTGTCTCTATCCATATAGGCAAAAAGGTCGCGCACCTTAACACAGTCAGGTGGGGCGCACAGCCCGCGCGGGTGATCTGCGGCGCGCGGCTGAACTTGGCCGGCCGCGCATGATCGAATACGTGCGCCGAACTGGTGCGGGGTTTCGATTCTGTGCGTTCGCGTGCTGAACGCTGCTGAGCTGCGCGGATTGCAACAATCGCGGGACAGACTGCCTTTGCCCATCTGTCCGCGAGAGTGACTGTCGATGATGTCAACTGCCAAGGGGATGCTAGGACGGCTGCCTGTTTTAAGCTCATGGACATGGGCGCTGTTGTTGATCCTGCTGACCCTGGCCTATCAAGTGCGTAGCCTGCACCTGGATGACCGCCTGTATTTCTGGATCCAGACCTCCTGGCACGAAACCGAGTGGGAGAAGCGCAGCCTGTGGCTACCGGAGTACTGGGTGCGAATCGACGCCAAGTCCGTGCCGGGGGTCAGCGATAACCTCTCCGGCTTGACCTATGACGAGCGCCGCGACCAGCTCTGGGCGGTGGTCAACAACCCGGAAGAGCTGCTTGCCCTGAGCACGGAGGGGGAGCTGCTGGCGCGCTATCCGCTCAGTGGTTTCAGCGATGTGGAAGGCATCACCTACCTGGGCGACAACCTGTTGCTGCTGGCCGAGGAGCGCAACCAGGCGCTGGTGGTGGTCAAGGTGCCGGAGCGGTCCGGCGCCTTGTTTCGCGAGGATTACCGGGCACTGACCCTGGGTATCGAAGCGGGCGGCAACCAGGGCTTCGAGGGCGCCGGCTATGACCGGGCCGGCGATCGGCTGTTCGTGGTCAAGGAGCACTCACCGCGCAAGCTCTACGAAATCCGCGGGCTGAAAGCGAGTATTGAGGGCGACTTCAACCTCGAAGTGATCGACCGCGAGGCCTGGATCGAAAATGTCTTCGCCACCGATCTGTCCTCGGTGCACTACGACCCGCGCACCGGCCACTTGGCCCTGCTCAGCGACGAGTCGAAGGTGCTGGTGGAACTCGATGGCAAGGGCAAGCTGATCAGCTTCCGCTCGCTGCTCGGCGGTTTCGCCGGCCTGCAGGACAGCGTGCCCCAGGGCGAGGGCATGACCTTCGACGATCGCGGCAACCTCTATCTGGTCAGCGAACCCAACCTGTTCTATCGCTTCGAGCGCCATTAGCGCAGCAATGCGAGCGGGTGGCAAATGGTGCGCACAAAGCGCAGCCCGTAGCCCGAATAAGCGCCAGCGCAATCCGGGAGCGCTCTTGCCGCGCTCAACTCCGCCGGATCAACCAGATCCCCGCGACTATCAGCAGCAAGCCGCCGATCTTGCCGAGGCTGATCGGCGCTTCGCGAAAGCCGGCCCAGCCGAAGTGATCCAGGGTCAGGGCCATGCCCAACTGGCCGGCGAGCACCAGCGCCATCAGCAGCAGGGCACCGATGCGCGGTCCGGCGAAGGCGGCGACGAAGATGAAGAAGGCGCCGAGCAGGCCGCCGCTCCAATGCCACCAGGTCAGGCCCTTGAGGGCACTGAGGCTGGGCGCTTCGCGCTGGACCAGGACCATCAATAGCAGCGCCAGGCTACCGACCAGGAAGGAAATCAAGGCGGCGCTGAGGGTGCTGGACACCTGCTTGGCCAGTTGGCCGTTGATCCCCGCTTGCAACGGCAGGCAGGCGCCGGCAACGAACGGCAGGGCGAGTAACCACCAGATTGGCGCGGGCATTGCGGCATCTCCATTGGCGCGAGGCCGGCGATTATGCCGCAATGTCTGTCTGCTCGGTCAGCTCTTTGGCACTGCTGCTATGGCCACTGCATCTCGCCCTTGAGCACCTTGGCGCTCAATTCGAGGCTGCTGGCGTCGAGCAAGGCCGGGTACTGGGCTTTCATTGCCGCGATCAGGCTCTGGCTGTCCTTGGCTTTCGGCAACTCGGCTTCCAGGGTCAGCAGGTAGTCGCGGGTGAAGCGCAGGTCGTCGAGGTTCAGCTTGGCCTGGCCCAGGTAATGACCGGGGATCAGTGCGGTCGGTTGCAGGGCTTCGAGTTGGTCGAGGGCCTTGAGCCAGGACTGACGAGCCTCGACGGTCTGCGCATCAGCGATCCAGGGGTGGATGTTGGCGTAGGTGAGCACCCCGCCGACCACGGTTTTGATGCTGGGGATCCACAGGCTGGTGTGCTTGAGGTCGTGGCCGATCAACTGCAGGCTTTGCCCTTCCAGGGTCAGGTTATCGCCTTGCAGAGCTTGCGGCACCAGGGTGCGCTGCGGTGCGCTGTCCTTGAGGATCGGTCCCCAATACGCCAATTTTAGCGCGCGGGTTTTCTCGATATAGGCGACCGTCTCTGGCGTGGCCAGCACCTTGGCCTCGGGGTAGGCGCGGGTCAGGGTGTCGAGACCGAAGTAAAAATCCGGATCGCCGTGGCTGATAAAGATGGTGGTCAGGGTTTTACCGCTGGCCTGGATGCGCTCGACCAGCTCCTGGGCTTCGCGGGTGGAAAACTGCGCATCGATCAAGATCGCTTCGCGCTCGCCGCTGATCAGCGTCGACGTGACCGGGAAGATGGCACTTTCGCCGGGGTTGTACACCTCGACGCTGAGCGGTTGCGCCAGGGCGGCGCTGGCGCCGGCGAGCAAAGCGGCGCCGGCGACGAGTTGGCGAACGATACGGGTAGTGGACATGCTGACCTCCGTTTGAGTGGTGGAGGGATATTAGTTGCTTTAAATGGTGCAAAAAGCCCCTTAAGCTGTGCATGTTTATTGCGTATATCGAGCGAATAATGGATCGGCTGACGGCAACCCGGGTATTTGTCGAAGTGGTGGACAGGGGCAGCCAAACCGCGGCGGCCGAGGCGCTGGAGATGTCGCGGGCGATGGTCTCGCGCTATCTCGCCGAGCTGGAAAGCTGGGTCGGCGCGCGTCTGTTGCACCGCAGCACGCGCAAACTGAGCCTGACTGGCATCGGCGAACAACTGTTGCCGCAGTGCCGGGAAATGCTCGCGGTGGCCGAAACCATGCAAGGCATCAGTTCGGGCAGCGACCTCGCCCCACGCGGCAACCTGCGTATCGCCTGCAGCCAATCCTTCGCCCAGGCCTGGCTGGTGCACCAGCTCAACGCATTCATCGGCCGGTACCCGCAGGTCGGTTTCGACCTGCTGATCGACAGTCAGGCGGTCAATCTGGTCGAGGCGCGAGTCGACCTGGCGCTGCGCATCACCAATCAACTCGACCCCAACCTGATCGCCCGCCAACTCGCGGTATGCCGCTCGGCGGTGTGCGCCACCCCGGCCTATCTCAAACGCCACGGCACGCCGCAGCAGCCCGCGGACCTGGCCCAGCACAACTGCCTGAGCTACGCCTATTTCGGCCGCAGCATCTGGGAGTTCCAGCGCGACGGCGAGCCTTTCGCCGTCTCCGTCGGCGGCAACCTCAGCGCCAACGAATCCATGGTCCTGCTGGAGGCCACGCTGGCCGATGCGGGCATCAGCCTGCAGCCGCTCTACTCGGTCAGCGCGCTGCTGCGTTCGGGGGCGCTGGTGCAGCTGCTGCCCGACTACCAGCCGCAGGAGCTGGGAATCCATGCGCTCTACGGCAGTCGCCGGCAAATGCCGCCGGCACTTCGCGCCTTGCTGGATTTTCTGCTCGAGCGGCTTGCCGCGAAGCCGGACTGGGATCGCTGAGCGGCTTACAGCGCTTTATCGAACTGCAGCAGCGCCACCCGAGCGCCATGGGGATCGCGGCGTTCGACCAGGCCGCTGAGCCGATAGCCGTGCTTGGGGTAGAGCAGCAGCCCGGCGCTGTTGGCGTTGAAGCAGGACACCTGCATGCGCGTGGCCTTGTAGTGGTCGCGCGCCAGCTGCTCCATCACCGTCAGCAGGTAGCCCGCCACGCCCTGGCCGCGTGCCCAGGGCGCGACCATCAGGTTGCCGAGGGCGCAGAAGTCGCCGTACTGCCACTGGTAGAAATTGGCGAAACCGGCGACCTGGTCATTCAGCAGCACCACGGTGCTGTCGCGGCGCTCGGCCATGGCCGCGGCCAACTGACCGACGCTCAGCGGCCAGTCGGCCTTCGGATAGCTGAAAAACAGCTCCTGGGCGTTCTGCGGGAATTCGACGATGGCCGACAGATCGGCGGCGCTGGCGGGACGGTGGGTCAGCAGGGCGGTTTGTGTCATCGGACATCCTTGTTAGGGCATAAGATTCATTCGAGTAGGTTGCTTGGTCGCCGAATAAGCCTGGGCGTAATCCGGGAGCGCTCCCCGGATTACGCTGGAGCTTATCCGGCTACGGTACGCATTCGCTGCGCCGAGGGATCAGCCGGTCAAGCGCTCGGCACTATTTATTAGTGCGGCGGGTATTGGCTGAGGATCTTGGCTACCGTTTCGCGAATCTGCGTACTGCGTTCGCTGGGGTTCGCTTGACTGCCGCGCAGAGTCCGTTCGCCGCTGCCGCGCCAGACCAGCTTGCCGTCCTTGCTGTCGTACAGGTCGATCTGCAGGGTGCCGACCCGGTAATCCAGGGTGCGGGTTTCGCTGTAGACCGGGCCGCCCCAGTAGCCGTGCCAGGGGCCGCCCCAGTAACCGCCGTAATGGCTGGTGACCTGATCCTGGCGCCGATCGACGATCAACCAGGCTTGCACCTCGAGGTCGCCAGTTGCGCCGCCGGGCGCCGGGCGCAGGCCGCGCTGGTCGAGCTGCTCGCCGATCGCGGCGCGGATGCGCTGCTCGGTGAGGTCGCTCTTCAGGCGCGGGTCGTCGGGGCGGTATTGCACGGCCGGCTCCTGCCAGCTCCAGCTGCGGTAGGCGGCAAAGTCGCGGTTCGGGTCGAAGTCACGATCGAGCTGGGTGGTTTGGCAGGCGCCGAGCAACAGCAGCACGGGAATCAGCATCAGATGCAAGCGCATGATCGAACCTCCAGGGTTCTTGGGCGAATGCACGCGGGGGCGTGCGCCAAGAGCCGATGGTTATTGTGTATCAGGTTGGCGGATAATTCTCCAGAGCCCGGCGTAGGGCCGCTCGCAGCGCCTTGCTGCGTTCGGCCTGGCTGCCGTCGCTGAGCATTTCGGCGCTGCCGCGCCACACCAGCTGACCGTCCTGGCCGTCGAACAGGTCGATATTCACCACCAGCACTTCTTCCACATAGGTGCGCGCCAGCGGTGCTCTGCCCCACAGGCCGTAGTCGTGCCAATAGCGGCCATGGCCGTAATAGCCGCCATAGTGATCGGCGACCTGACGAATGCGCCGCTGCAGGCGCATTTCGGTGCTGACTTCGAGGTCGGCGGCGCTGTCAGGCGGTGCCGGGCGCAGGCCGCGCTGATCGAGGGCGTTGCTCAGCGCCTCCTGGACCAGGGCCGAACTGGCCCAGGCGCTACCGGCCGGTTGTTCGCGCCAGGCCCAGTTGCGGTAGCGCGCAAAGTCACGTGCAGGGGCGGGGTAGGCGCTGAGGTCCAGCTGGCTGCCGGCAGGCACGGGGGCCGGCGGCAACGGCCTGGACTGCGCCGTATAAGGGTTGTGGCCCTGACAGGCGGCCAGCAGCAGCACCACCAGCAACAGCAACGGCACAACAGGGTTCATCGATGCCTCCCTTCAGCGCGGTCGGCAGATCCAGTGCAGGTAGCGGCCCATGCCGGCGAAGCTCGGGTGGCGGCGGTAGGCCAGCTCCATTTCCAGCAGGTCGATCAGTTCGGCCTTGGCCTGGAACTCATGGGGCATGTAGTCGTGGAAAACCCTCACCCCACTCTGACTTTCGACCTGCCAATGCGCCTCGAGTTGCGCCGCCAGTTCGCGCGGATCTATAGGTCGCTGCGGTGTCAGGCTCTGTTTTTCCCCGGCGAATTCGGCCTTGCGCAGCTTGCGGAAGTGGCCCTTGAGCAGGTTGCGGTAGATCAGTGCGTCCTTGTTGTAGAAGGCCAGCGACAGCCAGCCGCCGGGCGCGCAGAGCTGGTGCAGCACCGGCAGAATGGCCTGCGGCTGGGCCAGCCATTCGAGCACCGCGTGACAGACCACCAGGTCGTAGGGTTGTTCGAGCTGGCCGAGCAGGTCCTGCCAGGGGGCCTGGATAAAGCTCGCCGGCTGGCCGGCCCCGGCAAAGCGCGCACGGGCACCGGCGAGCATGGGTTCGGCGGGTTCGGCGAGGGTTACCAGGTGGCCGCGCTCGGCCAGCCACAGCGCCATATGGCCGAGGCCCGCGCCGATGTCCAGCACCCGTAGCGGTCGATCCGGCAGGGCTTCGGCGAGGTCGGCCTGGAGCACCGCCAGGCGAATCGCGCCCTTGGCGCCGCCGTAGATCTTCTCGGCGAAGCGCGTCGCCAGTTCATCGAAATGCCGGTCGCTCATGGTGCGAAGCGCCGTTCGCTGTCGGCCAGCTTGGCACGCACCGCCTGCTCCATGTCGATCCCCAGTTCGCTGCACAGCAGCAACAGGTAGAGCAGGATATCGCCCACCTCCTGGCCGGCGTGTTGCAGCTGCTCCGGGGCGAGCTGGCGCGACTGCGCCTCGCTCAGCCACTGGAAGATCTCCACCAGCTCGGCCATCTCCACGCTGGCGGCCATGGCCAGGTTCTTCGGGCTGTGGAATTGCTGCCAGTCGTTGCGGTCGCGGATGGCGTGCAGGCGGGCGGTGAGTTCGGTCAGGTTCATGCGGCTTCCCACGCAGAAGGATGGCGCATTGTCGCTCAAAATCCGTTCAGGATCTCGCGAGCTGCGCCAGACAAGACGCAAGGGTCGACACGAGTGACAGCCAGGCGACCTTCACTGAAGCGCGTCGGCGGCAGGCCGCTGTTCCAAGCCGTTTTCAATGTCATAGGGCGCGACGCGCAGCAGATCGTTGGTGGGTTGAGCTGAATGCCTCCGTTGTTTTGCTCGCGGCAAGGCGCGGCACCGCGGTACGCGTTGTTTCACCGCCTCTCAGATCAACTGCCAGCTGCCCGCCATATGCGCCAACTGGTCCTTGCCGGTGAGGCTCAGTTGACCCTGGGCCGCCGGTTCGCTGGCCTGCAGCCAGAGCGTGCTGGGCAGCAGCACCGGTTTCTGGAAGCGCACCTCGACGCTGTAGCCGGCGTCTGGCAGGTGCTCGCTCAGCGCCGCCAGGCTTCGCGCCTTGTTCCACAGGCCATGGGCGATGGCGCGCGGGAAGCCGAACAGCCGGGCACTGAGGGTGCTGAGATGGATCGGGTTGTAGTCGCCGGCGATGCGCGCGTAGCGCCGGCCGATGTTGGCCGGCGCCTGCCAACTGGCCACCTCGTGCAGCTTTAGGGCGGGTTGCGCTTCGCGCTCGACGGTTGCCCCGTCCAGTTTCAGGGCGCGGCAGAGGATCTGGCTGTCGCCTTCCCAGAGCGGGCCGAGTTGGTCGTGCAGGCGGGTGATCAGGCTGAACACCGCGCCCTTGTCGTGCGGGCGCAGGTTTTCCGTGTGCACGCTGAGGCTGAATGGCCCCAGGCCGGCGAGCGGGCGGATCACCCGGATGCGGTTTGCCAGGTGCACCAGGCCCAGGAGCGGGAAGGGGAAGCGCGGGTCGGTGAGCAGTTGCATCTGCAGCGCGAATGCCAGGATATGCGGATAGGTCGGCGGCAGCAGGGCGCTGTCGGCAAACGCGCAGAGCTGCCGGTAACGGACCAGCTGCGCGGGATCGACGTCGACCTGGCAGCGCAGGCCGTGGCTCGGCAGGTCGCGGCCTTTCACCCCATGGCGCAGCGCGGCGCGCAGGTACAGGCCAGGCAGGGCGGGTGGGG
>NZ_JBFIIG010000064.1:0-20546 GCF_041601375.1 Pseudomonas sp. | reverse complement strand
GGCTTCCTGGTCGGCCCGCAACTGAATCAGGTAGCCGGAGACAAAACGCGCGGCCAAGCCGAGCTCGCGCAGAATCTGCACCAGCAGCCAGGCGCTGTCACGGCAGGAACCCGAGCGTTTCTCCAGGGTTTCCTCGGGCGTTTGCACGCCAGGCTCCATACGCAACAGATAGGCGATGTCCGCCTGCAGGCGCTGGTTGATGGCCACCAGGAAATTATTGATCGGCTGCGCCTCGCCGAGCATCTCGCTGCGGGCTGCCGCCATCCATTCGCCCAGCAAGGGGCCGGGCTCGTCGGCCTTGAGATAAGCCGCCAGTTCATCGCTCAATTGCGCCGGATAAACGAATGGAAACTGCTCGGCGTACTTCTCGACGAAAAAGTCGAACGGATTGATCACCGTCATGTCCGCCACCAGGTCGACGGTGAACTCCAGGGTCGCGGATTTTTCCGGGAAGACAAAACGGCCGATGTAGTTGCCGTAAGGGTCTTGCTGCCAATTGATGAAGTGCTTGTGCGGGGTCACGCTCAGCGAATAAGACAAAATCGGCGTGCGCGCGTGGGGTGCCGGGCGCAGGCGCACCTCATGGGGCGACAAGCCAACCTGGCGATCATAGTGGTAGCTGGTCTTGTGGTGCAGCGCTATACGTATGGCCATTGACGTTGCCTTCCATGAAAATTGATGCGCTACGGCGGACATAGTCCCGCCGCCCCACTGAAAACGAACTTCTCGGCCGCAGAACTCATGCCCTAATGCATGCCACTTAAGCTCTGCCGCGCAGCCCATTACGGCCAGCGGCGCGCTTGCCTCCGGTTCATCCAACCGGCGCTCGCACCGGTCGCCATGATAGCGCTAGTGCACGATGTGGCCAGTGCAATTTTCAATTGTGCCCGGTGCCCGGCTAACAACGCGCGTATGACGTCTAGCCCGAGCAGGATGCATGCAGAGGGAGGGCCGTCCCTGCGGTGGGCTGCTGAGCGTCGGCGACGCTGAGCTGCAGCCCGCAACGGCGCAGGAGGCATGATCAGAGCGGGCCCGAAGCGGCCCAAGCCGTGCACATACAGCAAAAAGGCCAACCCTGTGAGGCTGGCCTTTTTGCTTGACTGCAGATGGTGCCCGAAGCCGGAATCGAACCGGCACGGGGTTACCCCCGAGGGATTTTAAGTCCCTTGCGTCTACCGATTTCGCCATTCGGGCGGTAGAGCTTTAGTGCAAGGCCTGGACTATATACAGCCCCATCGAGCCTCGCAAGGTTTCCTGTGCGCAATAAAAAACCTCGTAAATCAAGGATCTACGAGGTCTTTTTAATTGGAGGCTGAGGTCGGAATCGAACCGGCGTTCACGGATTTGCAATCCGGTGCATAACCACTCTGCTACTCAGCCTTGAAACTAAACGGACCGTGCTAGACGGTCCGTTGAAATTGGAGCGGGAAACGAGACTCGAACTCGCGACCCCGACCTTGGCAAGGTCGTGCTCTACCAACTGAGCTATTCCCGCTTGTCTTGTAGACGGGCGCCATTCTATATCTTCAAATCGCCCCGTCAAGCCCTTGATTCAAAAAAGCTTATTTCTTTTCAGTGGAAGTGCTGAGGTGCGGCCAGGCAGCCAGCAGATACTGCAGCATCGACCACAAGGTCAGGATGGCGGCAACGATCAGTAACCCATAGCCGAGTAGAACCCAGAATGTGAACAACGGAGGGTTGGCCAGCAGGATGATCAGGGCGACCATTTGTGCCGCGGTTTTCCATTTTGCCAGCTCGGACACGGCGACATGTGCACGTGCGCCCAGTTCGGCCATCCATTCGCGCAGGGCCGAGACGACAATTTCGCGGCCGATGATGATTGCGGCCGGCAACGTCAGCCACAGGTTGGCATGCTCGGCCACCAGCAAGACCAGTGCGACTGCGACCATCAGCTTGTCGGCGACCGGGTCGAGAAAGGCACCGAAGGGCGTGCTCTGCTCCCAGCGACGCGCCAGGAAGCCATCGAGCCAGTCAGTAACGGCGGCAATGGCGAAAACCGCACTGGCGGCCCAATAACTCCAGCTGAATGGCAGGTAGAACAGCAGGATAAAAATGGGGATCAGGGCAACGCGGAGCACGGTAAGCAGGTTAGGGATATTCATCGGCACAACTGGCTGCAAGGTGAGTCGGCATTCTACTCGCTGTGCAGTGCGGCATAAATCAGCTCTGCAAGCTTTTTACTGATTCCGGGCGCCTTGGCGATTTCTTCGCTGCTGGCCCGAGACAATTCCTGCAGGCCGCCGAAGTGATTGAGCAGCTCGCGACGCCGCTTCGGCCCTACCCCGGCGACCTCCTCCAGGCTCGAAGTGCGCCGGGCCTTGCCGCGCCGGGCGCGGTGTCCGGTGATGGCGAAGCGATGCGATTCGTCGCGAATCTGCTGGATCAGATGCAGCGCCGGCGAATTGCCTGGCAGGCTGAATTCATGGGCGGCGTCGTTGAGGTAGAGGGTTTCCAGCCCCGGCTTGCGCGTCGCCCCCTTGGCCACGCCAAGCAGGATCAGCTCGGGCACGGCCAACTCGTTCAGCACGTCTCGGGCCATGGCCAGTTGGCCCTTGCCGCCGTCGACCAGCAGGATATCCGGCAACTTGCCCTCGCCGTCCTTGATCTTGCTGAAACGCCGCGTCAGTGCCTGGTGCATCGCGGCGTAATCATCGCCGGCGGTGACGCCCTCGATATTGTAGCGACGGTAATCGGACTTCAGCGGGCCTTCCGGGCCGAATACCACGCAGGACGCCACCGTGGCCTCGCCGCTGGAATGGCTGATATCGAAACATTCGAGGCGCTGCGGCACCTCGTCCATGTCCAGTGCCTCGGCAAGGGCCTCGAAGCGGGCGGCCACATGCTGGCGGCTGGCAAGGCGAGCGCCGAGCGCTTGCTCGGCATTGGTCACTGCCAGTTGCTGCCAGCGCGCGCGGGTTCCACGTACCCGATAGCTGATACTCAACTCACCGCCACGCGACTCGCCGAGCGCGGCGATCAGGGTGGGGAAATCTTCATGCTGCGCGTTGACGATCAACTCGGCAGGCAGCTCGCGCTCCCGATTGCCCAGGTAGTACTGCGCCAGGAAGGCCAGCAGCACCTCGCTGACATCCTCCTCGATCGCCACTTGCGGGAAGAAGTTCTTGCTGCCGAGCACGCGACCGCCGCGCACGCTGATCAGGTGCACGCAGGCGCCACCCGGATTGACCATGGCGGCGACTATATCGACATCGCCGCTGCCGCCTTCCATGCTCTGCTGGTCTTGCACGCGGCGCAGCAGGGCCGTCTTGTCGCGCAATTCGGCGGCCCGCTCGAAATCCAGGGTCGCGGCGGCTTGCTGCATGGCGCTGGACAGTTCATCACCGAGCGCGTTGCTGCGCCCCTCGAGGAACATCACCGAGTGGCGTACGTCCTCGGCATATTCCGCCGGGTCGACCAGGCCGACGCACGGCCCCTTGCAGCGCTTGATCTGGTACTGCAGGCACGGCCGCGTACGATTCTTGAAATAGCTGTCTTCGCACTGGCGCACCAGGAAGGCCTTTTGCAGCAGGCCGAGGCTTTCGCGGATGGCTCCGGCGCTCGGGTAAGGACCGAAATAACGGCCCTTCTGCTTCTTCGCCCCGCGATGAATGCTTAGGCGCGGATATTCACCCTCCGATAAGAACACGTAGGGGTAGGACTTATCATCGCGCAGCAGGATGTTGTAAGGCGGTCGCCATTGCTTGATCAGCGTCTGCTCGAGCAGCAGGGCTTCGGTTTCGTTGGCGGTGATGGTGGTTTCGACCTGGGCGATTCGGCCGACCAGCGCTGCGGTCTTCGGCGCCAGGCCGCTCTTGCGAAAGTAGCTGGCCAGGCGCTTTTTCAGGTTTTTCGCCTTGCCGACGTAGAGCAGTTTGGTGTCCGCATCGAACATGCGGTAAACACCTGGGCGACTGCTGCAAGTGGCCAGGAAAGCGCTGGGGTCGAACAGAACGTTCACTTCAATCGCGGGTGTCTCAACTGTTGGCATCGACCATGCCATGGCGTACGGCGAGCAAGGCAAGCTCCACATCGCTGGTGATCGACAACTTCTCAAAGATTCGATAACGGTAAGTATTGACCGTTTTCGGCGACAGGCACAGCTTGTCGGAGATGCTCTGCACCTTCTGGCAGCCGGCGATCATCAGGGCGATCTGAATCTCGCGCTCGGAAAGCAAGTCGAAGGGCGAGTTATTGTTGTGCGGCTGAAACGACTTGAGCGCCAATTGCTGGGCGATTTGCGGGCTGATGTAGCGCTGCCCTGCGAACACCTGGCGAATGGCCTGGACCATCTCGGCCAGGGCCGCGCCCTTGGTCAGATAGCCAGCGGCGCCGGCCTGCAGCAGGCGCGTGGGAAACGGGTCTTCCTCGCAGGCGGTCACGGCGACGACTTTCATATCGGGATGACTGCGCAGGAGTTTGCGGGTCGCTTCGAGGCCGCCGATGCCGGGCATCTTCACGTCCATCAGGACCACGTCGGGCTTCAGCTCGCGGGCCTTGCTCAGCGACTCCTCGCCCGAGTCGGCCTGCCCTACGACTTGCAGGCCATCGATATCGGCCAGCATCCGGGTGATGCCTGTACGAACCAGATCGTGGTCATCGACCACTAGCACCCTTATCAAACGGACACCTCGTTATGTGTCAGCCGCTCAGCGCGGCGGCCTTGCAGGAAATTACCGCATCGAACGGCATAAAAATATACGAGGCTTAGCTTGGCGCATAACCGTCAAATAGCAAACGCCAAAGAGACTATATTGCTGATTCGATTGAAAATAGTTGGCGGAAGCGGTGAGATTCGAACTCACGGAAGAGTCTCCCCTTCGACGGTTTTCAAGACCGTTGCATTCAACCGCTCTGCCACGCTTCCGGCGTTGTGCGGGCGGCAATCTTACCGGAACGCAACACGCTGTCAAACTCTCTGGCTTGGCTGAGGCCAGGGCTCTGTTATGATCGAGCCTGACTTTGCTCACGGAACCATTAGCCTCTACAGGAGTGTCGCCATGCACGAACAAGAATACGCACTCAGCCACGCCCAGGTTGAGCAGCAAGAAGTCAGCCGCGTACTGCGCAATACGTATGGCCTGCTGGCCATCACCCTGGCCTTCAGCGGTTTGGTTGCCTTTATGGCGCAACGCGCCAACGTGCCTTACCCCAACTTTTTCGTGGTGCTGATCGGCTTCTACGGCCTGTTCTTCCTCACTGCCAAACTGCGTGATTCGTCCTGGGGCCTGCTCTCCACCCTCGCCCTGACCGGCTTCATGGGCTACACCCTGGGGCCGATCCTCAATCGCTACCTGGGTATGGCCAACGGCGCCGAAGTGGTCAGCTCGGCCTTCACCATGACGGCTCTGGTTTTCTGTGGCCTGTCCGCCTACGTGCTGATTTCGCGCAAGGACATGAGCTTCCTCAGCGGCTTCATCACCGCGGGCTTCTTCGTCCTGATCGGCGCCATGGTGGCGGGCTTCTTCTTCCAGATCAGCGGCCTGCAACTGGCGATCAGCGCCGGCTTCGTGCTGTTTTCCTCGGCCTGCATCCTGTTCCAGACCAGCGCCATCATCCACGGTGGCGAGCGCAACTACATCATGGCGACCATCAGCCTGTATGTCTCGATCTACAACCTGTTCATCAGCCTGCTGCAGATCATGGGCATCATGGGCAGCGACGACTGATCCCCGAGCTGCACCCGAAGCCCGCTTCGGCGGGCTTTTTCATGCGTGCGGCGAGCATCTTGCGCGCTCAGCCTTTATCATTGGGGCAGATTTCCCTGCCGGTTTCTCTATGAAATTCGCCATCGCCCTCTTCGCCCCACCGCATGCGCCCTCCTCCCGGCGCGCCCTGCGTTTCGCTCAGGCAGCCCTGGCCGGCGGCCATCAGATCGTGCGGCTGTTCTTCTATCAGGATGCGGTGCACAACGCCTCGAGCAATGTGGTCAGCGCCCAGGATGAGCTGGACACCCCTGCCGAATGGCGCGAACTGGTACGCCAGCAGCAGCTCGATGGCGTGGTATGCATTGCCGCAGCGCTGCGCCGTGGCATCCTCAATGAGCAGGAAGCGCAACGCTACGGGCGTAGCGCCGGCAATCTGGATGCTTGCTGGGATCTATCCGGGCTGGGCCAGCTGCATGAGGCGGCGCAAACCGCCGATCGGCTGATCTGCTTCGGAGGGCCTTGAAATGAGTAGATCCTTGCTGATCATCAGCCGCCAGTCGCCCTGGTCCGGGCCCAGCGCCCGCGAGGCGCTGGATGTTGCCCTGGCTGGCGGCGCATTCGACCTGCCCCTCGGCATGCTGTTTCTCGACGACGGCGTGCTGCAGTTGGCACCGGCACAACAGCCCGCCGCCGTGCAGCAGAAAGACCTCACTGCCAACCTGCAGGCGTTGCCACTGTTCGGCGTCGAATCACTTTATGCCTCGGCGCGCAGCCTGCAGGAGCGCGGCCTGGAGCCACAGGCGCTGACGCTGGCGGCCGAGGTGCTGGATGATGCCGCCCTGATCGCGCTTATCGACCGCTACGACCAGGTGATCACCCTCTGATGGCTACCTTGCATGTGTTATCCCATTCGCCGTTCAGCGACAGCCGGCTGAGCAGTTGCCTGCGCTTGCTCGGTCCTGCCGACGGCTTGCTGCTCTGCGGTGACGCGGTTTACGCCCTGCAACCCGGCACCGCCCAGTGCCAGGCCCTGGACCTGATGCCGGACGGTATCGGCCTGTTCGCCCTCGACGAAGACCTCGGCGCGCGCGCGCTGACCGCGCCGGCGCGGATCCAGGTGGTCGACTACCCGGGGTTCGTCGAACTCAGTTGCCGCTTCGACAAGGTCAACAGCTGGCTATGACGCATTTGATCGTTGCCGGCCGGCGCATCGAGCTGGACAAGGATGGTTACCTGCTTACTCTGGCCGATTGGTCGGAACCGGTGGCCGAGGCCCTGGCGCAACAGGAACAACTGATCCTGAGCGCCGAGCACTGGCAGATCCTGCGCTTGTTGCGGGCCTTCTACGCCGAGTTCCAGCTGTCGCCAGCCAACCGGCCGCTGATCAAATACGTGGCGCTCAAGCTGGGCCCGGAAAAGGGCAACAGCCTGCACCTCAATCTGCTGTTCAAAGGCGCTCCCGCCAAACTCGCCGCCAAGCTGGCGGGCCTGCCCAAACCGACGAATTGCCTATGAACCTTGTCACCCCAGCGGAACACCCTTTTGCCCAATTCGTGCGCATCCTCGGCAAAGGCAAGCGCGGCGCGCGCAACCTGAGCCGAGCAGAAGCCCGTGAAGCCATGGGCATGTTGCTCGACGGCAAGGTCGAGGACACCCAGCTCGGCGCCTTCCTGATGCTGCTCAGGCACAAAGAGGAAAGTGCCGAGGAGATGGCCGGCTTTGCCGAGGCGGTGCGCGAGCGCCTGCAGGCGCCGGCCATTGCGGTCGACCTGGACTGGCCCAGCTATGCCGGCAAGAAGCGTCATTTGCCCTGGTTTCTCCTCGCTGCCAAGGCCCTGGCCAACAGCGGCGTGCGCATCCTCCTGCATGGCGGCGGCGCGCACACCGCCGGGCGGCTGTACAGCGAGCAAGTGATCGGGCTTCTGCAGGTTCCACTGTGCCGCAGCTGGGCCGAGGTGGAGCATGCGTTGCAGGAGCAGCACCTGGCGTTTATCCCGCTGGGCGACTGGATGCCGCAACTGCAACGGATGATCGACCTGCGCAACATCCTCGGTTTGCGCTCGCCGATCCACTCGCTGACCCGCATCCTCAACCCCTTGTCGGCGCGCTGCGGCCTGCAGAGCATCTTTCACCCCGGTTACCAGGCGGTGCACCGCGAAGCCAGCCAATTGCTCGGCGACACCGCGCTGGTGATCAAGGGTGAAGGTGGCGAGGTGGAAATAAATCCGGACGCCACCAGCCATCTCTACGGCACGGCCAACGGCGAGAACTGGGACGAAGACTGGCCGCCACTGTCGGCGCAGCGCCACGTCAAGCCCGAGTCGCTGCAACCGGAGCACCTGCAGGCGTTCTGGCGCGGCGAAGTCGAGGACGCTTACGGCCGGCTCGCGGTAATGAGCAGCATGGCCGTGGCCCTGCGCGGCCTGGGCACCCCGCGCGAAGAGGCGTTCAAGCAGGCGCAGCTGCGCTGGGACGCCCGAAACATATCGGGATAATCGATTTTTAGAGGCAGCTTTTTCTACCTTTCAATCGAACCGCCGCCGTTAGACTGAACCCTGGGCGGTAAAGCCAAAGGAGTCGGGTAATGGGTTTGTTGATTGAGGGAAGCTGGCATGACCAGTGGTACGACACCGCGGCTGACGGCCGCTTCAAACGCGAGGATGCCCGGCGGCGCAACTGGATCACCGCCGACGGCAGCCCCGGGCCTAGCGGCGAAGGTGGTTTCAAGGCGCAAGCCGGTCGCTATCACCTGTATGTGTCCCTCGCCTGCCCCTGGGCCCACCGCACCCTGATCCTGCGTCGGCTCAAGGGCTTGCAGGATCTGGTCGGTGTGTCGGTGGTCAGCTGGCTGATGCTCGACGATGGCTGGACCTTCGACCCGGCCCATGGCTCCACGGGCGATGCGTTGGACGGCCTGGACTTTCTGCATCAGCGCTACACCGCCGATGACGCCAACTACACTGGCCGGGTGACCGTGCCGTTGTTGTGGGACAGGCAGCAACAGCGCATCGTCAGCAATGAGTCAGCGGAAATCATCCGCATGTTCAACTCGGCATTCGACGGGCTGACGGACAACCCCCTGGATTTCTATCCCGCAGCGCTGCGCGGCGAGATCGACGCACTCAATCGGCGCATCTATCCGGCGGTCAACAATGGCGTGTACCGCGCCGGTTTCGCCACCACCCAGGACGCCTACGAGGAAGCCTTCGGCGAGCTGTTCGCCGAACTGGATTGTCTGGATGCACACCTCGGCGAGCGCCGTTACCTGGCTGGCGAATACCTCAGCGAAGCCGATTGGCGCCTGTTCACCACCCTGGTTCGCTTCGATGCGGTGTACTACGGGCACTTCAAGTGCAACCTGCGGCGTATCGAGGACTACCCGAACCTGTCCAACTGGCTGCGCGAGCTGTACCAGTGGCCCGGGGTGGCGGCAACGGTGGATTTCGAACACGTCAAGGGCCATTACTACGCCAGTCATCGCACCATCAACCCGACCGGCATAGTGCCCAAGGGCCCGGCGCTGGACTTGTCCCGTGGGCATGATCGCGCGCGCCTGCCGGGCAACGGCGTCTTTACAAGGTAGGAGATCCCCCGTCGTCCACATGCCTCGCTGTCGCGCAGCGAACTGGAGGCAATGTGGGCACCTGTAGGAGCGGCTTTAGCCGCGAATTTTTCAATGCACAGCACAGCTTCGCAGCTAAAACGGAACGCCGCCCGGCCGCCCCTGCAGGGCTTGCTTCAAACCTCGGCCTGAGCGCCTTCGAACCAGGCCAGCTTGTCGCGCAGCTGCACCACCTCGCCGACTATGACCAGGGTCGGCGCGTGGACCTGATGCTCGGCGACCAGTTCCGGCAGGTTCGCCAGGGTGCCGGTGAACACCCGCTGGTTGCGCGTGGTGCCCTGCTGGATCAGCGCCGCCGGCGTGCTGGGCACACGGCCATGGGCGATCAATTGCTGGCAAATCAGCGGCAAGCCGACCAGGCCCATGTAGAACACCAGGGTCTGGCTGGGCGCCGCCAGTTCCGCCCAAGGCAGGTCGCAGCTGCCGTCCTTGAGGTGACCGGTGACGAAGCGTACCGACTGGGCATGATCGCGGTGGGTCAGCGGAATTCCCGCGTAAGCCGCGCAGCCGCTGGCCGCGGTGATGCCGGGCACGACCTGGAAGGGTATGCCGTGAGCCGCCAGCTCCTCGATCTCCTCGCCGCCACGGCCGAAGATAAACGGATCGCCGCCTTTCAGGCGCAACACCCGCTTGCCCTCTTTGGCCAGGCTGACCAGGCGCCGATTGATCTGATCCTGCGGCACGGCGTGCGCGGCGCGCTGCTTGCCGACATAGATGCGCTCGGCATCGCGACGGCACAACTCGATGATCGCCGGAGCGACCAGGCGATCGTAGAGCACCACATCGGCTTGCTGCATCAGGCGCAGGGCGCGAAACGTCAGCAGGTCCGGGTCGCCCGGGCCGGCGCCGACCAGATACACCTCGCCCAAGGCGCGCGGCAGGGCGCCGGCGACTTTCGCTTCGAGCAGGCGTTCGCCCTCATGCAACTTGCCGGCGAACACGCTTTCGGCAATTTGCCCCTGGAACACGTCCTCCCAGAACACCCGGCGTTGCTGGACATCGGGGAACAGGCCTTTGACTTGCTCGCGGAATTTCTTTGCCAAGCCGGCCAACTGACCATAGGTCGCCGGAATCCAGGTCTCGATCTTGGCCCGAATCAAGCGCGCCAATACCGGCGCGTCGCCGCCACTGGTAACGGCGACGATCAGTGGCGAGCGGTCGACGATAGCCGGGAAGATCACGCTGCACAGCTTGGGAGCATCGACAACATTGACCGGAATCCCCTGGGCCTGGGCCTGGGCGGATATCTGCGCATTCAGCGGCTCGTCGTCGGTGGCGGCAATGATCAACGCCACACCGCTCAAGTCTGCGGGCAGGTAGTTGCGCAGCAGTACCTCGCCGCCCCCCTGACCGACCAACTCGCGCAGATCCTCGCGCACCTCCGGCGCCACGACCCGCAACCTGGCACCGGCATCGGCCAGCAGCCGCGATTTGCGCAGGGCCACCTCGCCGCCACCGACCACCAGCACCAGGCGACCCTGCAATTTGTGGAACAGCGGAAGAAAGTCCATGGGCGTGATCCAAACGAGTGACAGTGGCTTGCCGTAGGGCGGGCTTCAGCCCACCCCACCAAGTTGCGCTTTAACCGATGACGTCGATACCGCCCATATAGGGCTTGAGCACCATGGGCACCCGAATGCTGCCATCGGCCTGCTGGTAATTTTCCAGCACCGCCACCAGGGTGCGGCCCACCGCCAGGCCGGAACCGTTGAGGGTGTGCAGCAGTTCCGGCTTGCCAGTTTCCGGGTTGCGATAACGAGCCTGCATGCGCCGCGCCTGGAAGTCGCCGCAATTGGAGCAGGAGGAGATTTCGCGGTACTTGTCCTGGCTCGGCACCCAGACTTCCAGATCGTAGGTCTTGGTCGCGCTGAAGCCCATGTCGCCGGTGCAGAGGGCGAGTACGCGGTATGGCAGCTCGAGCAGTTGCAGCACCTTCTCGGCGTTGCCGGTGAGCTCCTCCAGGGCCTGGAAGGAGGTGCCCGGCTCGACGATCTGCACCATCTCGACCTTGTCGAACTGATGCTGACGGATCATCCCGCGGGTGTCGCGACCGGACGAACCGGCTTCGCTGCGGAAACACGGGGTGTGGGCAACCAGCTTCAGCGGCAATTGCTTGGCATCGAGAATCTCGCCCGCAACGATATTGGTCAGCGACACTTCGGCAGTCGGAATCAGGTACAGATCGGCCTCATTCTCGCGACTGATCTTGAACAGGTCTTCCTCGAATTTGGGCAACTGGCCGGTGCCCTGCAACGCCGGCGCCTGAACCAGATAAGGCGTGTAAGCCTCCTCGTAGCCATGCTCGCTGATGTGCAGGTTGATCATGAACTGGGCCAGGGCGCGATGCAGGCGAGCGATCGGCCCGCGCAACAGGGCGAAACGCGCTCCAGACAGTTTGGCGGCGGTTTCGAAATCCAGCCAGCCGTGTCGTTCGCCCAGGCTGACGTGATCCTGGATGGGGAAATCGAAGGCCTTGGGTGAACCCCAGCGGCGCACCTCGACGTTGTCGTCTTCATCGTCGCCGACCGGCACCGACACATGTGGCAGGTTGGGCAGGTTCAGCAGCAGGTTGTCCAACTCGACCTGGATGGCATCCAGGTCCTGCTTGCCTTGCTCCAGCTCGCTGCCCATGCGATCGACATCCGCCAGCAGCGGCGCGATGTCTTCGCCGCGCTGCTTGGCCTGGCCGATGGCCTTGGAGCGACTGTTGCGCTCGGCTTGTAGCTGTTCGGTATGGGTCTGCACGGTCTTGCGCTGAGTTTCCAGCGCTTCAAAGCGCGCTACATCCAGTTGAAAGCCACGGGTGGCAAGACGCTGAGCCACATCGTGGAGTTGGCTGCGAACCAGTTTGGAGTCGAGCATGTCGGGTTCTCGTCGATCAGAGTTTGGTGAATGATAGGCCGGCCCAGGTCGCGAGCAGGCCGCCCAACACGCTCAGCGCCACATAGCCGAAGGCCGTTGGCGCCTGGCCGCTTTCCAGCAGGCGCAAGGTGTCGAGGGAAAAGGATGAAAAGGTGGTGAGGGCGCCCAGAAAGCCGACGATCAAGCCGGCGCGTAACTCCAGGGGGATTTCCGGGCGCAGCAGGAACAGCCCATACAGGTAACCGATCAGCAGGCAGCCGAGGATGTTTACCGCCAGGGTGGCGGTATAGAAATAGTGCGGCCAGTTCGCGTTGATCCAATTGCCGGTGGCGAAGCGCAACAGGGTTCCGCAGGCCCCGCCGGCAGCCACCGCGAAAACCACCGCGATCATGGTTTTCTCCGCTTGCGCGGGCTGGCTGCGTCCTGGCTGGCCAGGTGGGCCAGTTTGTCGCGGATTTTCTGCTCGAGGCCGCGCGGTACGGGTTGATAGTACTGACGCGCCGGCAGTTGCTCGGGGAAGTAATCTTCACCGGCGGCATAGGCCTCCGGCTCGTCATGGGCATAGCGGTATTCGTCGCCGTAGCCCAGTTCCTTCATCAACTTGGTCGGCGCATTGCGCAGGTGCAGTGGTACTTCCAGGGAGCCATGTTCGGCAGCATCGCGCATCGCCGCCTTGAACGCGCTATACACCGCGTTGCTCTTCGGTGCGCAGGCCAGGTAGACGATGGCCTGGGCCACGGCCAGTTCGCCTTCGGGGCTGCCCAGGCGTTCCTGCACGCCCCAGGCATCGAGGCACAGCGTCAGAGCGCGCGGGTCGGCGTTGCCGATGTCTTCGCTGGCCATGCGCACCACCCGGCGGGCGATGTACAGGGGGTCGCAACCGCCATCGAGCATGCGCGCGAACCAATAGAGCGCGCCGTCCGGGCTGGAGCCGCGCACCGACTTGTGCAGCGCGGAAATCTGGTCGTAGAAGGCTTCGCCGCCCTTGTCGAAGCGCCTGCGGCTGTCGCCGAGCAGGTCCAGCAACAGTTCGCTGCTGATGGTGCCGCCGTCCTCGGCCAGATCCGCGGCGTTTTCCAGGAAATTCAGCAAGCGCCGACCATCGCCATCAGCAGCGGCCAGGAGAATCTTGAAGCTTTCCTCCGGCAGGCTCAGCTGTCGTTCGCCGAGGCCTTTGGGATCAGCCAGGGCACGGCTCGCCAGCCTGCGCAGCGCCTCTTCATCGAGGCTTTTCAGGACATAGACGCGGGCTCGCGAAAGCAGCGCGTTATTCAGTTCGAACGAGGGATTTTCGGTGGTGGCGCCGATGAAGATCAGGGTGCCGTCTTCCACATAGGGCAGAAAAGCATCCTGCTGCGACTTGTTGAAGCGATGCACCTCGTCGACGAACAGGATGGTCCGGCGGCCATACTGGGCGGCGTGCTGTTGCGCGACCTCGACCGCCTGGCGGATCTCCTTCACGCCGGAGAGCACCGCGGAAATCGTCTCGAAGTGGGCATCGGTGACCTGAGCCAGCAAGCGCGCCAGGGTGGTCTTGCCCACGCCCGGCGGCCCCCAGAAGATCATCGAGTGCAGTGCGCCCTGCTCCAGCGCTTCGCGCAGCGGCTTGCCGCGTGCCAGCAGATGCTCCTGGCCGACGTACTCGTCCAGGCTGGCGGCACGCAAGCGCGCCGCCAGGGGCTGAGCGATGGGAGCATTACGAAACAGATCCATGGCGGCGAGCTACGACCTCTTACTCTTGAATGACATCCGCGCCTTCGGGGATCTCGAAGCTGAACAGGCTGTCGTCCACGGCTTCATTCATCTCCACGCCGAGGAACAGAATGTTGGTGCGCTGGCCGATGCTGTCGATCAGCTGCATGTCATTCAACACGCCGCTGCGAAACGACAGGCGCAGGCTGTCGAACAGCGTGTCTTTGGACTTCGGCTTGAGCATGAAATCGACCACGTTGCCGCCTTCCTGGTGGCTGATTGCGAAATTCTCGCGAATCTCGGAGACGTCGCCGGACAGCAGCAATGCCGGGGTATGGGTCAGGCGCTTGTCGAGGGTCTGAATAGTGACCTGCTCCAGATCCGGGTCATACAGCCAGACCTTCTCGCCGTTGGACACCAGCAACTGCTCCATGGGCGCGTCGGTGTGCCAGCGAAACAGCCCCGGGCGCTTGAGCACAAGCTGACCTGCGGTCTCCTGCAACTGCGCGCCACTGCCATCCAGGGTCAGTTGCGAAAAGCGGGCGCTGATGGTTTGCGCCTGGCTGAGCAATGCGGTCAGACGTTGTGCCGACGCATCCTCGTCCGCCAGGGCGGAAACGCTGGAAAGGCTTAAAGCTGCCAGCAACAGCATACGAATCAGGCGCATGGAACTCCTTATCACATTGATTTCTTGGCGTTAGTCACGAGTTGGGCCCGGCGCTATCACTTCGCGCGAGCCATTGGTGCTCATCGATGTCACCACACCAGCTATTTCCATCGCTTCGATCATCCGTGCCGCACGGTTGTAGCCGATCTTCAATTTGCGCTGTACGGCGGAAATCGAGGCCCGACGGCTTTCGGTGACGAAACGCACGGCTTCGTCATACAGCGGATCTTCTTCACTGCCTTCGCTGCCGCCCTCGCTGCTGCCGTCGAAGCCGCTGCCGGACTCCTCGACACCGGCGAGAATGTCTTCGATATAGTCCGGCGTGCCGCGCAGCTTCCAGGCCTCGACCACGCGGTGGACCTCTTCGTCGGAAACGAAGGCGCCGTGCACGCGAATCGGCAAGCCGGTGCCAGGCGGCAGGTAGAGCATGTCGCCGTGGCCGAGCAACTGTTCGGCGCCACCCTGGTCGAGAATGGTCCGCGAATCGATCTTGCTCGACACCTGGAAGGCCATGCGTGTCGGGATGTTGGCCTTGATCAGGCCGGTGATCACATCCACCGACGGTCGCTGGGTGGCGAGAATCAGGTGGATGCCGGCGGCGCGGGCCTTCTGCGCGATCCGCGCGATCAACTCTTCGACCTTCTTGCCGACGATCATCATCATGTCGGCAAACTCGTCCACCACCACCACGATGGTCGGCAGGGTTTTCAGCAGCGGCGCCTCGTCGTGCATGCTTTCGCGCTTGTACAACGGGTCCGGCAGGGGTTCGCCCGCCTCCTCGGCTTCCCTGACCTTGCGGTTGAAGCCAGCCAGGTTGCGTACGCCCAGCTTCGACATGAGCTTATAGCGCCGTTCCATTTCGGCGACGCTCCAGCGCAGGGCGTTGGCCGCCTCCTTCATGTCGGTGACCACCGGGCACAGCAGGTGCGGAATGCCCTCGTAGATCGACAGTTCGAGCATTTTCGGGTCGATCATGATCAAGCGCGCCTCTTCCGGCGTGGACTTGAACAGGATCGACAGGATCATCGCGTTGACCCCGACCGACTTACCCGAGCCGGTGGTGCCGGCGACCAGCAGGTGGGGCATTTTCGCCAGGTCGGTAATCACCGGGCGGCCACCGATGTCGTGGCCCAGGGCCAGGGTCACCGGGGACTTGGCGTCATCGTACTCGGGCGACGACAGCACCTCGGAAAAGCGCACGATCTGCCGGTCTTCGTTGGGCACCTCGATGCCCACGGTGGTTTTGCCGGGAATCACTTCGACCACACGCACACTGATGATCGCCATCGAGCGCGCCAGGTCCTTGGCCAGCCCGGAAATACGGCTGACCTTGACCCCGGCGGCGAGCTGGATCTCGAAGCGGGTGATCACCGGGCCCGGGTGCACCGACTCGACCATGACCTCGACGCCGAACTCCTTGAGCTTGATCTCGAGCAGTCGCGACATGGCCTCCAGCGACTCGGGGGAGAATTTCTTCTGCTTCTTCTCGGCGACATCGAGAATGGAAATCGGCGGCAAAGTACCTTCGACGGCGCTGTCGACGAACAGCGGCGCCTGCTTTTCTTTCTGTACGCGCTTGCTCGATTCGGCGGCCTTAGGCTCCGCCGGCGGGGTAATCACAGGCGCGGTGCGGCTTTCACGGGCGCTCATGTGTTTCGTCAGCGCTTCCTCACGTTCGAGCAGGCGCTCTTTGACTTTCGCCTGTTCGCGGCGGTCGTGCACCATCGGCGCCGCCACTTCGCTGACCCGCTCATCGACTTCGCGTAACTGGGCGACCAGTTGCTTGCGCTCGGTACGGGCGTTCCACCAGCGATTGACCAGGCTCTGGATCAGCTCGAGAAGATCCAGGGTGATCTTGCCGGTCAGGTCCATGACCTTGAACCAGGACAGGTCGCTGAACACGGTCAAGCCGAACAGGAACAGGGCAATGAACAGCAAGGTGCTGCCCTGCACGTTCAGTACATCCTCGGCCAGTTGGCCGAGGCTCTCGCCCAAAGCCCCGCCGGCAGAGGCCGGCATGCTCGCGCCCGGGTCGAAATGAATATCGGCCAGCGTTGCCCCGGACAGCACCAGGAACACCAGGCCGATCAAGCGCCAGGAGAACAGCCAGCCGCTCCACTGCCAGGGCTGGTGGCGGTCACGAAATACCTGCAGGGTCTTGACCCCAAGCAACAGGGGGAACACATAGGCGAAATAGCCCAAGGCCATGAACAGGATATCGGCGAACCAGGCGCCGGCACGGCCGGCAGCGTTCTGCACTTGGTCGATATTGCTGGTATGCGTCCAGCCCGGGTCGGCGGGATCATAGGTCAGCAACGCCATCCACAGATAAAGGCAGAGTGCGCCGAGCGCGATCAAGGCGCCCTCCTTCAACCTGTAGGGCAATTGCTGACGCCAGACCGGAGTCTGTGCTGTAGGGCTCGAATTCTTCAAAACGCATCTATTCCTGCGCCAGCGGCGCGCCGAATAATCGGTTAACGGCAAAAATTTTGACTATTGTACGGATTTACCCGGTTGATGCCACGCCAGACACTGGGGTGGCAACCCGCCTGGACGAAGCCCTCTGCGGCCGGCTCCCGTTCGCCCCCTGCTTCGGTGTAGCATAGCCGGCAAGATAATTACTTGCGGCTCAATTGGAGCACGCATTCTCTTTTGTGACAAAGGCTTATGAGGTGTTTCTATGAGCGAAGTCAAGCATTCACGCCTGATCATCCTGGGTTCCGGCCCTGCCGGCTACGCGGCAGCGGTATACGCCGCCCGAGCCAACCTGAAGCCCGTGGTGATCACCGGCATCCAGCCCGGCGGCCAGCTGACCACGACCACCGACGTGGACAACTGGCCAGGTGACGTCGAAGGCTTGACCGGCCCCGCGCTCATGGAACGCATGCAAAAACATGCCGAGCGCTTCGACACCGAGATCCTTTATGACCACATTCACACGGCCGAGTTGCAACAGCGTCCGTTCATCCTCAAAGGCGACAGCGGCACCTACAGCTGCGACGCACTGATCATCGCCACCGGCGCCTCCGCGCAGTACCTCGGCCTGCCGTCGGAAGAAGCCTTTGCCGGCAAAGGCGTGTCTGCCTGCGCCACCTGTGACGGCTTCTTCTACCGCAATCAGGTAGTCGCGGTGATTGGCGGTGGCAACACTGCCGTCGAGGAAGCGCTGTACCTGGCCAATATCGCCAAGGAAGTGCACCTGGTTCACCGGCGCGACAAGCTGCGCTCGGAAAAGATCCTGCAAGACAAGCTCTTCGACAAGGCCGCCAACGGCAACATTCACCTGCACTGGAACCACACCCTGGACGAAGTGCTGGGCGATACCAGCGGCGTAACCGGCGTGCGCCTGAAAGACACCACCAATGGCTTCTCCAAGGAGCTGCCGCTGACGGGGGTGTTCATCGCCATCGGCCACAAGCCCAATACCGATCTGTTCCAGGGTCAGCTGGAAATGCGCGACGGTTATCTGCTGATCAGGGGCGGCAGCGAAGGCAATGCCACTGCGACCAGTATCGAGGGGGTGTTCGCCGCCGGCGACGTGGCCGACCACGTGTACCGCCAGGCAATCACCTCTGCCGGGGCCGGCTGCATGGCCGCACTGGATGTCGAAAAGTTCCTCGACGACCATTGAGCGCGCCCGGCAGTCAGCGGCTGTGAAATGTCGAGCGCCACAGCGGGCTACCTGCAAACGGACGCGGCAGCTGAGTGTTTCCTCTCCGCCGTCCAGCTCGGCTGGCAGTGCGAATGCCTGAGAACCTGATACCAGGCGCTGCGATGCGTGATGCCAGACCACGCATGGCCTGGAGCAACTATGCGGTATCAGGCCTCGGGCGTCGTAGGGGCCAACCGAGCCGCCCCGCCCTTCTCTCTTGCGGTTTCCTTGAATGCTGACCTGGTTGCAACGCGACTCCCTGAACTTCCCGCCATTGAGCAAAGCCCTGCGCGAGCCCAACGGCTTGCTGGCGGCCGGCGGCGACTTGAGTGCCGAGCGCCTGATAGCGGCCTACCGCCATGGTTGCTTCCCCTGGTTTCAGGACAATCAGCCGATTCTCTGGTGGTCGCCGGATCCGCGTACCGTGCTCTTCCCCGATGAGCTGCACGTCTCGCGCAGCCTGGCCAAGGTGCTGCGCCAGGCCCGCTACCAGGTGACCTTCGACCGAGCCTTTGCCAAGGTAATCCAGGCCTGCGCCGCGCCGCGCGACTATGCCGACGGCACCTGGATCACGACCCCGATGCAGCACGCCTACCTTGAACTGCATGGACGCGGCATTGCCCATTCGGCCGAAGTCTGGCTCGACGGCGAACTGGTCGGAGGGCTATATGGCCTAGCGATGGGCCGGTTGTTTTTCGGCGAATCCATGTTCAGCCGCGCCGACAACGCCTCGAAGGTCGGCTTTGTCACCCTGGTCGAACGACTCAAGGCCTGGGGCTTCGTGCTCATCGACTGCCAGATGCCCACGCAACACCTGCACAACTTTGGCGCCCGGCCGATTGCCCGTGCAGATTTCGCCGACTACCTCAAGCGTTATATCGACCAGCCCGACAAGGCGCCCTGGAGCGCCTAGGCGAGTCCGGCAGGGTGGCTTACACTTGTTCAAGGCATTACTCGAGAGTCGACCATGACCGAGCTGGCCCGCCTGAAGTTTTACGCCACCCAGCCTCATCCGTGCAGCTATCTGCCCGAAGAGCAGGCCACCACCCTGTTCCTCGACCCCAGCCAGCCAATGGATGTGGAGGTCTACGCCGAACTTTCGGAAATGGGCTTTCGCCGCAGTGGCGACCACCTCTACCGGCCCCACTGCCAGCGCTGCTCGGCCTGCGTGCCTGCGCGCATTCCCGTCAGCCTATTCAAACCCAATCGCCAGCAGCGACGTATCTTCAAGCGCAATCTCGATATCCAGGTCCGCGCAGTGCGCCCGGCGTTCACCGAGGAGTACTACAGCCTCTATGCGCGCTATATCGAGCAGCGCCATGCCGATGGCGACATGTACCCACCGAACCGCGAGCAGTTCTCCACTTTCCTGGTACGCGACCTGCCGTTTGCACGCTTCTACGAGTTTCGCCAGCACGGCCGACTGCTGGCGATCGCGGTCACCGACGTGCTGCCCAATGGGCTTTCTGCGGTTTACACCTTCTACGAGCCCAGCGAAGAGCGCCGCAGTCTCGGACGCTTCGCCATTCTGTGGCAAATCAAGGAGTCTGCGCGCCTTGGGCTGAATGCCCTGTACCTCGGTTATTGGATCAAAAACTGCCGAAAAATGAGCTACAAGACGCAATACCGCCCAATCGAGCTGTTCGTTAATCAGCGCTGGATCACTCTCACCTGAAGTCGCTTGGCGTGCACCATCCTTTTCGGGCACAATGCACGCCGCTTTTGCCTGGAGCCAGGTGCACCTGGCCATGGTCATACTTTGGATACCGAGGGCTTTACTGCATGTCGAAAGAAGACAGCTTCGAAATGGAAGGCACTGTCGTCGACACCCTGCCCAACACCATGTTCCGCGTGGAGTTGGAAAACGGGCACGTCGTTACCGCGCACATCTCTGGAAAGATGCGCAAAAACTATATCCGCATTCTGACTGGCGATAAGGTTCGCGTAGAGCTGACGCCTTATGACCTGAGCAAAGGTCGTATCACTTACCGCGCCCGCTGACAAATCGTTGAAAAACCGCTGCATTCGAGCGCAGGCAATGCACGGGAAGTTAAACGCGCGACAAGAAACGCGCCTGACTTGACTCCACCAGGAGCCTACCGGGCTTGAGATTGATCCTCAGCTAAAGTCCGACAGCCTCCAGGATGAAGTGAGCCAAACAGGCGGCGACCTTCGCTTGCTTGCCAGCTCTGCCCCGCCACTCATGAGGTTGTGAGCTATCGAACGTCGTCGCGAGTCCGCCCCAGGCGTTCGCAGCGCAACGTCAGCAGCGAACGACTGGAGGCGGTCGCAGTAGACGAGAATTTTTCACAAGTTCTGGGCCCTGGCCTTCGTGCACTCGGTTTTTCAAGGGCTCATAGAATCTGGCGCTCACAAAAACGCCCG
>NZ_JBFIIG010000063.1:0-21110 GCF_041601375.1 Pseudomonas sp. | reverse complement strand
CGAAGAAGATGTTCGGCGACTTGCCGCCCAGCTCCACGGTCGACGGGATGATGTTCTCGGCGGCGCACTTGAGGATGTGCGAACCCACCGGGGTGGAACCGGTGAAGGCGATCTTGGCGATGCGCTTGCTGGTGGCCAGGGCCTCGCCGGCTTCGCGGCCAAAGCCCTGGACCACGTTGAGCACGCCCGGCGGCAGCAGGTCGCCGATCAGTTCCATCAGCAGGGTGATCGACAGCGGGGTCTGCTCGGCCGGCTTGAGCACGATGCAGTTGCCGGCGGCCAGGGCCGGCGCCAGTTTCCAGGCGGCCATCAGCAGGGGGAAGTTCCACGGAATGATCTGTCCGACCACGCCCAGCGGCTCGTGGAAGTGGTAGGCGGCGGTGTGTTCGTCGATCTCGGCGGCACTGCCTTCCTGGGCGCGGATGCAGCCGGCGTAATAGCGGAAGTGGTCGGCAGCCAGCGGCACGTCGGCGTTGAGGGTTTCGCGCACGGCCTTGCCGTTGTCCCAGGTTTCGGCCACGGCCAGCAGTTCGAGATTGGCCTCGATGCGGTCGGCGATCTGCAGCAGCACCAGCGAACGGGCCTGCGCCGAGGTCTTGCCCCAGGCATCCGCGGCGGCATGGGCGGCGTCCAGGGCGCGCTCGATATCGGCGGCATCGGAACGGGGGAATTCGGCGATCACCGACGCATCCACCGGGCTGCTGTTGGTGAAATACTGGCCGTTGACCGGCGCTACGAATTCGCCGCCGATGTAGTTGCCGTAGCGCGGCTTGAGGCTGACCAAGGTACCTGGGGTATTGGGTTTGGCGTAGATCATGAGGTTCTCCGAAGCGACTGTTCTTGTACTTGTGTGTGCGCCGGCCGAAGGGCAGTGCAAATCTGCGTTCCACAGCGGCCTAGGGCGATCATGCACCGGCTGCAGTGGCTCGACTTGACCATTACCGAGGTGCGCTGTCGTCTGAAGTCAACTTTCTTGCGGGGACCGGTCGCGTGTCACCTGGGGTCAAGTCGCCTGCTCCGATCCGCTCCGGGTGTTCCCAAACGACTCGTCTCCTGCCCTGCCGCGGTGCAGCGAGCGGCCGGCGCCAGCGTCCAGGCCACGGCAGGCACTGTTCTGCGGCGCATTGCCGGCTCCGGTATGAAACTTGCCTAAAGACTCCGGTTGTTCCTGCAGAGAGTTTCACCATGAGTCCGTTGCTCACCCACCCTGCCGGCCTGGCCGGTGTTTCGGAACTGACTTGCGGCTCGCGTCACGCCGGCGTGCTGGCCGCCGCCGCCAGCGGCCTGTGCACCTTCATCGATAAACAGGGCGGCGATCCCGACCGCATCCTCGGCGTCTCGGGCATCGACCCCGAGCTGCTGCAGCACCCGACTCTGAGTCTGGCCCTGCCCAACTACTGTCAGGTGCTGGAAGAAGCGGCGCGTCAGTCCGGCTGCGACAATTTCGGCCTGTACTACGGCCAACAGTTCAAGCCGCAGGCGCTCGGCCTGCTCGGCTATATCGGCTTGTGCTCGGCGACCGTGGAGCAGGCGCTGATCAACTTCGCCCGCGCCTTCCCCCTGCACCAGCGCAACAGCCTGATCCGTCTGGTCGACGAGGGCGAGCACTACCGCTTCGACTACCAGGTGCGCCACGGCGCCATCCTGGCCCGCCGCCAGGATGCCGAGCTGACCCTGGGCATGGCCCTCAACCTGATCCGCCACGTGCTGGGCAGCCACTGGGCGCCGCATGCGGTGCACTTCGAGCACCCGCGTCCTGAGCACTGGCATGAGCACTGCAAGGTGTTCGACGCCCCTGTGTACTTCGACCAGCCGTGCAATTCGTTGATCATCCCCAAGCACGGGCTCGGCCGCGCCATGCCCGAATACAACTCGACCCTGTTGCTGGTCATGCAGGACTCGCTGCGCCAGCTCAGCCTGGCCGGCCGCGAGGCGCCGAACATCGTCGACGACACCCGCGCCCAGGTGCGTCAGCAGTTGCTGGCCGGCGAGCCGATGCTGGAAGACATCGCCGAGCAGATGGGCCTTGCCGGCTGGTCGCTGCAGCGGCGCCTGCGCGAGCATGGCCTGAACTTCTCCGGTGTGGTTGACAAGTTGCGTTGCGAGTTGGCCACCCACTACTTGGGCCAGCCGCAACTGACGATTTCCGATCTGGCGCCGCTGCTCGGTTATTCGGAAACCAGTGCCTTCTCGCGGGCCTTCCGCCGCTGGTTCGGGGTCAGTCCGCGGCAGTGGCGATCACGGGGCGGCGGCGCCCGTTAGGCGAGTGCAGTCTTAGAAGACGGCGCGTGTGGCTCGTGGGGCGTGGCCGTGGATGAGCTCGCCGTGCACATCGAGCTACGGCACGCCGCGACCGCCCAGGGCCTGGACTCGGCCCGGCCGCTGGCGCTCTTCTCGATATCGATCTCGCGGTAGGCGATGCATTGCTCGGCGAGCAGGGGCCGGGGCTTGGCGCAGTAGCTGCGCCACTGGGTGGCATACAGTGCCACCTCGCCCTGGCACCGATCTGCACCAGCGCTGCAGGCCTTCCCTGTGCTGGTAGAGTGCCAGGGCGGTGAGCAGCACAACGATTCTTTTCATGAGTCCTCCTTGGCTCGGGATCAGGCGATTTTGCCACTGTGGTGATAGCCGATTGGCGACCAGACCATCTTCTATGCGCGCTCAAGGTCTGCCGCCGTGAAAGGCGGCGGGCGCTGCGGCCATTCCAGCTGCAAACGCTCGAACTCGCGGGCCAGCAGGCTGGCCAGCAGCCAGTCGCGCAGCCAGCGATGCTCGGCCGGCAGCACATACCAGGGCGCCGCCTGGCTGTGACTGGCCGTCAGCAGTTCGCTCCAGCGCTGCTGGCGCTGCGCATATTCGCGGTAGGCCAGCAGATCGCTGGGGCGCAGTTTCCAGCGTTTGTCCGGGCGCTGCAGGCGTTGCAGCAGGCGCGCCTTCTGCTCGTCACGGGAGATATGCAGGTAGCACTTGAGCGGCTGCAGGCGCCGCGCCGGCAGGCCCGCTTCCAGGGCCAGCACGCGCTGCAGGCGCGCCGGCAGCTCGGCGGCGCCGATCAGACCGTCGAACAGATCGCTGGCCAGGCCCTCGTAGTAACTGCGGTTGAACACCCCGAGCAGTCCGGGGGCGGGCAGCCGTCGCCGATAGCGCCAGAGGAAATCATGCCGCCGCTCGCAGGCATCCGGTTGCTTGAAGCTGTGCAGGCGCAGGCCTTGCGGGTCGACGCTGTTGAGCACGCGCCTGATCACGCCGTCCTTGCCGGCGCAGTCCGGGCCTTGCAGCACCAGCAGCAGGGCGTCCTGGCTGTTGGCCCAGAGCCGGCGCTGCTGATCGTTGAGCCAGGCGCGCAGTTCCGGCAGGGCCAGTTGCGCGGTCTTTCTCTCCAGGCCGAAGTCGCGCGCCGGATCCTGGGCAAACGGCGCCGCCGGATCGAGCAGGCAGTCGTCGAGAACAGCATCGGGCAGGCGTGACATGGCGCAGTGCCTCGCAGGTCATGAAACCATCGAACACAGTATCGGCGCGAGCGCCCGCGGATGGCCGCCATCGGCGCTCGGTCTTTCAGTCCTTGCGGCGTTTCAGCTGGTCGGTCAGTTGGGTCGGCAGGTTGCGCAGGGTCAGGGTGCCCTGGCTCTCGTCGTATTCGACTTTCGAGCCGAGCAGATGGGCTTCGAAGCTGATCGACAGGCCTTCGGCGCGACCGGTGAAACGCTGAAACTGGCTCAGCGTGCGCTTGTCCGCCGGGATCTCCGGCGACAGGCCGTAGTCCTTGTTGCGGATATGCTCGTAGAAGGCCCGCGGGCGCTCCTCGTCGATCAGCCCGGAGAGTTCCTGCAGGCCCATGGGCTCGCCGATCTTGGCCTGGCTGCTGGCGTAGTCGACCAGGGTCTTGGTCTTCTCGCGGGCCGCTTCTTCCGGCAGGTCCTCGCTTTCGACGAAGTCGCTGAAGGCCTTGAGCAGGGTGCGGGTTTCGCCCGGGCCGTCGACGCCTTCCTGGCAGCCGATGAAGTCGCGGAAGTACTCCGAGACCTTCTTGCCGTTCTTGCCCTTGATAAAGGAGATGTACTGCTTGGAGTTGGCGTTGTTCTGCCATTCGGAAATGTTGATCCGCGCCGCCAGGTGCAACTGGCTCAGGTCCAGGTGCTTGGCGGCGGTCACGTCCAGTGCATCGTTGACCGCCACGCCGTCGCTGTGGTGCAGCAGGGCGATCACCAGGTAATCGGTCATGCCTTGCTGGTAGTGGGCGAACAGCACGTGGCCGCCGGTGGACAGGTTGGACTCCTCCATCAGCTTCTGCAGGTGCTCGACCGCCTGGCGGCTGAACGCGGCGAAGTCCTGGCCAGCGTCGAGGTAGTGCTTCAGCCAGCCACTGAACGGGTAGGCGCCGGATTCGGCGTGAAACAGGCCCCAGGCCTTGCCCTGCTTGGCGTTGTAGCTCTCGTTGAGGTCGGCGAGCATGTTCTCGATGGCCTGCGAGGCAGCCAGTTCGCTGTCGCGGGCGTGCAGCACGGCGGGCGTACCATCGGGTTTCTTGTCGATCAGGTGGACGATGCAGTGGCGGATCGGCATGGACGGTCTCTCAAAAATCTTCAGCGGTGAACGGGGGCGCAGACAACGGGCGATGGCCGGTTTCGCTGCCCCGGGAATGCTGCGCAGTTTACCCGAGTGTCTCGGCCTCGGTCGCCCGTCGCTGCTGCAAGGTCTGCAATCGTTCGATCACGTAGCGCAGGTGCACATGCAGCTCGTACAGTTCGTTGGAGTAAGACAGCGGCACCTCGACCTTGGCCAGTTCGTCCTGCAGCTGTTCCAGGCGCTCGATCTCGCTGCCCAGGCGTTCCGGCAGGGTGCCGGCATCCAGCTGGCGGTCGATCTCGCGCAGGTGTTTGTACCAGCGGTATATGCGCGCGCGGATGCGCCAGCGATACAGCGGGCCGACCGCCTTGAGCAGCGGTACCAGCACCACGATCAGCGGGATCAGCAGGATGATGTAGCGATCGGCCAGGGACGCGATGCGAAACGGCAGGTAGCGCTGCAGCAGCGGTAGACCGCTCTTGTAGTAGTGCTCGGCGTCGCCGGACAGTTCGAAGGTACGTGGCACGGCGCTGGGGAAGGCGCCGGCCTGATCCAGCAGGGTGCCGTCCTTCATCACCTCGCGGCTTGCCTCGAGGAACAGCGGCACCAGGCCCGGGTGGAAGTGTTGGTTGATCACCAGGGTGGCTACCGGTGACAGGGTGACGGTGGTCTGCGGCGGACTGTTCAGCGCCAGGTTGAGCAGACCTTCCTCGATAATCACCCGCTTGAAGAACGGCAGGCGAGCTTCATAGGCGGCGGCGCGGCGGAAGTTGGCCAGGCGCAGATCGGGGTTGGCGGCCAGTAGTTGCACGCGCGCGTTCTCCGCCGGACCGACGAAGAAGGCCGCATCCAGTTCGCCGGCGCTGAGGGCGGCGGCGGCCTTGTTGCCGCCCAGATCCTGCCAGCTCGCGGAGTACTGCTGCGGGTCGATGGCATTGGCGGCGAGAATCGCCTCGCTGGCCGAGCGGGTGCCGCTGCCGACGCTGCCCAGGGCCAGGCGCAGCGGCAGCAGATCGGCGATGCGCTCGAGGCGGATGTCCTTGCGGTAGAACAGCCACAGCGGTTCCTGATACACCGCCCCCAGGCTTTGCAGGCGGTTTTTGTCGGCGCCACTGAGCTGGCGCTCCAGGCCGCTCTGCACCAAAGCGATCTCGACCTGACTCTCCTGCGCCAACAGTCGCTCGAGGTTGTCCCGCGAGCCGGCGCTGGGCACCAGGGTCAGCTCGAAGCCTTCCCTGGCCAGTTGCGTCTTGAGTTTCTGGGCAAATATCCGGTAATTGCCCCCCTCTGCGCCGGTGGCCATGCTGGCGTGCATCGGCGGCGGCGGGGCAACGAAATAGAACACCGCGCCGACCAATGCGGCGACCACTGGGACTATCCACAGGTTGGCCAGCAACATGATCTTCAGGTCGGTGAGTACGCGAGGCATGGGGCTTCCTTTCGGCGGGTTCGCCCCAAGGATAGAAGCTTCTTGGGCCTCAGGTCACCTTTGCCGTCTGCATCGGTGGGTTGCGCAGGTAATCGAGTGCCGCCAGCACGGCCAATAGCCCCAATGCGTACCAGGCATCCACACCGAGCATCAACAGCACCAGGGTGCAGAGCAGCGTGCTGAAACCGGCGAGCCAGCGCCAGATGCCGCGCAGCAGTACCCAGCCGGCGGCCATGCTCAGCAGGTAGACGACCACGAAGTTGCCATTGGCGTAGCGGATCAGGTCGTCCACCGAGAGCTTGAACAGGCCGGCCAGGCCGGCGCACAGGGCGCAGCTCAGGACCACCAGCAGCAGGGCGCGGGCGGGTACGCCGTGGCGGTTGCGCCGGGCCAGGCGGGCCGGCAGTTTGCCTTCCTCGGCCAGGCTCCAGATCAGCCGGGCGAAGCCCTGAATGTAGATGTTGATCGAGGCGAAGCAGGCCAGGTAGCCGACCACCGCGATCAGCCAGCGTGCCTGTCCGCCCAGCAGCAGATCGAACAGCCGCGGCAGCGAGGCGGCGTCGCTGTGCACGTCGCCGTAGGCCTGAAAGCTCAGCACCGCCACCGAGCAGGCCCAGTACACCAGGCCGGCGAGCAGCACGCCGAGCAGCAGGGCCAGGGGAAAGTCGCGCGCGGGGTTCTTGAATTCCTCGCCCATGTGGGTGAAGGCCTCGATGCCGACGAAACACCAGAACATCACCCCCAGCGCGGCGGGCAGCAGGTGCCAGGAGCCCGTGATGGGCGGCAGCAGCGGCTGGCTGCTCAGCGGCAAGTCGCCGGCCCACCAGATCAGCCCGACACTGGCGACAATCGCCACGGCGATCAGGCCCTGCACCAGCCCCGAGGCCTTGGCCGGGCGCTGGCCGAGCAGCAGGATGGCGCCGAGGGTGGCGAGCTGGATGGCCAGCGCCTGGCCGCGATCCAGCTCGACCACGGCCTGCCAGAAGCCGCTGGCGATATTCAGCGCCGCCGGCAAACCGACCGGCAACACGGCGAGGAACAGCAGGGCGCTGAGGCGCTCCATGCGCGGGCCGAAGGCGCGCCCGATCAGGTGCGGCGCACCGCCGGCGTGGGGATGGTGCCGACCGAGTTGGGCGAAGGTGAAGGCGATCGGCAGGACCAGGGCAATGAGGATCATCCAGGCCCACAGCGAGGCCGCGCCCGCCGCGGTGGCGGCCAAGGCGGGAACGACGAAAATCCCGGTGCCGAGCAGCGAGGTGCTCAGCAGACCTATGCCTTGCAGCAGGCTCAGCTCTTGGTTCAGGCGGCTCATGTTGTATGCTCTGCGGTTTCGTTCGCCATCATAATCCGTCCGCCTGCCGCAGGATGCTGGCGAAGCGGCGGCTTTGTCCGGCGAACTGGCGGAATTGACCGTCAAATTGCCTTTTGCCCGAGAGCCCAAGTGGACAAGTTCGATCAGCAGATCCTCGCCCTGTTGCGCGCCGATGCGCGTGTGCCGGTGAGCCAGATTGCCCGTGCAGTCAACCTGTCGCGTTCGGCGGTGAGCGAGCGCATTCGCCAGCTGGAACAGCGCGGCATCATCAGCGGCTACCACGCCCAGGTCGCCCCCCCGGCCGATGCCGGGATCAAGGCTTATCTGGAGTTGTTCTACCAGGGCGGGCGCTGCGAAAACTACGTGGAGCGCATGCGCAGCTTCAGCGAAGTGCGCCGCTGCAGCGGCATCAGCGGCGAGACCGACATGCTGGTGTATATCGAAGCGGCCTCGATGCAGCGCTTCAGCGAGATCCGCGGGGAGATCGAAAACTACCCCGGCATGCAGAAGGTCAAGACCCACATGGTGGTCAAGGATTGGTCGATGTGAGCCGGACCATGCGCATTCTCCATACCTCCGACTGGCACCTCGGCCAGCACTTCATGGGCAAGACCCGCCAGGCCGAGCACCAGGCCTTCTGCGCCTGGCTGATCGAGCAGGTGCGCGCGCATGAGGTCGATGCGCTGCTGATCGCCGGCGATGTGTTCGACACCGGCGCGCCGCCCAGCTACGCCCGCGAGCAGTACAACCGCTTTATCGTCGAGCTGCGCGGCAGCGGCTGCGAGCTGGTGGTGCTCGGCGGCAACCACGATTCGGTGGCCATGCTCGGCGAGAGCAAGACCCTGCTGGCGCAGCTGGATACCCGGGTGATCCCTGGCGTCTGTGCGGATCTGCGCGAACAACTGCTGGTGCTGCACCGGCGTGACGGCGCGCCCGGGGCGATTCTCTGCGGCATTCCCTTTATCCGCCCGCGCGATGTGCTGCAGAGCCAGGCCGGGCAGAGTGCGCAGGACAAGCAGCTGTCGTTGCAGCAGGCGATCGGGCAGCATTACCAGGCGCTGTATGCCCTGGCGCTCGGCATGCGCGCCGAGCTGGGCGGTGACTTGCCGATCATCGCCACGGGGCATCTGACCACGGTCGGCGCCAGCGCCAGCGAGTCGGTGCGCGAGATCTACGTCGGCAGCCTGGAAGCTTTCCCCACCAGCGCCTTCCCGCCGGCGGCCTATATCGCCCTGGGGCATATCCACCGGCCGCAGAAGGTCGGCGGCCTGGAACATATCCGTTACTGCGGCTCGCCGATCCCCTTGAGTTTCGACGAGGCCAAACAGCAGAAGGAGGTGTTGCTGGTCGAGCTGGATGACAGTGGCTTGCAGCAGGTCACTGCCCTGGCGGTGCCGCGTTTCCAGCCGCTGTTGGCCCTGCGCGGCTCGCTCGTGGAGCTGGAGCAGGCGATTGCCGAGGCGGCGCAGCAGGGCAGCAGCGAGATGCCGGTGTGGCTGGAGGTGCAGGTGAGCAACGATGACTACCTCAGCGACCTGCACCTGCGCATCGCCGCGTTGTGCGAGGGCCTGCCGGTCGAGGTGCTGCGCATCCGCCGCGAGCGCGGCAATAGCGTGGCCGCGCTGCAGGGTCAGGCTCGGGAAACCCTGGACGAGCTGAGCGTGGAGGAGGTGTTCGCCCAGCGAATGAGCAGCGAAACCCTGGACGAGGCGCAGCAGGCACCCTTGCTCGCCTTGTACCGCCAGGTGGTCGGCGACCTGCGCGAGGGCGAGGCATGAAGATCCTCAGCCTGCGCCTGAAGAACCTCAACTCGCTGAAGGGCGAGTGGAAGATCGATTTCTCCACCGAGCCGTTCAAGGACAACGGCCTGTTCGCCATCACCGGACCGACCGGGGCGGGCAAGACCACCCTGCTCGACGCCATCTGCCTGGCCCTTTACCACCGCACGCCGCGCATGAGCAGCGTGTCGGCCAGCGCCAACGAACTGATGACCCGGCACACCGGCGATTGCCTGGCCGAGGTCGAATTCGAGGTCAAGGGCGCGCGCTACCGCGCCTTCTGGAGCCAGCGCCGCGCCCGCGACAAGGCCGGCGGTGCATTGCAGGCGCCCAAGGTGGAACTGGCGACGGCCGATGGCACCATTCTCACCGACAAGATCAACGAGAAGCTGCGCGAGACCGAGCGCCTCACCGGCCTCGATTTCGAGCGTTTCACCAAGTCCATGCTGCTGGCCCAGGGCGGTTTCGCCGCCTTTCTCGAGGCCAATGCCAACCAGCGCGCCGAGCTGCTGGAGGAACTGACCGGCACCGATATCTACGGACAGATTTCCCAGCGCGTGTTCGAGCAGACCCGCGAGGTCAAGGTCGCCCTCGACCAGCTGCGCGCCAGGGCCGCAGGCGTCGAGCTATTGAGCGACGAACAGCGCAGCGAACTGCAGGGCGAAGCCGAACGCCTGGGCGCTGCAGACACACGCCTGCATGCCGAACAGGACGAACTGCAACGCCAGCGCCAGTGGCGCGATGAGTTGACCAAGGCGCACAGCCAGCAGCAAGGCGCCGCTGATGCCGAGCAGCGCGCGCAAGAGCAATTGCAGGCTGCCCAGGCGCAGTTGGCGCAACTGGCCGCCAGCGAACCGGCCGCCAGGCTGCAGCCGACCCATCGCGATTGGCAGCAGGCGCAGCAGGCCGTGCGCCAGAGCGAGCAGGCCTTGCAGCGGACCCGGACCGAGCAGCAGCTGGCCGCGCAACGCAGCAGCGAATGCCTGTGGCAGGCCCATCAGTTCAGTCAGCAATTGCTCGGCGAGCGGCAGCAGGCGCGTGATCACCTGGCCGCTCAGCGCCAGCAATTGGAGTCTCGCCTGGCCGAGCAGGCGCAACACGGCCGGCTCGGTGAGCAACTGGCTGCCTGGCGCAGCCAATTCGCCGCGCGCCAGCAGTTGGCCGTGGACATCGACCAGCTCGGCAACCGCCAGCAGCAGACCCTGCAAGCCGTGCAGACGTTGCAGCAACAGTTGGCCGAGCAGGGCACCCGGTTGAGCGGCGAGCAGGCGCAGCTGCTCGCCGCGCAGCGTGCGGAAGGCGAGCAACAGCGGCAACTCGATGGTCTGCTGGCCGGGCGCAGCGAGGCGGCCTTGCGCGAGCGCTGGCAACTGCTGCACCACCATGGCGGTCTGCTGACCCAGCTCAAGCAGCTTGCCGCCAGTCGCCAGCAACTGCTCGAACAGCAGGTGCACCTGGATGCCAAGTTGAGCGAGTTGCGCGGCCAGCACGCCGCCAAGGATGCTGAGCTGATGGCCCTGCGCGCGCGCTACAAGGACCTGCAGCAGCAGGTGCGCGACCAGGAAAAACTGCTGGAGCAGGAGCAGCGCATCCAGGCCCTGGAAAGCTACCGCAGCCAGTTGCAGGAAGGCGAAGCCTGCCCCTTGTGCGGCTCTCACCAGCACCCGGCGATTGCCGCCTACCAGGCGCTGGACGTGTCCGCCACCCAGCAGGCCTTGCTGGCGAAGAAGGCCGAGCTGGAGACCCTGACCGGCAGTGGTCAGCGCCTGGCCAGTGAACTGGCGACCCTGGCCAGCCAGCTCGAACAGCATCGGCAACAGCTGCAACGCAACCAGCAGGAACAGCTGGAGCAGGGCGAGCGCTGGCAACAGTTGACCGAGCAGCTCGGCAGCGTGCTGGCCGATGCGGCGGCCTTGGCCGAACACCAACAACAGCAGGCGGACGAGCTGGACGCGATCCAGCGCAGCCTCGAGCAACTCGACCGGTTCAAGGCCGCACTGGAAGATGCGCGCAGGGTGCGTCAGCAGCTCGAACAGGCCTGCGCCGCCGTGCAGCAACAGCAGGCATTGGCCAGCCAGCAGCTGCAGCATCAGGACAGCCAACTGGCGGACATCGCTACCCGCCTCGAGCAGCTGCAGCGCCAGCGCAGCCAGCGCGACAGCAGCCTGAGCGAGGAACTGGGCGCATTCGGCTACAGCTTGCCGAGCGACGGTGGCGCCTGGCTGCATGAGCGCGAAGCCGAGTGGCACAGCTGGCAGCAGGCGCAACAGCAACGCCAGCAACTGGAGGGCGAGCAGCGCGAACTGGAACACGCCCTCGGCGTCGCCCGCGAACTGCACGGCAACTGGCAGCAGCGTTGGGCGGCAGTGCAGCAGGCCGAGTCGCCGCCACTGGCTGCGGTTACCGATGCGCTGGCCGCCCTGCGGCAAGCCGAGGCGCAGCTAACCCAGGAGCAAAGCCATCAGCAGCAATTGCACGGCACCCAACAGACCCTGGCGCAGCGGCTGAGCGAGGAGGCGCGCGACCTGCAGGTCAAAGCGCAGCAATGGGCGACCGCCCTGGACGCCAGCCCGTTCGGCGACGAGGGCGCCTTCCAGGCCGCTCTGCTCGACGAGCCGCAGCGCGGTGCGCTGATTCAGCTCAAGGAGCGTCTGCATAAAGCCCTGGCCGAGGCCCAGGCGCTGAAAGCCGCCGCCGACCAACAGCTGGCCGCCTTGCAGGCCAAGCCGGCCAGCGCGCTCGAGCGCGAACAGCTCGAAGAGCGCCTGCAACTGCTCGGCGTCGAGCTGAAAACCCTGACCCAGCGCCAGGGCGAAATCCGCGCGCGACTGCAGGGTGACGATGCGCGGCGGCTGGGCCAGCAGAGCCTGTTCGCCGAAATCGACGCCAAGCAGCTCGAGTACGACCTCTGGCAGCAACTCAACAGCCTGATCGGCTCGGCCGACGGCGCCAAGTACCGCAAGTTCGCCCAGGGCCTGACCCTCGATCATCTGGTCTACCTGGCCAACCGGCAACTCGATCGCCTGCACGGCCGCTACCAGTTGGCGCGCCGGCAGGGCGGCGATCTGGAACTGGAGGTAATCGACACCTGGCAGGCCGATGTCGCCCGCGACACCAAGACCCTGTCCGGCGGCGAAAGCTTCCTGGTCAGCCTGGCGTTGGCCCTGGCGCTGTCCGATCTGGTCAGCCACAAGACCAGCATCGACTCGCTGTTCCTCGACGAAGGCTTCGGCACCCTCGATGGCGAAACCCTGGAAATCGCCCTGGACGCCCTCGACAGCCTGAATGCAAGCGGCAAGATGATCGGCGTGATCAGCCATGTGGACGCGCTGAAGGAACGCATTCCGGTGCAACTGAAAGTGCACAAGGGCGTGGGCATGGGCTACAGCGGGCTGGACAAGCGCTTTGCCGTGGTCGCCGGCGGCGCTTGAGCCGCTCCGGCATGGGCCGGCCCGGTACTGTCTATACTGGTACCATCGTTCCGTAAGAGCGCGCAGCCGTGAATTGGTCATGGCTGTGAAGCCGTATCACAGTCGTGGAGCATTGCACCTTGGCCAAGGCGCTTAGCTGTTTTGGGTTTCTCCGTTTTGCCGTCCTCTGGACTGGATTGCTCTGGTCGCTGTCCGCCTCGGCGGCGGCCGAGCGAGCGGCGACCCCGGCGCTGACGCTGTGCTACGAGGATCAGGACTCCTATCCCTGGGTGATGACCGACAACTCCGGCCTCAATCTGGAGTTGCTCGGCTTGGTCGAGCAGGCACTGGGGCTGCGTTTCGAGTTCGTCGCGGTGCCCTGGAGCCGCTGTCTCGCCGGTCTCGAGCGGGCGGCATACGACGGCGCTTTCGCTTCCAGTTTCAAGGCCGGGCGTATGACGATTGGTCGTTATCCAACGGATACCCATGGCCGTCTGGACGAGCGCAGGCGCCTGCATACCTCGAGCTATGCCCTGTACCGGCGCAAGGGCAGTCAGGTGGATTGGGATGGCATGCGGTTCCGTCGGCTGGATGGCCGCATCGGTTCGCTGAGTGGATTCTCCATCGTCGACTTTCTCCGCACGCATGGCGCCGCGGTGGATGAGACCAGTCGCGACCCCCTGGCACTCCTGCAGATGCTGAGGCACGGTCGGGTGCAGGCGGCGGCACTGCAAAGCCTGCGCGCCGATTTTCTCCTGCGGGCCCACCCGCAGTTGGCGGCGACGATCGAAAAGCTCGAGTTGCCGCTCGAGGAGAAGGCCTATTACCTGATGTTGTCCAATGCCTTGGTGGCCGCCGATCCGGCCCTGGCGCTGGCCATCTGGAGCGAAATCGAACGCCAGCGCGAGTCGGCGGCCTATCAAGCGCGCGTGCAGGCATTTCTTGCCCGCCCCGGGGCTTGAGGGGGAGAGGTTGCGTTGCATCCGGTTACGGTTTCCGGGGGCGTAGCCCGCGCTGCCGTCTGCTCAGCGCCCGCTGCCTAGGGGTTGGCGGCAATGAACGCCAGCACCACCTCGGCGAGCCGTTCGCCCTGGTCTTCCTGGAGGAAATGCCCGGCACCGGCGATGGTGGTGTGGGCCTGGCCGCGGGTGCCGGGGATCAGCTTGTGCATCACTTTGTCGCCGCCGGCGGTGATCGGGTCCGAATCGCTGAAGGCGGTGAGGAAGGGTTTTTGCCACTGGCCGAGCACCTGCCAGGCGGCGCGGTTTGCCGGCGACGCCGGATCGTCCGGGGTGATAGGCACCAGCAGCGGGAACTGGCGGGCGCCTTCCTTGTAGCGTTCGTCGGGGTAGGGCGCATCGTAGGCGTCGATCACCGCCTGGGGCAGGGGCGTGACGGTGCCGCCCTTGATCACCCCGCCGGCAGGGAAGACCGGAACCTCCTGGGAGAACTGCTGCCACTTGAGGAATGCCGCGCCAGGCGCGTGATCGCCGGTTGGCAGCATGGTGTTGGCCGCCACCACCCGGGCGAAGCGTTCGGGATTTTCCGCCGCCAGGCGCAGGCCGATCAAGCCGCCCCAGTCCTGGCAGACCAGGGTGATGCGTTCGAGTCGCAACTGGTCGAGCAGCGCCTGCATCCAGTCGACGTGACGCTGATAGCTGTAGTCCTGGCGCCGGCTCGGTTTGTCGGAACGGCCGAAACCGACCAGGTCGGGGGCAATCACCCGGTGGCCGGCGGCGACCAGGATGGGGATCATCTTGCGGTACAGGTAACTCCAGGACGGCTCGCCATGCATCAGCAGCACGGGGTCGGCCTCGGCGGGGCCTTCATCGAGGTAGTGCACGCGCAACTGACCGCCTTCAGCGTCATCCACCAGCAGATAGTGGGGGGCGAAATCATAGCCGGGCAGGTCGCTGAAACGGCTATCGGGGGTTCGCAAAGACTCCATGGTGCTTTCCTCTTGGGGCGAAGAAGTCAGCCTGCTCTTTGCAGGCGCTGCTGGACAGCGAATCGGCTGTGCTGAATATGGGTGTATTACTTGGGCGGCGAGTCCGTGCAAAATGCTCGAGCGGCCGCAGGCTATGCGAGCGAGGACTGCCGACAGCTTCTGAGATTAGTACAACCATTCAACCCGGGATTGCCAGTGATAAGCGTCTTTCTAGTCAACAGCCTGATCGTGGTCTGCGCCGTGATCCTGCACTACGAGTTCCTGTTCCGGCTGACCCTGCTGTTACCGAAGATGAAGGTCAGGCATCGTTTCAGGATACTGATCGGGGTCGCCGGGGCGCTGATCGCCCATGCGCTCGAGGTGTGGGTTTTCGCCTTCGCCTACTACCTGATGCACCACGCGGGCGGCTGGGGCTACCTGGAAGGCAACTTCAACGGCAGCTTGCTGGACTCGGTGTATTTTTCCTTCACGATCTTCACCACCCTCGGCTTTGGCGATATCCAGCCGCATGGTGATCTGCGCTTCCTGACCGGTATCGAGTCACTCACTGGGCTGGTGCTGATTACCTGGACCGCGTCTTTTCTCTTCGTGGAAATGCAGCGCTTCTGGAATACCCGATAGTGCGAGGCGTTGCCGTGCGGTTATTTTTGCCGACCAACGTGCCCGTTGGTAACCGCTGCCGGGCAGGCGCATGATCACTGTGGATTCTGACGAGCAGCGCCAATGGCCATACCTCCGGTTACTCCTCCTGCAGCCTCCGCGCTCGGACGTTTTTTCAAACTGGCCGGCACCGCCACTCGCATCGGTGGCGGTCTGCTCGGGCAGCGCCTGAGCCAGTCGGCTATCGATTGGCAGCCGGTGGCCGAGCAACTGGGCGAGGTGCTCGGCGAGATGAAAGGCCCGGTACTCAAACTCGGGCAGATGGCCTCGCAATGGCAGGACGTGTTGCCGGAACCGGTGGCGCAGGCCTTGAGCAAACTGCAGAACCGGGTCCCGGCGCTGCCGTTCAGTGCCCTGCAAGGGCATTTGCAGCAGGTCTATGGCGACGATCTGGGCCGGTTTTTCCAGCGCATCGAGGAGCAGCCGTTTGCCGCCGCCTCGCTTGGTCAGGTGCATCGCGCTGTGGCGCTGGATGGGCGGGCGCTGGTGCTCAAGGTGCAGTACCCCGGTATCGCCGAGATCTGCGCGGCGGATTTGCGCCAGTTGCGGCGGTTGCTGCCGCTCGGGCGATTGTTCCGCGCGCCGCCCGAACAGCTGGAAGGGGTCTATCAAGAGCTGGCGGCGGTGATCGCAGCCGAGCTGGACTACCCGGCGGAGATGCGCCGTTTGCAGCATTTTCGCGCGCACTTCGCCGCCTGGCCGGGGTTGCGCCTGCCGCAGCCACAGGAAGATCTGTGCCGGCCGGGCGTGCTGGCGTTGAGCGAAGAGCCCGGCTTGCCCTTTGCCGAGGTCGGCCAGGCCAGCGCCGCGGTGCGTGAACGCCTGGCCCTGACCCTGGTGCGCTGGCTGAGTGCGCAGGCCTTCGAACTGGGCTTGCTGCATGCCGACCCGCATCCGGGCAATTTCGCCTACACCGCCGCCGGCGAGCTGGTGGTCTACGACTTCGGCTGCGTACAGGCGTTGTCGCCGACGTTGCTGGGCGCCTATGTGCAAACCTATAGAGCCTTGCAGGCGCGCGATGGCGAACAGCTGGAGCGGGCATTTCAGGCGCTGGGTACGCGCCAGCCGCAATCGACGATCCCTTATGGCCTGTACCGCCAGCTGCATGGGCTGCTCGGGCCCTTGTTGCAGCCGGGTAAACGCTGGGACTTCGCCGCCACGCCGCTGCACCAACAGGTGCAGGCACTGCTGCCGAATGTGCTGGGCGCACTCGGCAGCCTGCAGCCGGCGCCGGCCACCCTGTTGGTCAACCGCACCCTGGAAGGGCATTACTGGAACCTCAGTCGGCTGGGTGTGGCCTTGCCGTTGGCGGATCTGCTGCATGAACGGATGACGGTTGCCCAGCCTCTCTAGCAGGCGTTATGGCTCTACCGCGTCGGCTTCGAGTGGCTGTGCCTGACCTGGCGCCAAGTGATAGCTACCCGCCTGCAGATCGCGAAAATACTGCTCATAACGCCCGCTGTCGCGATACTGCTGCAGGCGCCGGTTGAAGCGTTCGCGCAGCGCCTGACTGCCCTCGAGCTGTTTGGGGAACATCAGGTAACTGAGGTTGTTAAGCAGTGGCTTGGGGTGGTGGGTGATCTTGGCGATGTCGGCCGGGGTGAAATGGCTGTGCAGGGCGGCGTAGCCGACGTTGATTTCCTGCGGGTAGAGCACGATGCGCTCCTTGAGCAGTTTCTCGAAGTTCTGCATGTCGCTGGAGACCCGCTCCATGCGCACTTTGCCGGTGTCCAGAAAAGCATCGAATTTGGCGCCGTAGCTGTATTCCAGGCCGCCACCGAGGGTCATGCCGGTCAAGTCATAGGGGCTGCGCCAGTCGAACGGAAAACTTTTCAGGTGGAAAAATACGAACTGTTCGTCGAGCAGCGGCGCGCTGTAGAGGAAATCGGCCTCGCGTTCGTTCTTGTGCATCCACACTGCGCTGGCGGCGAATCTGCCGGCGGCCGCTGCCGCATAGGCACGCGGCCAGGGCAGGAACTGGAAGCTGACACGATAGCCTTCGTCGGCGAACAGGTCGCTGATCAGGTGGGCGATCACCCCGTTGTGTTTGAGGTCGGCAGACAGATAGGGCGGCCAGTCGCCGACGCTGATGCTCAGCGCCTGCCGTTCGGCGGCCTGAATGTTCAGGCACAGAAGCAGGCAAAGGCTGAGGCACAGTCTTCTTGGCGGCATTTGCGCTCCTCGGTTGTCGCTCCAGGTGTGTTGGCCGAGGCCAAGAGCGATAGTGGTTGACGGGCTGTGGAAACGCAACTTACGTGGCCGCTACTGCGTTCGAGATGGCCTGCTAAGTAGTAGCACCGAGCGGGCGCCGATGAACATCCCGGGGTGCTGTAATTGAGCGCTGGTCAGGATCTGTTCTATCCGCGTAGAGGTGGGCTGAGCGCCGCGGACGCGTCATGCCGGCCGGAGGGGACGCCCAGTCGCTATCCGCACCTTTAGCGCTGAAGCGGAGCACCCTACAGATTGCGACTTGCAACCGCTGGCCAGTGCAGAGCTTTCGGCAAGCCGTGGCGATGGCGACGATTTGCTCTGTGATTGTTGCGCACCTATGGTCATAAACAGCAAGCCAGTATTCTGGGGCTGCTCGGCCGGATTGCCGGGGCGATTGTTCCAGACCGTCAACCAACAGGGTGGATAAACCATGTCTTTATTGGCCAAGCAACTGGGTCGGATGCTTTCGCTGCTGGCGCTCTGTGGTGTGCTGGGTGCTGCCCAGGCGCAACCGACCGTGGTGGTCGCCTCCAAGATCGACACCGAGGGCGCGGTGCTGGGGCAGTTGATCTATCAGGCGCTCAAGCGTGGCGGGGTGCCGGTCGAAGATCGCACCCAGCTCGGCGCCACCCATATCGTGCGCAGTGCCCTGCTCGCCGGTGAGGTCGGCATCTACCCGGAGTACACCGGCAATGGCGCGTTCTTTTTCGACAGCGCCGACAGCAGCCTGTGGAAAGATGCCGAGCAGGGCTACGCCAAGGTCAAGCAACTGGACTTCGAGACCAACCAACTGGTCTGGCTGCAGCCGGCCAACGCCAACAACACCTGGGCCATGAGCGTGCGCGGCGATCTGGCGCGCGCCCATGGTCTGCAGACGCTGGACGATCTGGCCCGCTACCTGGCAGACGGCGGCGCCTTCAAGTTCGCCGCCAGCGCCGAATTCGTCGAGTCGCCGACGGCGCTTCCGGCTTTCCAGCAGGCCTATGGCTTCACCCTGACGTCCGATCAGTTGCTGATCCTGGCCGGCGGCAATACCGCGGCGACCATCCGCGCCGCATCCTTGCAGACCAACGGGGTCAACGCGGCCATGACCTACGGCACCGATGGCGGCCTGAGCGCACTCGATCTGCTGGTGCTGGAAGACACCCGCGGCGTGCAGCCGGTCTATCAGCCGGCACCCGTGATGCGCGCGGATGTGCTCGAGGCCTACCCGCAGATCGCCGGGATTCTCCAGCCGATCTTCGCCGCCCTGGATCTGCAAACCCTGCAACGGCTCAATGGCGAGGTGGCGGTGCAGGGCGCCGATCCGGCGCAAGTGGCGGCGGCGTTCCTCGACAGCCTGGGCCAATGACGCCGGCATGAGCCTGCCACTGCCGAGCAATAGAGTCATCCCGGTGCTGGCGCTGCTGGCGCTGGCACTGCTGTGGTGCCTGGACTTCGTCAGCATCCAGCCCAACCGCATCGCTCCGGGTAACGGTCTGGGACTGCTGGCCGCTCTGGGGCCGGTCTGGACGCTGCTGCTCACGGGGTCGCTGCTGGCCTGCGCCTTGCTGGCGCTGCGGCCGCCGCGTTCGGGCTACTGGCCGATCCTGGCGATCGTGCTGCTGCTGGTGCTGCAATTACCCGCGAGTCTGGCCTGGAGCATCGCGCGCCACATAGGCGCGGACCTGCCCTACGCGCGGGTCGGCATTGGCGCCGGTTGCTGGAGCCTGCTGTTCCTCCTCGGCTTGCTGCTGATCGAGCTGCAGCAGCGCCTGTGTCTGTCGCGCGCCTGGCTGCTCGGCAGCGCCGTCGTCCTGGCGGGGCTGCTGGTATGGCTGGCCGGGCAGGGCTGGCTGGAGCCGCTGGCGTTGCTGCGCGAGTACCAGTCGCGCAGCAGCCAGTTCGCCGTCGCCTTGACCAGCCACCTGAGCCTGGTGGGCGCGGCGGTGGGCTCGAGCCTGCTGTTCGGCGGCGCCATCGCCCTGTTGCTGCAGCGCTATCCACGGGCGCAAAAGGGCAGCATCGGTCTGCTCAGTTTTATCCAGACCATCCCCAGCCTGGCGCTGTTCGGTCTGCTGATCGCGCCGCTGAGTTACCTGTCGGCGCAGTTTCCCCTGTTGCAGCAGCTGAATATCCGTGGCATCGGCTGGGCGCCGGCGCTGCTCGCCCTGATCGCCTACAGCCTGTTGCCGATCGTGCGCAACACCTGCGTCGCCTTGCAGGCGGTCGAGGCCGGCGTGATCGAGTCCGCCCGCGGCATGGGCATGAGCCCCGCCCAGGTGTTCCTCCAGGTGCGCCTGCCGCTGGCCATGCCGTTGATCATCGAGGGTGTGCGGGTCACCAGCATTCAGGCGATTGGGCTGACCGCGGTGGCGGCGCTGATCGGCGCGGGGGGCTTCGGCACCTTTATCTTCCAGGGCCTGGGGCAGTCGGCGATGGACCTGATCATCCTCGGCGCCTTGCCCATCATCGTCCTGGCGCTGCTGGCGGACGGCCTGTTCAGCCTGCTGGGCGAACGTTTTTCCGGTGGGGCGAGGCGATGATCGAGCTGTGCAACGTCAGCAAGCTGTTTGGTCAGACCCGGGCGGTGGACGACATCTCCCTGACCGTGCAAACCGGCGAGCTGTGCGTGCTGGTCGGTACCTCGGGCTGCGGCAAGTCGACCACCCTGCGCATGATCAACCGCCTGATCGCGCACTCGGCCGGCAGCATCCGCATCGATGGCCGCGACATCGAGCAGATCGACCCGCAGCAACTGCGCCGCGGCATCGGCTATGCGATCCAGAACACCGGCCTGTTTCCGCACTGGACGGTGGCGCGCAATATCGCCGTGGTACCTCGTCTGCTCGGCTGGCCGGCCGCCCGCATCCGCCAGCGGGTCGAGGAACTGCTGCACTTGCTCGAACTGGCGCCGGCCGAGTTCGCCGGCAAGTATCCCCATCAGCTGTCGGGCGGCCAGGCCCAGCGGGTCGGCGTGGCCCGTGCCCTGGCCGGCGACCCGGATATCCTGCTGATGGACGAACCCTTCGGCGCGCTCGACCCTATCACCCGCGAGAGCCTGCAGAACGAGCTGTTGCGCATCCAGTCGCAGGTACGCAAAACCATCGTCTTCGTCACCCATGACATGGACGAGGCGCTCAAGCTGGCCAACCACATCGTGGTGATGGACAAGGGCCGGATCGTCCAGCAGGACAGTCCGCAGGCGCTACTGGCCAATCCGGCCAATGCCTTCGTCGAGAACCTGCTCGGCGGCCAGGAGCGTGGCCTCAAGCAGGCCGGGCTGTTGCGTGTGGAGGCGCGGATGCAGGCCATGGCCACGGCCGCTGCGCCGGCCGCCGGGCCCAGGATCAAGGCCACGGGCAACCTGCGCCAGGCGCTGTCGCTGATGCTCTGGCAGCGCTGCAGCAGCCTGCCGGTGGTCGATGAGCAGGGCCTGCAGGTCGGCGTGCTGCGCTTGGACGCGCTGCTGGAAAACCCCCGGTGAGCCGACTCGCGGTGTTGCGCGGTGGTGACTGGCAAGCGCTGCTGTGGCTGGCTCTGCTGCTGGCGGCGGCGCTGGGGCTGGCCGAACTGGACGGGCTGTTTCGCCTGATCGAGCCGGACAGCCGTACGGTGATCTACGGCCGCGCCGCCTTTATCGACCTGCTCGGCAGCCATCTGCTGCTGGTGACGTTGGCGGCCTGCGTCTCCAGCCTGGTCGGGGTGGGCGCGGCGATCATGGTGACCCGGCGCTGGGGCGCTGATTTTCTGCCGCTGGTCAGCCAGGTCGCCTCGATCGGCCAGACCATACCGCCGGTCGCGGTGCTGGCCCTGG
>NZ_JBFIIG010000062.1:0-21736 GCF_041601375.1 Pseudomonas sp. | reverse complement strand
GCTCGGCGCCGAGCAGCGACCACGGCTGCGCCAGCTGCTGGCCGCGGTGCGCATCGAACAGCAGCGCCTGGACCGGCCCGAGCGCCGCGTACCGCTGGCGGTCAAGTTACGCTGCCCGCCCGGCCAGGTGCCGCTGGAGCTGGCCGAACTGTTGCTCGAATTGGGCTACGACGGCCTGCTCGCCGCCCACGATCCCGGCCCGCCGGCGACCCGCCAGCGTTATCGAACCTGGCAGAACGCCGCACAACAGGCACAGGCCTGCGCGCAGATCGAGCAATTGCGACGCTTGTGCGGCGGACAACTCGCCCTGATGTCGGTCGGCGGCATCCAGAGCGCCGAACACCTCCAGGCCCGGCTCGCCGCCGGGGCCGAGCTGGTACAGGTGCACAGCGTTCTGCTGCATGACTGGCCCTGGAATGCGCAGCGCCTGCTCGTCGGCGGCAGGCCTGCATAACCGTCGAATTCCTGGTGCGCACGGCGCACCCTACCCGTGGCGCAGCGCCATGCACACCATCGGTGACGGGCTCCCGGTGCGCGGCCTAGACGGCCCCGCACACCCTACGGGCTGCCCCGTTCCGGCCAAGGTGCATCTGGGCTACGGGTTTCAGGCGTTTCGTAGGAGATCCCCCGTCGTCCAGACGCCGCGCTGTCGCGCAGCAAACTGGGTGCTCGGGGCCTCTGTCGTAGGAGCGGCCGGGCAGCGTTCCGCTTCAGCCGCGAAGCTCTGGCTGTGCCGCGAAGAATTCGCGGCTAAAGCCGGCTCCTACAAAATTACGTAATAATCCATAAAGTCAATGATATACGGGTTATTTGATGAGAGTTTGGCATGCCCGCGATGCTTTTTTGCGGACACGCCCTATCGCGGGCATGGGCTAGGCGCCCCCGCTGCTCCTGCGTCCTGTGAGGCTGGTGCATAGACATAGGATCTACGAATCGCCAGATGACAGAAAGCACAAGGCCGGCTATGAGCCGGCCTTGTGCCTCTGTGGTACCTCAGGAGTAACCGATCAGCGCTTGGCGACCAGGTCCTTCGGCAGCTTGAAGGTCCAGAGCATGCCGCCCTGGTTGAAGTCCTTCACCCGCTTGGCCACTTCGCCGCCCCACAGCGGTACCGCACCGCCCCAGCCGGAAAGCACGGAGACATACTGCTCGCCGTCCATTTCCCAGGTGACCGGCGAGCCGAGTACGCCGGAACCGGTCTGGAATTCCCAGACCTGCTCGCCGGTCTTGGCGTTGAAGGCCTTGAGGAAGCCCTCAGGCGTGCCGGTGAACACCAGGTTGCCCTTGGTGGTCATCACCCCGCCCCACAGTGGCGCGAAGTTCTTCTGGCGCCAGACTTCCTTGCCGGTCTTCGGGTCGATGGCGCGCAGCACGCCGATATAGTCCTCGTTCAAGGGACGGATGGTGAAGCCGGAGCCCAGGTAGGCCGCGCCCTTCTTGTAGGCGACGTCCTCGTTCCAGATATCCATGCCCCACTCGTTGGACGGCACATAGAACAGACCGGTGTCCTTGCTGTAGGCCATCGGCATCCAGTTCTTCGCGCCGAGGAACGCCGGGGCGGAGAACACGCTCTTGCCCTTGTCGGCACCAGTGCCTGGTTTGCCCGGTCGGTTGTCATCGATGTAGATCGGCCGGCCGTTCTTGTCCAGGCCCTTGGCCCAGGTGATCTCGTCGACGAACGGGAAGCCACGGATGAACTTGCCATTGGTGCGATCGAGCACGTAGAAGAAGCCGTTACGGTCGGCGGTGGCCGCGGCCTGGATGGTTTTGCCACCTTCCTGGTAGTTGAAGGACACCAGCTCGTTGACGCCGTCGAAGTCCCAGCCGTCGTGCGGGGTGGTCTGGAAATGCCACTTGATGGTGCCGTCGTCCGGGTTCAGGGCCAGACGCGAGGACGAATAGAGGTTGTCGCCAGGACGCAGGTGCGAATTCCACGGCGCCGGGTTACCGGTGCCGAACAGCAGCAGGTTGGTTTCCGGATCGTACAGGCCGCCCAGCCATGGCGCTGCGCCGCCGGTCTTCCACAGGTCGCCCGGCCAGGTCTTGCCGGCTTCGCCGCCGCTGATGCCGTTCTCGACCTTCTTGCCGTCCTTGTAGACGTAGCCCATGTGGCCTTCCACGGTCGGGCGGGTCCACAGCAGTTCACCGTTCTTCGGGTCATAGGCCTCGATCTTGCCCACTACGCCGAACTCGCCACCGGACACCCCGGTGATCAGCTTGCCGTTAACCACCAGAGGCGCCGCGGTGATCGAGTAGCCGGCCTTGTGGTCGGCGACGCTCTTGCGCCATACAACCTTGCCGGTGTCCTTGTTCAAGGCCACCAGCTTGGCGTCCAGGGTACCGAAAATCACCAGATCGCCGTACAACGCCACACCGCGGTTAATCACGTCACAGCACGGACGGATGTCATCCGGCAGGCGCGCGTCGTACTGCCAGAGTTCCTTGCCAGTGCGCGCATCCACGGCGAAAACCCGCGAGTAGGAGGCAGTGACGTACATCACGCCATCCTTGATCATCGGCTGGGCTTGCTGGCCGCGTTGTTTTTCACCACCGAAGGACATCGCCCAGACCGGACGCAGATCCTTGATGTTCTCGGTATTGAGAATATCCAGGGTGCTGTAACGCTGCCCCTGCAGGCCCATGCCGTTGGTGACGATCTCGTTGGTGGTGTTCACATCATTGAGAATTTCCTTATCGGTGACAGCCAACGCCGACGCGGCGGGGAAAAACATGGCGGCACACAGTGCACTAAGCACGAACGGCTTGCGTAGACCGGAGTGTTTCATTGCGGTTACCTCTGCGGGTTAATTGTTATCCCCGGGAAATTTTCCCGGTCTGCAGCAATTCTTGGCTGCAAGGCGCAATGCAACAATTGAACGCAGTACCGATTTAACTACTCCCTTGGTAGCAATACTCGCTCACCGGCAGGCACCTATTGCCGCTTTGGCCGTGCAGTTATTCCGCAAGAATCGCGGCTAAAGCCACTTCTGCAACAGTCGCGAGCGCACGTTACCCAACTTAAGTGCCGCCCTGCCCACCTGAAAAGAGCATACCCAGCAGGCCTCGCAGCGTTTAGAAAGTGACACCCCCGCGCCAAGGAGAAAGCCCCCATGGGCCGTGTCATCGTATTCTGTTGCCTGCTGCTCAACTGCCTGGGCAATAGCCTGCTGGCCGAACCGATCAAAATCGGTCTCAGCTACCCACGCACCGGCAATTACAAGGCCGAAGGCCTGGAGCTGCATCGCGGCGCCTTGATGGCAGTCGAAGCCATCAACGGCAATGGCGGCCTGCTCGGGCGCCCCGTGCAATTACTGACACGCAACAGCGCCTCGCGCGCGCAGAAGGCCCGGAACAATGTCACGCGCTTCGCCCGCGAGGGTGCGCGGATGGTCTTCGGTGGCGCCACCAGCGAAGAGGCGATCGCCGCCGGCAAGCGCGCCCGGGAACTCGGCCTGCTGTACTTCGCCACGCTCAGTTATGCCAACGAGGTGACCGGCCGCGAGGGCCATCGCTACCTGTTTCGCGAGTCCAGTAGCGCCTTGATGAGCGCCCGCGTGCTCGGCGAATATCTCGGCTGGCACATGCCGCGTCAGCGCTACCACTACATCGTCGTCGACGACACCTGGGGCCGCAGCATCGAAAGCGAGCTTCGCGCCACCACCGGCAGCCAGGATCGCGCCCGTCACGGGCGTAGCGTCCTGCCCTCGTCTGCCGCGATGCGCCAGCATTACCTGGAGGCCTTGAACAAGGCTGCCGCCAGCGATGCCCAGATCCTGGTGCTGGCGCTGCCCGGCGAAGATCTGCTGCGCAGCATGCGCCTGGCGCATAACCTGGGGCTGCACACGCGCATGCAGATCATCGTGCCGCACCTGAGCAAGAGCATCGTGCAGCAGGCCGGCCCCAAGGTCATGCAAGGCGTGATCGGCACCGAGGCCTGGACCTGGCAAGTACCCGCCCAGGAACAAAGCCCGGCCGGACAAGCCTTTGTCGACGACTACATTCGCCAGCACCGAGAATACCCCGACAGCGCCGCCGCCTCGGCCTATGGCATCGTTCAGCAATGGGCCGATGCCGTGCGCCGCAGCAACAGCCTGGATAGCGAGAAACTGATCCGCGCCCTCGAGGACCACAGCTACAGCCTGCTCAAAGGCCCTCAGCAATGGCGCGCCTTCGATCACCAGAATGTGCAGAGTATTTACGCGGTCAGGGTCAGGACCCGCAGTCAGATCATGCAGGATCCGCTGAAACAGGATTACTTCGAGATCATCCACCGGATGTCCGGCGAGGCCGCCACACCGAGCCACGATGAATGGCAGCAGGAACGCGGGGAACAACTGACCTTGCAATAGCCTCCGGCTATGCCACTCGAGCAGGCAACGCGTAGCGAGTGGCAATACCCTGGGAGCCTATGAGCATGGACAAGTCTTTTTGCCGGCCATCATGGCCAGGACCGCTTATCGAACTCCGATGTTTGACCTGGGCGCCCAGTTAACGGCGCGAACGGCTACAGGAGGAATGATTCTGTAGCCCAGATAAGCCTTGGCGCAATCCGGGAAAGCGGCGCCGCGGGATTGATGTTTGCGGCAAGACTCGGCGATCCGTTTTGAGCGCAGCAACAGCCCGCCAGCTTTGTGTCGCGCCGGCGAACCCTGCGACGAGTGACACCCTACCGATCGTGGATTGCTTCAGATTGAGCAGCTTGCTCGGTCCGTAGGGCGGCTTCGGAGCGCAGCGACAACCCGCCAGCCTTTCATGCCACGCGGTTGAACCCATGGTGCACTGCCTGCGGAGAGTGACACCCTACGGATCGTGGATTGCGCTAGGCAATTGGTCGCAGTAGGCGAGCGTTCTCGCACAGCCTCTCAGTCCAGGCGTTCGAACTGGGCCTGCTCATAACGCGGATAGAGGTGGCTGACGCTGCGGATCAGCTCGTAGCGCGTCAGGCTGATCGCGGCAAAGCGCGGCGGAATGGCGACGCCAATCAGCTCGCTCATCTCCGCGCCCTGGGCGGCGCCCTCGCGCATGACCCGATCGAGCCAACCGAGGTAGTCGCGCATCTGGGTGAACGGAGCAGCGCCGCTGGCGACCGGGCCATGGCCGGGGACGATCAGCTTCCAGGGCAGCGCCTGCAGTTGCTCGAGGTCGCCCAACCAGACATCCAGCCCCGGCGTGCCCGGTGTGGTCAGCGCGCGCTGATAGAACAGCAGATCGCCGGCGAACAGCACGCCGCTGGTTTCGTCGAGAATCGCCAGGTCGGCGCCGGTATGGCCGCGCAACCCCAACAGACGCAAACGTCGGCCAGCGACTTCGAGGAGTCCGGGTGTCAGAGTCTGCGTCGGCAGTACGACTTCGGTGCCACGCATCCAGTCGCCGACCAGGCGGTACATATTATCCGCCATGGCCTCGCCCTGCTCGGCCAGCAACGCCGTGGTTGCAGGCAGAGCGGCAATCGGCACATCGGCGAAGGCCTGGTTACCCAATACGTGATCAGGGTGATGGTGGGTCAACAACAGCGTGTGCACCGGTTTGTCGGTGACCCTGGCAATCGCCCGGCGCAGGGCTTCGCCGTAGCGTTTCGACGGGCCGCTGTCGATAACCAGCACGCCCCGATCAGTGACGATGAACCCGCTGTTGACAATATTGCCGCCATTGTTCCGGGCGAAATTGTCGGTGCTGCCTTCCAGCAGCCAGACATCATCGGCGATCTGCCGGGGCTGCAGGTCGTAGTCGAGGTCGGCCCGCGCCACCAGGGCGCAGCCCAGCAGGGCCAGTACGAGGATCCAGCGCATAGGCACCTCTTGCACAGTTCAGGAGGAGATCAAGCGCTAGGGCGCCAGCTTGACCTCGCTGATCTGGATCATCGGCTGGCTATCGGTGAAGTGTGTGAGGTCGGCCATGATCCGCTCGGCATGGGGGGCAAAGCTCTTCTGGAAGCTCTCCAGGCTGTCGAAATACAGGTGGCCCATGGCGACGAAAGGCGCCTGGCTGTTCGGCTCGGCGCTGGCCAGCCCCTGATCCACGGCGATGGCCTTGCAGGCATCACCCAGGCACTTGCGCACGATGTCCATGTGCTGGTTGCAGTAGTAGTGGAGGTCGAAACGCACACCAGGATTGTTGGGGTAGAGCACGCTGACTTTGATCATGGTTTTTTTGCCCTTAGTCATGATGGAGGTAATTTCAAAGCACTCGCAGATGCCCCCCTGACACCGGCATGAAGCGATCCGGATCCCGCGGGGGCGCCGTCACCGGACCTCAGCCCACCGTACTACCGGCGACCTGTTGGTGGGCTGAAGCCCACCCTACCAGCATTACAACGCCGCCTTGAACTCATTGCCATTGTTGTCGCGCAGCCACAGCTCGGTTTCCCCCTCGCCCAGAACTTCCAGACTGAGGGTCGGGTTCTCGCTGACCGAAGGGAACAGCTCGAGCGTGGCCAGGACCTTGCCATTGCCGTCGCGCAGCTCGGCCTGGTTGAGGTAGAACTCGGGAATGCCGCCGACCAGGCCATTGTCCATCGGGTGGGCGACCTGCAGCCGCAGACGATCGGAGTCTGCCAGCGCGAAGCGCTTGCCCCGCACCTGGCCGAGGCGCTCTTCCCAACCGGCTTCGGCGCGCACCACGCTCGGTGCGGTACAGCCGCCGCCGGCGGCGTCGATATAACTGGAGCCGACATGCCAGAGGCCGTCACGGGTCAATACCGCCGCGCGGATCGGCGTGGCCTGCTCGATACGGATGCGCACGGCCAGGCGCGGTAGCACTTCGGCGCCCGGTGCGAAATCGAAAATTTGCGTGATGGGGTTGAGCTCGGCCCAGGCCAGGATCCGCACCACCTGACCCCGATAGGCGCCGGCATCGACCAGGATCGGCACCTGCCGGGCATCTTCGGCGAACGGAGGCACCACTACCCGAACCTGCTCATCGAAAACGAAAGGCGCACCATCGAGCAGGCGCTCGTGATGGTAGTCCCACATCACCGAAGCGACCGGATCGCCCTCGACGCACCAGCCCGTGCAGGGCCAGGCGAGCAACGCCAACAACAGCAAAGACCGGCCATCCATCACACACCTCCTGCTTGGCGAGCCGGATGCAGCCTGCACAGGCAGCCGGCGAGCGCTAAACCGCTATTCGACCTCCTGATACAACCCGGGCAGTTCGTAACGCAGACCATAGCGGCCATAGAGTTGCTTGATAGCACCGGCGAGAATCAGCTCTTCGAGCTTTTCCTCCAGGGCGTAGGCCAGCTGCCGGTTGCTTTCGTGCACCGCCATGCCAATGTCCCAGACCTGCCTGCCCATCTTTGGATAGGCATTCTCGGCCAAGGCCAGATTACTGTCTGCGGCCTGTTTCACCTGCCAGTCGATCTCGCCGCGCATGGCCATCACCGCATCGACTTCACCCTTCTTCATCCCGGCAAAGGCGGCCTGCGGATTGCTGAAGTGGTGGGTCTTACCGCTGAGCATGCCGTCGAACACCGAAGACAGGTAAAAGGACGGCACGCTGTCGACCTCGACGCCAATCGGGTGCCGCTGGAATACCGCCACACTGGGCACGGCCTCGAGCCGGCGCCGGTCGAAGGCGACCTGCCAACGCTCTCGCTGATAGGGGCCGAACATCACCACCAGCTCGTTGACCAGTTCGCCGAACTCGTTGCTCATGTAGGAAAATTCGCGATCGTAAGGCACGCGCAACATCACGTCGGCCAGCACCTGCGGGCGCAGGTAATGCCCGCGCCAGATGTAATCGCGCAGATCGTCGTCGAGCTTCTCCCCGGCCGGCGCCCAGATCACTTCCAGCTTGAGGCCCAGGCCACTGGCAAGAGCCTGGGCCACCTCGTAGTCGACCCCGTGCGACTGACCATCCTGCTGAAAGCTGTAAGGCGGGAAATCCTTATAGAGGGCGACCTTGAGCACCCCCGACTCGATGATCGAGTCGTAGCTACGCACCGGCGCCTGCGCCTGGGCCGGTGCAGCCACCAGAGCCAAGGTACTCAGCAACGCACTCAACAGCAGGACACTCAGGCGCATGGCCGTCACTCCTCGATCGCCACGCTCTCCAGGTAGCTGCGTATGGCCCACAGGGCTTCCTGGCTGAGGTAATCGGCCATCTTCGGCATATACACCCGGCCGTCGCGCACCGCGCCGTTGATCACCCGCTCCTTGTACCACTCATCGCCCAGAGCGCCGACTTCGAGCAGGCGCAGATCCGGGGCAATGCCGCCGGACTTGGCTTCCAGGCCGTGGCAGGCGGCGCAGTTCTGGTTGTAGGCCGAGGAGCCGATTTCGATCGCCCTGGGGTTGTCGCGGTAGGGGTTTTCTTCCAGCCACTCTTCGCCCAGCGGCTCCAATCCTTCGGTCTTGACGCCTTGTGGCGTTACATCGCCATGCGCCCAGAGATTGGCCGAGAAAGCCAAGAGCAGCAGGGCGGCACCGGTTTTTTGTTTGATTTTCATGATCGAGACCTCTTCGAATACACGCAGGACAGACTTTATGGAGTTTGCTTGTAGCCATCTTAGAAAGACCTTGGCGTGCATCGAATGCTGCTTTGGTGGCTCGCGCCTAGTCCCTTGGTAGTAGAGCTTTTTGCGAGCGATTGGCAAGGCTTTCGCAGCAAGGCTGCTGGTATCGACGGGTAACTGGCGGCAACAGCTGGGCTCCACCGTGGCGTCTTGCAACACGTAACCGAGACATGGCCAATGCTGTTGGGAGCGGCGAACCTCAACACCGAAGCAGAATATTTGAGCACTGGCTTACTTGACCATGAAGTAGCCGAGCATGCCCTTGCCTTCCAGGCCCTTGGCGTAGAAGCGGTACTTGCCGGGTTTGATCGGCACGAAGAAGATTTCCGCCTCGCCGGCATCCTCGAACTCGAGTTCGGTGAGGGTGATCGCCTTGATCTCCACGCCGCCGGCCTCGACCTTGCGCAGGAAGATCGAGGTGGCGAATTCCGGCGCCTGGAACGCATATTCCTTCTGCCCGCTGGCGATGATTTTCAACTGGTAGGCCTTGCCGGTTTCCAGCTGGTATTCCTTCTGCGACATGCTGTAATCGCTCTCTGCGTTGCCCAGACGCAAGTCCGGCAATGCAGTGCCACGGCGGGTCAGGTCGCCGGCGGCATGCAGGTTGTCGAAGCCGATCAGGCTGCCAACCAGTATCAGGGGAAGAAACAGTGCCTTGAGAACACGCATGGAGATCACCGATTGTTGTTATGGGTTGATGGCCCCATGCTAAAACCCCTTGCCTTGCGCCTGTTTACTACCTTGGTACGGGCCGCCTGGTACTTTGTGCATATTCCCCCGCCCGCCCACTGTTCCTATGCTGACGGCACCTACACAGGAGTTGTCCATGCGCCAGATCAGTCGCCACCTCTTGCTCTGTGTCGCCATCACCCTCGGTTATGCGGCCATGAGCCAGGCCAACGACCCGAAAGCCGAGCTGCAGGTGCGCATCGGCTACCTGGCCTACGTCCCGGACACCGGGCCCTTGCTGTCCAATGTGATTGGCGAACCCGAGGATGCCGGCTTGCGCGGCGCCGAACTGGCGATCACCGACAGCAACAGTACCGGGCGCTTTCTCAAGCACGCCTACAGCCTCGACATCGCCGAGCATGAAGACAGCGAAAGCCTGCTCGCCGCCGCCACCGCCCTGCATGGCGAGGGCGTGCGCCTGTTCGTGGTCAACGCCCCTGCCGCGACCCTGCGCCAGCTCAGCCAGGCGCTCGACGATAGCCTGCTGATCAACGCCGGCAGCAGCGACGACCACCTGCGCCAGAGCGAATGCCTGGCCAACGTGCTGCACACCCTGCCCAGCCGGGCGATGCTCGCCGATGCCCTGGCGCAGTTTCTTACCGTGCGCAAATGGCAGCGCTGGCTGTTGATCACCGGGCCGACCGAAGACGATCAAGCCTATGCCGCGGCCTTGCGCCGAGCAGCCAAGCGCTTCGGCCACCAGATAGTCGAGGAGAAGCCCTGGAGCTTCGACAACGACCAGCGCCGCAGCGCCCAGGCCGAGATGCCGCTGTTCACCCAGACCAAGGAATACGATGTGGTACTGGTCGCCGACGAGCGCGGCGACTTCGGCGAATACCTGCCCTACCAGACCTGGTACCCGCGCCCGGTGGCCGGCACCCAGGGCCTGACCCCGACCGGCTGGCACAAGACCGTGGAAACCTACGGCGCCGCACAGTTGCAGAAGCGCTTCGAGGCCCACGCCCAGCGCTGGATGAACGACCGCGACTACGCCGCCTGGCTCGCCGTGCGCAGCATTGCCAGCGCGGTGAGCAAACTGCGCCAGAGCGACGCCAGCGCGATCCGCACCCTGGCCCTGAGCGATCAGCTACCGCTGGACGGATTCAAGGGCCGCAAGCTGAGTTTCCGCAGCTGGAACGGTCAATTGCGCCAACCCATCCCCCTGGTGCACCCCCGGGCGCTGGTCAGCAACTCGCCGCAGGAAGGCTTTCTCCACCCCAGCAGCGAGTTGGACAGCCTCGGCTACGACGCACCTGAAGTCAGCTGCACGCTGGCGGCTTCATCCTGAATCCACCTTTGAATAACAAGAGGAATGATCCCATGCGTATCGCCTTGCTCGCCGCGAGCATCAGCCTGGCCCTGGCCAGCGCTTCGAGCCTCGCCGCCACTGCCTATGTGTCCAACGAGAAAGACGACAGCGTCAGCGTGATCGACCTCACCACCATGGAGGTCACTGCCACCCTGGACGTCGGTCAGCGCCCGCGCGGCCTGCTGCTGTCCAGCGACAACAAGCTGCTGTACATCTGCGCCAGCGACTCGGACCGGGTCCAGGTGATGGACCTGGCCACACGCAAGATCATCAAGGAACTGCCCTCCGGCGCCGACCCCGAGCAGTTCGCCCTGCACCCCAACGACCGCTGGCTGTACATTTCCAACGAGGACGATGCGCTGGTCACCGTGGTCGATAGCCACAACGACGAGGTGCTGGCGCAGATCGATGTCGGCGTCGAACCCGAGGGCATGGCCGTCAGCCCCGATGGCAAGTGGGCGGTCAACACCAGCGAAACCACCAACATGCTGCACTGGATCGACACCAGCAGCCACACCCTGGTCGACAACACCCTGGTCGACCAGCGCCCGCGACATGTCGAGTTCGATGGCGACGGCAAGCGCCTGTGGGCCTCGGCGGAAATCGGCGGCACGGTCAGCGTGGTCGACGTTGCCAGCCGGCAGATCGAGAAGGTGCTGACCTTCCAGATCAAGGGCGTGCACCCGGACAAGGTGCAGCCGGTCGGGGTCAAGCTCAGCGCCGACGGCAAGTACGCCTTCGTCGCCCTCGGCCCGGCCAACCATGTGGCGGTGGTCGACGCCAAGACCTATGAAGTGCTCGATTACCTGCTGGTCGGCCGGCGCGTCTGGCACCTGGCCTTCACCCCGGACCAGAGCCAGTTGCTGACCACCAACGGGGTCAGCGGCGACGTCTCGGTGATCGACATGCAATCGCTCAAGGTAACCAAGTCGATCAAGGTCGGCCGTTATCCCTGGGGCGTGGTGATCACCCCGTGAACGCCCTCAAGGTCAGCGCGGTCGGCTTCGCCTATGGCGCACGCCAAGCCTTGCACGGCGTCGGCTTCAGCGTCGCGTCCGGCAGCTTCGCCGCGCTGCTGGGGCCGAATGGCGCCGGCAAGTCGACCCTGATCGCCCTGCTCACCCGCCTCTATGACCTGCAGCAGGGCGATATCCAGGTGATGGGCTGCAGCCTGCGCCGACAGCCGCGCCAGGCATTGCGCCAACTCGGCGTGGTGTTCCAGCAAAGCACCCTGGACCTGGATTTGAGCGTCGAGCAGAACCTGCGCTACCACGCCGCCCTGCACGGCATGGCCAAGCCACTGGCCAGCGCACGGATCGACGAGGAACTGGCGCGCCAGCAGCTGAGCGAACGCCGCCACGACAAGGTTCGCGACCTCAACGGCGGCCACCGCCGCCGCGTGGAAATCGCCCGCGCCCTGCTGCACAAGCCGCGTCTGCTGCTGCTCGACGAAGCCAGCGTCGGCCTCGACCCGGCCAGCCGCCTGGCGCTAAACCGGCATGTGCGCCAGCTCTGCCGCGACGATGACCTGGCGGTACTCTGGACCACTCACCTGCTCGATGAGGTGCAGGCCAGCGACGAGCTGCTGATCCTCAACCGCGGGCGCCTGGTCGCCCAGGGCCTGGCCAGCCAGATCGGCGCCGACGACGCCAGCCTGGCCGCCACCTTCGAGCGCCTGACCAGTGACGAGGCACGCGCATGAACGCTTCATGGCTGCAGCCGCTGCCACCTGGCTGGTTACTCCCCGTAGGAGCGGCCGGGCGGCGTTCCGCTTCAGCCACGAAATCTCCGCGCCACCACAAAAGCTTCGCGGTCAAGACCGCTCCCACAGGTATGGCGCTGACCTGGCGATTTGTGGGAGGGGCGTTGGCCGCGATGCTCTGCACTTTGTGCACCCGCCTCCTGGAGACCCGCCCATGAACGCCTACTGGTACTGCCTGCAGGGCATCGTGCAACGCGAATGGCTGCGCTTCGTCCTGCAGCGTTCGCGCTTCTTCAGCGCCCTGGTGCGCCCGCTGCTGTGGCTCTTGGTGTTCGCCGCCGGCTTCCGCGCAGCGCTGGGCATCGCCATCATCGCCCCCTACGACACCTACATCACCTACGAGACTTACATAGTCCCGGGGCTAGCCTGCATGATCCTGCTGTTCAACGGCATGCAGGGCTCGCTGTCGATGGTCTACGACCGCGAGATGGGCAGCATGCGCGTGCTGCTGACCAGCCCGCTGCCGCGCGCCTTCCTGCTCGCCAGCAAACTGCTAGCGATCGCCCTGATCTCTCTGCTGCAGGTCTATGCCTTCCTCGCCATCGCCTGGCTGTACGGTGTGCAGCCGCCGATCTGGGGTCTGCTCGCCGCCCTGCCCGCGCTGCTGCTGGTGGCGCTGCTGCTCAGCGCCCTGGGCCTGCTGCTGTCCAACGGCATCCGCCAGCTGGAGAACTTCGCCGGGGTGATGAATTTCGTGATCTTCCCGCTGTTCTTCCTCTCCTCGGCGCTCTACCCGCTGTGGAAGATGCGCGAAGCCAGCGAATGGCTGTACTGGCTCTGTGCGCTCAACCCCTTCACCCATGCGGTGGAACTGGTGCGCTTCGCCCTCTACCAGAGCCTGAACCTCAGCGCCCTACTGATCTGCCTAGGCCTGACCGCGCTGTTCGCCGTGCTCGCCGTAGTCACCTTCAACCCGCAACACGCCGCCCTGCGCCGGGCCAACTAAGCCCATGCGCGGATAAAGCAGAACGCCGCCCGGCCGCTCCTACCTGACTGGTTACTCCCCTAGGGCGGTGATCTGGCGACTCGCGGGAAGGCCCTTGACCGCGATGTTCTTTGCCGAACGTTGCCACGTCGAGGCGTCGAGGCGTCCGCGTGCATGCAGCCCCAGACGCTCCGCGTCAGCCGTTCGCGGCTGAGCGCCGCCCGGCCAATCCATTCAAGCAATCTGGACGAACGCCGCCAGCAACCACCTGCGCCTCGATAAAACAGCCATTTGCTATCATCCTTCTACTACTTTGGTACTGCTTTTGCTCTCCAATGTAGAATTTCCAAAGCAGCAGTATTGCCCTGTAATACGCACACAAAAAGAACCGAGACTTAAGGCGATGAAGCACTGCCTAACCCTATCAACGGGTCTTTCACTGATCGCATGCCTGCTGCTGGCAGCCCCGGCCCTGGCAGAGACCGCGCTGTTCTCCGAGGATGGCTATCGCCTCAGCCACTACCGCAGCCCCACGCCGACACACACCGAGTACGCCCACACCCTCGACACCCCGGCCGTGCAACGTCTCCTGGACGAGCAACCGCAAACGCAACTGATCGACGTGTACCGGCGCCCCTGGCGGCATGGCCGGTTCATCGAGGATGAAGTGCACGCCAACCTGCCCGGCAGCCTGTGGCTGGCCAATACCGGCGACGGCGAGTTGAGCAGCCAGTGGCAAGACTACTTCAGCCACCACCTGCAACAGGCCAGCCATGGCGACAAAGGCTGGCCACTGGTGTTCTACTGCCGCGCCGACTGCTGGCTGGGCTTGAACGCGGTCAAGCGCGCCCATACCCTGGGTTACCGCAATCTCTACTGGTACCGCGACGGCATCGACGGCTGGCAGCAGGCCGGCCTGCCGCTGGTCCGCGCCCAACCGCTCGTCCTGCCATGACCGTTCAACCATTCCCCTACGGCTGTAGCCACACCATAATCAAAACAATGAGGTGAAAGGCCATGTACAAGATTCTGATTGCCGACGATCATCCGCTGTTTCGCGAAGCCATCCACAACGTCATCAGTGACGGCTTCCCCGGCAGCGAAATCATGGAAACCGCCGACCTCGACAGCGCCCTGGCGATGACCCTGGAAAACGACGACCTCGACCTGATTCTCCTCGACCTGAACATGCCCGGCATGCACGGACTGAACGGTTTGATCAACCTGCGCAACGAAGCACCGACCATCCCGGTGGTGATCGTTTCGGCCGAGCAAGACAAGCAGATCGTCCTCCAGGCCATCACCTACGGCGCCGTGGGTTTCATCACCAAGTCCTCGCCGCGCGCGCAGATGACCGATGCCATCCAGCAGATCCTCAACGGCAACGTCTACCTGCCGCCGGACATCATCCGCTCGCAAAAAACCAGCTCCCACCGCAGCCACTCGGACCACCAGGGTTTCCCTCAGGAACTGCTGCAGGCCCTGACCCGCAAGCAACTGCTGGTGCTGGAACGCATGACCAAAGGCGAATCGAACAAACAGATCGCCTACAGCCTGGACATCGCCGAAACCACGGTCAAAGCCCACGTCTCCGCCATCCTGCGCAAGCTCAACGTGCACAACCGGGTACAGGCCATCCTCTCGGCGGGCGATATCGATTTCGCCGCCTATTTGCGCCGGTGAGCGCGGATGTAGGCAAGCTCCGTAGGATGGATGGGGCGGGCGCGTAGGTTAGGCGCCCGCAAATTGACCTGCTGCCAGCAGACTAACCGCGCCGTACCCCCATCAGCGATATCAGCCATGACAACCGGTTACAGGCATAAATCGCTCGATGGGTATCGCTGCGCTCAACCGCATCCTACAAAAGCTACATAACCCGGCGCAAACCAGCTCGCAGGATGAACGCAGCGATACCCATCACAGCCGGGCAACGCAAACCTCAACCCGCTCCGCGCTCCAGCAAATGGCACATCGCCGTCTTCAGCTTCATCGGCCGCACCGGCTTGTGCATCAGGGTGTGGCCGAGTTCGCGCATCTGCTGTTTGAGTTCGTTGCTGTAGTTGGCGGTGATCATCAGCGCCGGCAGCGGCGTGCTGCGCCTGGAGTTGATCAGGGCCACGGCGTCGACGCCGTTGTGGCCGTCGTCGAGGTGGTAGTCGGCGATCAGCAGGTCGGCGTCGGCGTGGTAGTTGTCGACCTGGCGCGCCAGGTCTTCCTCCGACAGCGCGGTGACCACTTGGCAGCCCCAGGCTTCCAGCAGGGTGCGCATGCCGGCGCAGATCGCCGCATCGTTATCCAGCACCCAGATGCGCGAGCCGCTAAGGCGTTCGAGCAGCAGGTCGGGCGCCTCATGCGCCACCCGGGCCCTGGGTGCGCGGGTGGTCAGGGGGACTTCGATGGCGAACATCGAGCCCTTGCCCAATTGCGAGGACACGCGAATGCGATGGCCGAGCATGCGCGCGATCTTGTCGACGATGGCCAGGCCCAGACCCAGGCCGCGATCCTGCTTGCGGTGGGTGATGTCGCCGCGCTTGAACTCCTGGAAGATCTCGCCGAGTTTGTCCTCGGCGATGCCGATGCCGGTGTCCCAGACCTCGATCGACAGACTCTGCCGGTGCCTGCGGCAGCCGAGCAGAATGCGCCCGCTGCTGGTGTAGCGGATGGCGTTGCTCAGCAGGTTGCGCAGAATCCGCGCGAGCAGCTGGATGTCGCTGCGCACCAGGGCCGAACTGGGCAGGTAGTCCAGGCGCAGGCCTTCGCTGCCGGCGATCTGGTGGTATTCGGCGGCGAGGTTCTCCAACAGTTCGCTGACGGCGAAGGGGGCGATATCCGGCTTGATCACCCCGGCATCCAGCTTGGAGATATCCACCAGGGTGCCGAGCAGGCTTTCCACGTCTTCCAGCGAGTTGCTGACATTGCGCACCAGGGCCGCGCTATCGGCCAGTTCGCGTTTCTCCAGCAGCGCGCTGGTGAACAGGCGTGCGGCGTTCAAGGGTTGCAACAGGTCGTGGCTCACCGCGGCGAGGAATTTGGTCTTCGACAGATTGGCCTGTTCGGCCTCGCCCTTGGCTTCGCGCAGGCGCGTCTCCATTTGCGTGCGCTCGTCGATTTCGCAGCGTAGCTGGGCGTTGAGGTTGGTAAGCTCGGCGGTGCGTTCGCGCACCCGCTGCTCCAGGTGCTGGTAGGCCTGATGCAAGGCCTCGGCGGTGCGCCGGCGCTCGGTGATATCGCGGATCAGCACGAAGATGCCGACCACCTCGCCGCTGGCCTGACGATTGGGTACGTAGGAGCGCAGCATGTAGCGCTCCTGGCCGCTGCGGTTGGTTTCCGCCACCTCGAAGGTCACGCTCTCGCCGGACAGCGCCCGCTCGATGTAGGGCTCCAGGCGCCGGCAGTGCTCCTCGCTGTGCACTTCGCGCAGGCTCTGGCCGAGCATGGAGCCGCGCGGCCAGCAGTACCATTCCTCGTAGACCTTGTTGGTGAAGTCGTAGACCAGGTCGGCATTCAGGTAGGCGATCAGCGCCGGGACGTGGTCGGTGATCAGGCGGATCCAGCGCTCGCTTTCGCTGAGCGCTTCGGCATGCCGGTAGCGCTCGGTGATGTCGGTAAAGGTGTTGACGAAGCCGCCGGTGGGCAGTGGATGGGTGCGCACCTCGAGCATGCGGCCGTCGAACAGGCGCAACTCCAGCTCCTCGATGGCGTTGCCGTTGGCATCGCGGCTGTCGGGGGTCAGCAGCTGCAACTCGCTGTCGGCCATCACCTCGGCGAAGGGCCGGTGGGCGTTGATCGGGGCCAGACCGCAGAGGTCGAGGAAACGGTGGTTCCACAGTTCAAGCGCGCCCTCGGCATTGACCATGGCCATGCCCTGCGACAGGTTGTCCACGGCGCGCTGCAACAGGCGCGACTTCTGCGCCAGGGCCTGCTCGCGGCGCAGGGTCTCGTTGAGTTTGACCTCGGTGATGTCGGTGTAGAGGATCACCAGGCCGCCCTCGCGGGTCGGCCGTTCGCTGACCTGCACCCAACGCCCGTCACGCAGGCGATAGAGCATGTGCTCGTCGCGGTTGCCGCGCTGCTCCTCGACCACCAGACCGGTGCTCTTGCTCAGGCGCTTGATTTCCGAGAGCCGGGTGCCGGCGCCGATGCGTGCACGGCTGTGCGCCCAGAACGACTTGAAGCGGCTGTTGAACAGGACGATACGCTGCTCGCTGTCGAACAGCACGAAGCCATCGGAGATGCTCTCGATGGCGTCGATCAGATGCTGGTGGGCGGTTTCCGCGCGCAAGCGCGCATCGCTGAGCAACTGGTTGCTGGACTTCAGCTCGGCCATCGCCTGGTTCAGCGCATCGGTGCGCTCGCGCACCTGTTCGGCGAGCACCACCGAGTGCTGGAAAGCCGCATAGGCATCGTCGCCGCGCGAATGAATCGATTCGACCCGCTCGATCAGCGCGGTATTGATGCGTTTGAGCTTGTGGTTATCCTTTTCCAGCGCCGTACAGCGGGCTTGCAGCTCGGCGACATCAGCCTCGGCCGGGACGGCCAATGGCGACTCCGGTGAAGGTCTGGTTGATGTGCATACCATTGAACTGTTCCCCGTAGGTATTGAACCCTATGACTTGCTGGCTGCGCAGGAAGGCCGAGACCGGCTCGACGCCGCCGTCGTCCTCGATTTCCAGGCGGCGCAGAAAACAATCGCAGCCAATGGTCAGCAGCAGCGGACCGAGGCGCTCGCGCAGGCCCTCGAACAGGCTTTCCAGATTGGGCAATAGTGGCCCGGGGCGCATGGCGGTCAGGACGATGCCGTTCTCCACCGCACAATAGAAACTCAGGCTGAGGTCTTCATTGACCCGCTGGATCGAGCGCACGTAGTACTGGTCGCTGATGCGCACGGCCAAGGGATTGGCGGCGAATACCCGATGATCCAGGTCCTCCAGCGCTACGCCGATCAACTCGGCGTACTCCTGCGCGGCCGGCGCCGCGTTCAGCTCGTACACGCGGCGGCTGGCGCTGTCGGCCCGGGTGACCACCAGCTTCTCGGCGCAGGGTTCGATGTGATGGGTGCTGAACACCTCGAAATCCAGCCAGGTGTTGAACAGCACCACCACCGCCGCGCCGGTGTGGAACTGGCCGCCGTAATAGACATGGGTATGGGTCAGGTGATTGTCGTCGCCGGCCGAACCGCCGAAATGCGGGATGCTGCCGAACGCCGCGCTGAGTGCGCCGAGCACCACCTCCTCGCGGCTGGACAAGCCATCGAGCAGGGTCAGGGCGAAGCTGTGGCCCTTGATCGAGGCCAGCTCGTTGTTGCGGCAATCCTTGGCCAGACGTTCGACCAACTGCTGGGCGTCGATCAGACTGAAACGCTCCATTTCGTCGATCAGGGCGCTGGAAATCGAGAAGCTGCGGTGATCGAAACCCACCGCACTGACGCAGCCACGGCCATAGCCATGCGGGGTGATCTCGCCGGCGCTGGTGCAGCCGATCAGGTTGATCCCGCCGAAGTATTGATCCAGCGACTCGCCGAGGCGTTCCAGGTCGTATTCCGCCGAACAGAAGAACAGCACGAAGCCCAGGTGCGGGTGAATCAGCTGCCGCGCCAGTTCCTGCGCCACCAGCTCCACGTCCGTGGCGCTCGAGGTCGCGGTGACGACGCCTTCAGTCCGTTCCTGCTGCATAGCCTGCCCCAATAAAAAACCCACCTGTCATGGGATGATTCTACGAAGGTCCGCGCAGACTACCCATGCAACTTGAGTCGTGTCGGCTTACTCCCTAAGTAGCGGTTCACCACAGCATCAGGCGGCCAACGGCCAGAACAGCAGGGTCAGCAGCAACAATCCGGCGTAGAAGCCGATTTCCAGCGTCTCGCTGAGCGGCTGGATACGCCGCAAGGCGCCGTAGACGTGAACCACGATCATCATCAGCGCCGTGGCGGCGAGCAGCTGGAAAACCGTGTGGATGGCTTCACCTGTCAAGGCGGCGCGCAGCATCATGGCTTCGAGGATCAGGATGAACGCCCCCAGACAGCGGCCGAAGTATACCGCCAGGTCAGTCTGGGTGGGGATCCGCCAACCCATCAGCCGGGCCCAGGTCAGCGGAACGAGAAAAATCGGTAAAGCAAAGACCAGCGTGGTCGAGACGGTCAGGATCAGCAGATAATCCGCCGCCCAATTACTCCATATGCTCAGCATCACTGCATCCTTTCATGAGCCTTGGATAAGCTTGGATAAGTACGCTGCGCTCAGAGGCAACGCATCAGCACAATCGGCAGGGCGAGGAACAAGCCGGTTACCGGAAGCAGAATCAGCAGCACATCCAGGCTATCGATCAGCATTTGCACCTCCTTTAAAAGGCAACGGCGCAACTAGGCGATTCTGTAGGATCTACAGATAACAAACCGGACAGTCTTGCCGCCCTGTCCGGTTTGTTTACGCCACGCTTTACCAGTTCAGTACGGCACCGACGGCGAAGGTGTCGGTGTCTTCGTTCAGACCGCTGCCGGTGGCGGCATCGATCTGGAACTGGTTGTATTCGGCAACCAGCTTGAGGTTGTCGTTGATGGTGCGGAAGTAGGCGATGCCGCGGGTTTCGTAGTCGGCCTTGGTGCCCAGGCCATTGCCGTCGTCCTCGGTCTTGCCGTAGGACAGGGCCACGCGGTTCTTGCCGAAGCTGTAGGAGGTCTGCAGCAGGTAGCCATCGCTGTCCACTTCGCGCAACGTGGCCTGACCGGCGTTGTTGGTATAGAAGGGGTTCATGCCCTCGGCCTGGAAGCCCGAACCGGTTACCGAGAAGCCGCCCATCTTGGCCTGGACGCCATAGCCAAGGCCCTTGGAGGTGACCGAGTCGACATCGGAGTCGGTGTTGTCCGAAGTCTGGTGGGCGGCGTTGATCCAGGAGTAGATCTTCGCGCCGGCCACGTCGAACTCATAGGTGATCTCGGTTTCGAAGCGCGGGCTCTCCTGGTAGGCCTTGCCGTCAGCGTCGACCTGGTTGGAGTCGTAGGGGTCCATGATCCCCGCGGCCACCCGCAAACCGCCCATTTTCGGGCTGCGGTAGGTGATCTGCGCGGTAGGGAACGGATAGGGATAACCGCTGCCGATATTGCCGAAGGACACTCCGCCGAAGTCGACCAGACCGAGGGTATCGCTAACCTGGCCATAACCGGACAGCAGCTCGTCGAGGAAGATGTTGGAACGGGCGAACAGACCGAAATCCTTACCCACCAGCACTTCGCCCCACTCGCTGCCCACGGTGCCGTAGAACTGACGCACGTCGATGGCGGTGGAGGTGCCGTTCTGCTCGCTGTCGTTGATGGTGACCCAGAACGAGGAACGCGCGCCGAGCTTCAGGTCGTCGATCTGCTTGCCGAAGTTGAAGCCGATCCAGTTCGGCAGGAAGCCCATCTTCACCCGCGACTGACGGCGGTCGTTCAGGTCGCCTTCGCGATCGATATCGCTGTTGACGTAGAAGGCGTTGATATAGCCGTCGGTGGAGAAAGTGGTGTCGTCCTGGTCGTACAGGACGATTTCCGCGGCCGCCTGCTGGGCTGTTGCCAGGGCGACGGCGGCAGTCAGAGCCAGAGGCAGGAATCGGGTGTTGGCGATCTTCTTGTTGTTCATAACGCTCTCCGCTTGAGGGGACGACCATCGGTCAGTCGGTTCGGAGGCGATTATCGAAAAGCATGGCGCCCGGCCATACGCTGCTATGGCGCTGGTTGCCTGCTGCTTTGGCCGGTCTCGGCGGCGCGCACAATAAGAACTAAGACCCTGCCAGCCCACGGAGCAAGCCGAAGGTCGTAGGCCTTTATTCCGAGGCGCACACAGGCCTATCGCCTGATCGACGACATGCCCTTGGAGGATCAAAGGAAGAAGTAGCGCAGTGGGTCAGAGGTTGTGAAATATCGAGCGCAACACCGCAGCCGGCGTTTTTGGCGATCCGTAGGGTGTCACTCGCCGCAGGCAGTGCACCGTGGTTCAGCGGCGCGGCATAAAGCTGGCGGGTTGTCGCTGCGCTCCGAAGCCGCCCTACCTCTGAACAGACTACCTATGTTTGCAGCAGTCGCAGTAGGCGAGAGTTTTTCACAAGCTCTCAGCCCGGCGTAGACCAACCCGATGCCGGCTTGGCGGCATTGGCCAGTACCCGCCAACTGCCCTGGGCCTGGCTCAGTTGGCGATGTGCGGCCAGTAACTGTGGCCGCTGCAGCGCGGTCAGGGCCTGTAATACCGCCCTTTCATGCTGCACGGGCAAACCGGCCAGATGCGCCTGCCAATGCTGCTCGGCGAGCGCCTGCGGGCTACTGGTCTGGTCCTGCCGGCTTAGCTCGGCGGCCATGAGCGCCAGCGCCTGCTCATCGAGTGCCGCCAGGCGCTCGCCCTGGACCTGGAGAAAGGCCTCGATATGGCCGAGGATTTGCTCTGCCGATGCATGTGGCGACTGCACGGCAAATAGAATGCCGCGATGCGCCTGCACTTGGCGGAACCCGCAAAATACCGCATAGCCCAG
>NZ_JBFIIG010000061.1:0-22202 GCF_041601375.1 Pseudomonas sp. | reverse complement strand
TCGGGCTTGACCGTTCGTAGCGAGGGAAAGTCCGGTTTGAGGCAGTTTTGGTGCTTTTCCGAGGCGAATAGCTGGCTATTTAACGAGGGAAAGCAGCAGAAATGACCAAATCCGGCTTTTCCGCAGTAGAACAGTGTTAAGTCCGACAGGCTCCTAGCAACCCCATTGATCGATGCACAAGGAAATCGCCATGACTCCTACCCTTCTCGACCAGCCCCTTGGCAGCCTGGCCTGCGAGATTCCCGGTGCCACCCGGGTATTTCATGCCTTCAATCTCGACTTCTGCTGCGGCGGCCACAAGAGCCTGCGCGAGGCGGCGGCCCTGCGCGGCATCGAACCCGACGTGGTCGCCGCCGAACTGGACAGCCTGCAGGCCCAGGGCGGCACGCAGCTGGACTGGCGCAGCGAACCCAGCGCGCGCTTGATCGAGCATATCCTCAAGCGCTACCACGCCCGTCACCGCGAGCAACTGCCGGAACTGATCCGCCTGGCCTGCCGGGTGGAGCAGGTCCACGGCGACCGCAGCGACTGCCCGAACGGCCTGGCCGACCTGCTGCGCGACATGCAGCAGGAACTGGAGAGCCACATGCTCAAGGAGGAACAGATCCTCTTCCCCATGCTCCTGAGCGGTTACGCCAGACAAGCCAGTGCACCTATCTCGGTGATGCGCTTCGAGCACGATCACCATGGCCTGGCCCTGGAACGGATGGAAGCCGTGACCCACGGCCTCACCCCGCCGGAAGACGCCTGCAACACCTGGCGTGCGCTGTACCGCGGGCTGAACGAACTGCACGACGACCTGATGCTGCACATCCACCTGGAAAACAACGTGTTGTTCGTCGCCGACCAGGCCTAGCCGATCAGTCGCCGGCATGCCGGCGATGTCTGGGTGTCCGCCAGAGCGTGCACCATCACCAGCTCAGGTAGAACATGCCCTTGGCCAGCAGCACGATGCCGACCATGTGCGCGAACAGGCTGACATGAATGATGCGCAGAGATCGCGCATTCATGCGCTTGCTCCTGAACAGCCACATGGCGCTGAAAAAATGCCCGAGCACACTGGTGGCGAGCATGAGCTTCAGGGTCAGCAGGGTATTGAAGGACGACGCCAGCGGCGCGGCCAGCGCTGGCAGATAACGCAGCCAGAGCATGCCGAGTCCGGCGCCGAACAGCGCCAGCAGCACCCAGGGCATCAATTGCCGGGCGCGCCGACCGACGCCCCGCTCGATCAGGCGCATGGCCTCGGCCGGCACCTGCTTGCGCACGCTTTCCAGGATCAGCACTTCGAAGAACACCGTGCCGATGAACATCAGCGCGGCAAACAGATGGAGGGTCAGCAGGATCGGGTACATCATCGGCTACTCGACAGGCAAGGCAACAGTTGGTAATCCGCATTCATCCCGGATGGCCATCCACACGGGCACTGCACAGCATTGGCCCGTAGCGCCAGGCGAACAGGGCAAAGGCCAGGCTCCAGCACCCGGCGGCCAGCCACAGCCCCCAGAACGGCCAGACTTCGATCAAGCCAACGCGAAACAGGCTGGCCACCTGCAGCAGGATAAAGGCCAGGGGCATCCCGCTCGGCGGCGTCAGCGGGCGACCGGTATGGCCCAAGCTGACGCGGGCGAGCATGGCCAGGATCAGGCCGCCCATGGCTCCGACGGTCAGGGCATGCAGCGGCTGACTCGGGTTGCTCAACAGGCCGAGATGCCACAGCGCCATGCCCAGGCAGGCCAGGCCCAGCCAGGCATAGGCCAGGTGCAGCGACCAGAGCAACGGCACCCGCCACATGCCCGAATCATGCCAGCGCACCAGACGCAACAGATGGCCGGCCGCGAGCAGCGCGAACAGCAGGCCAACCCCGGCGCTGGCCTGCAGGGCGATGCCGGCGGCATACAGCACGGCGACCAGGGCCGAGCCCAGCAGCAACAGCAGGTCGAGCCAGGGCCAGGGCTTGACGCCCTCCACCCGCCCAAGCCCGCGCTGGGTGAAGAAAGGAATCACCCGGCCGCCGATCAGCCCCATCATCGCCGCCACCAGCCAGACCCCGGCCAGGACGCCCTGACGCTGGAGGACCTCGTTGGCGCCGGCCAGCCCAAGCACAGCAACGGCATCCGCAGCCGTGAGCAGCAGCAAGACAGCGACAATCGGGTAGTTGCGTTTTTGCCGGGCCTGCCATAGCGCGCGGCCCATGACCGCGGCCACCGCAAGCGGGAATGCCAGTTCCAGCACGGCCAGTACCGGCAACGGCAGGTCGCTGAGCCAGGCCAGTCGCGCCGCCAACCAGAGCAGCGCCAAGAGGGTCAGCGGGCGCCCCTGCAGCCCCGGCTGGCCGGTCCAGGTCTGCACCGCGGACAAGAGAAAGCCGGCAATGATCGCCAGGGCGAAACCGAACACCAGCTCATGCCGGTGCCAGGCCAACCAACCGCCGGCCGGCTGCCACTCGCCAAGCCAGCCACTATAGGCTGCCAGCCAGAGCGGCACGGCCAGCAGGGCGAACAGGCAGCCGCCCAGGAAGAACGGCCGAAAGCCCAGACGCCACAGCGGGTTAATCGCCAATGCCTTGCGGCGGTCAAGCACTTGCATGATGCAACTCCTTTAGCAGGCCGAGAGCAGCCGGGTCCGTTTACTCAATCAGCATGCAGGCAACCCAACCGAGCACCACCAGGCCCAACAGTGACCAGTGATTGATCAAGCGCGAGCATGCGCCAGCAACGGCAGCCTGTCGCCCGCGGCGAGCCAGCTGTGCGGCAAAACACTCGGCCCCTTGTTCCAGATTGCCAGCCATGACTTCAAACACAATGATCGCTCCTTTGCAGCGACAGGCCACTGACCAGCGTCAAGCAACCGCTGAAGTTGCCCGACAGATACGGATCGCCTTGAGCATCAGTGGATTGCTTGCAAGCGGCCAGCCTGGCGACTGACCCGAGCGCCGGCGCTGAACTGCGCATTCGGCGAGCGCACGGTTGCTTCCTCGCCTTGCGCGGTCTTGACCACATAGGCGCGCTGGCTCAGACCACTGACCTGCTGAACCCCCTCCCCGGCAAACAAGCCGATGCCCGCACCGACCAACGCGCCCAGTGGACCGCCTGCGGCGCCGCCGATCAACACGCCGCTGAGTCCGCCATACAGCGCACCCACGCTGTTATCGGGGGTTTCCTTGATCACCTCGTCTGCCTGGACAGCAACAGTGCCAAGTAGCGCTGCACTGAGGAAAAACACATTGAACAATTTCATGGCTCGCTCCGATTGATTGATTCGCTCAACCATTAGCAATCCAGAAATCGTGCCAACATTTAAATACTTGTATATCAATCACTTGAGATCTCGATGGTATATATAACCCAAGCAACAAAAGGTATATGGGACCCTATAAAGTCCAAATGACTACATTGCCACACGGCATCGCGACAGACAGGCGGGAGTGCCGGCACGGGTGCGAGAGCACCCTGTCGCCAGCTCAAAAGCGAGCTACAGACGCAGCAGCCGACAGCTGCTGAGGGGGAAAGCAGGCGTTGCAGCGGGGGGATTGCTCAGCCCCGGACCCGCGCGTCAAGGCGAAGCGGTTCCAGGGCAGGCGGGTGCAGCAGGCGGGAGCTTTTTCCCAACCTCTCAGGGCAGAATCAGCGCCACTCGCCCGCGATTCGGGCAGGTCTCCATGTAGCGGTGAGCCGCGATGAAGTCATCGAAGGCAAACACCTTGTCGATGACCGGCGTGAGCAAGTGATCCGCGGTCAACCGATTGATGTGCTGCAAGGCACGCTGCACGGCCTCCTGATTGGGCTCGATGCCCATTTCGGGAAGGCCGGTGAAGTCGAGCACGCAATGACGGAAGAACTGCAAGTGCTTCTTGAACGCGGCGCACGCCGGAAAAGCCGTGTCGTTGCCGCCGTTGACGCCACACATGATCAGCTTTCCGCGCAACGCGGCGACATCGCCGAGCAGCTTCATCTGCTGGCCGGCGCACTGATCGAGGATCACCTCGACCCCCTTGCCCTCGGTATAGCGCTCGATTTCCAGGACCAGGTCCTGCTCTTCGGTGACCACCACCTTGTCGGCGCCCAACCCGCGCAGGAACTCGCGGTTACCCGCCTCGCTGGTCGAGGCGATGACCGTGGCGCCCAGGGCCTTGGCCAGTTGCACGGTCTGCGGGGCCAGGCAATGGCTGGCCTCGGTGATCAGTACATGCTGGCCGGGTTGCAACTTGGACAGGTCGACCAGGGCAAAATAGGCGAACAGCAGCGCGGAGTAATGCACGCTGGCCTGCAGCGGCGACAACACCTCCGGGTAGCGGGTCAGGGCGTAGCGTGGCATCAGCACCAGATCGCCCCAGGTCGGGTAGCGATTGGCCGTACTGGCCGGGAAACTGGCGACCGGCGTACCGATTTCAAGGTCGTCGACGCCCTCGCCCAGGGCCTCGATGGTACCGGCCAGTTCGCTGCCCATGCCGGCGGGTAAGCGGGCCTGCTCGGCGGCCAGATTCTGCCGCCACAGAACATCGTTCCAATTCAGCCCTACGGCCTGGACGCGCACCAGCACCTCGCCTGGGCCAGGTGTCGGGGTGGGCAACTCTTCATGCTGAAGCACTTCAGCGTCGCCGAATTTATGGAAACGGATCATGTGGGACATCGTTACCTCAACCTCTGATCACGAATTGACACTTCAATGACTGTGGACTCTATCCGCTGATGTTCGCCAACACCACCCGCTGACATTGATAGTTGTCATGCCTGGCAGTGATTGCCGGCTTTCCTTAACGGCATTACAGCTCGTACTATTCCCCGGCGCAGGCGCACATTAGCAACACATTGCTGGCAACGCATTACTGGAAAATGCAGCATGCCACGCCTGATCGCATCAAGGCCGCTTCACTTCGAATGGTAACCGGATGAACCGTAACGACCTACGCCGCCTCGATCTCAACCTGCTGATCGTGTTCGAGACGCTGATGCACGAGCGCAGCGTGACCCGCGCGGCGGAGAAACTGTTTCTCGGCCAGCCGGCGATCAGCGCCGCCCTCGCCCGCCTGCGCAACCTGTTCGACGACCCGCTGTTCGTGCGTACCGGTCGCAGCATGGAACCTACCGCCCGCGCCGGGGAAATCTTCGCCCTGCTCTCGCCGGCGCTGGATTCGATCTCCACCGCGGTCAGTCGCGCCGCCGACTTCGACCCGGCAACCAGCACCGCGGTGTTTCGTGTCGGCCTCTCGGATGACGTCGAGTTCGCCCTGCTGCCCGCCCTGCTCCGGCGCCTGCGCGCCGAGGCGCCCGGGGTGGTGCTGGTGGTGCGCCGGGCCAACTACCTGCTGATGCCCAACCTGCTGGCATCCGGCGAGATCTCGGTGGGCGTCAGCTACACCGAGGAGCTGCCGGCCAACGCCAAGCGCAAGACCCTGCGCCGCAGCAAGCCCAAGCTGCTGCGCGCCGACTCGGTGCCGGGGGCGCTGAGCCTCGACGACTATTGCGCCAGGCCGCATGCGCTGGTGTCCTTCGCCGGCGACCTCAACGGCTTTATCGACGAGCAACTGCTGAAGATGGGTCGCAACCGCAAAGTGGTGCTGGCGGTACCGCAGTTCAACGGCCTGGGCACCTTGCTGGCCGGCACCGATCTGGTCTCGGTGGTGCCGGACTATACCGCCGCCGCCTTGACCGCCGCCGGCGGCTTGCGTGCCGAGGACTTGCCCCTGGAGACCCAAAGCTTCGAGATGTCCATGGCCTGGCGCGGCGCTCAGGACAACGACCCCGCCGAGCGCTGGCTGCGCTCGCGGATCCAGATGTTCTGCGGCGACCCGGACAGTCTGTAAGCGCTCCGCATGGGTGTCGCCCGCACACCTACCAACGTGGCTAATCCGTAGCCTGGATAATCGCCTGCGCAATCCGGGAAAAGCCGGTGGCGGCCCAGGATTGCGCCAAGGCTTATGCGTGCTATCTGAACTGTGCTCACCCCCGTCCTTGTCGATACAAGCCCGTCAACCATCATTCCGGCTGATAGTTACCTTTGTAGCATTCGATTCGTTCCGGCCTGCAGCGCGCCGCAAAATCCGCCCATCAAAAATTTACTATGGTGGGCTCTCACATGGATCAGTCGACGAAAACCCTCTGGCATTTTCCCCTGGCGCTGGCAACTCTGATGGTGCTCAGCGCCTGCGGCCAGGCTCCGGAAGCGATGCAGCCGATGCCCGCGGCGCAGGTCAGCGTCGCCGAGGTGATCGAACAGCCGATCAACGAGTGGGATGAGTTCACCGGGCGTCTGGAAGCCCCGGAATCGGTGGATGTCCGCCCGCGGGTTTCCGGCTTCATCGACCGGGTGGCGTTCGACGAAGGCAGCCTGGTGAAAGAAGGCGATCTGCTGTTCCAGATCGACCCGCGGCCGTTCCAGGCCGAGGTCAAGCGCCTCGAAGCCCAGCTGCAACAGGCCCGCGCCAGCCACACTCGCACCCTCAGCGAAGCCCGCCGCGGCGAGCGTTTGCGCAAGAGCAATGCTATTTCCGCGGAGCTGGCCGATGCCCGCGCCAGCGCCGCCCAGGAAGCCCAGGCGGTGGTCGCCGGCATCCAAGCCGAACTGGACAATGCGCGCCTCAACCTGAGTTTCACCCGCGTCACCGCGCCCATCGACGGCCGCGTCGGCCGCGCCGAAGTCACCGCCGGCAATCTGGTCACCGCCGGGCAAAGCCAGCTCACCTCGTTGGTCAGCACCGACAGGGTTTATGCCTACTTCGATGCCGATGAGCGGGTGTTTCTCAAGTACGTCGAGCTGGCGCGCAAAGCCGGCGGCCAGACCCGCGACGCCAGCCCGGTGTACCTCGGCCTGTCCAGCGAGGACGGCCATCCGCACCTCGGTCAATTGGATTTTCTCGACAACCAGGTCAACCCCAAGACCGGCACCATCCGTGGCCGCGCGGTCTTCGATAACGCCGATGGCCAGTTCACCCCCGGGCTTTACGCGCGCTTGAAACTGGTCGGCAGCAGCACCTACGCCGCCACCCTGATTCAGGACGTGGCCGTGGGCACCGACCTGGGCAAGAAGTTCGTCCTGGTGCTCGGCGAGGACAACAGCGTGAATTACCGCGCCATCGAACTGGGACCGAAGATGGAAGGCCTGCGCATCGTCCGCAGCGGCCTGGCCAAGGGCGAGAAGATCGTGGTCAACGGCCTGCAACGCGCCATGCCCGGTTCCATCGTCGAGCCGCAAAGCGTGCCCATGGCCGACGCCCCGACCCTGGCCGCCCTGGAACGGCAGCGCCAGGCCGTCGAGCGCCGCAGCCCGACCAAGATCGCCGTGAAGAACCCGCCAGCCGCTTCGACGCCGCGTAGCTAAGAGAATACGACCATGAACTTCTCGCAATTCTTTATTAGGCGGCCGATCTTCGCCGCGGTGCTGTCGCTGATCATCCTGATCGGCGGCGCCATCTCGCTGTTCCAGTTGCCGATCAGCGAATACCCGGAGGTGGTGCCGCCTACCGTGGTGGTGCGCGCCAGCTTCCCCGGCGCCAACCCCAAGGTGATCGGCGAAACCGTCGCCTCGCCGCTGGAACAGGCGATTACCGGCGTCGAGGGCATGCTCTATATGTCGTCCCAGGCCACCGCCGACGGCAGCATGACCCTGACCATCACCTTCGCCCTGGGCACCGATCTGGACACCGCCCAGGTGCAGGTGCAGAACCGCGTGACCCGCAGCATGCCGACCCTGCCCACCGAAGTGCAGCGCCTCGGCGTGACCGTGGACAAGGCCTCGCCCGACCTGACCATGGTGGTGCACCTGATCTCGCCGGATGAGCGTTACGACATGCTCTACCTGTCCAACTACGCCGCCTTGAATATCAAGGACGAGCTGGCGCGCCTGGAAGGCATCGGCGATGTGCAGCTGTTCGGCCTCGGTGACTACTCGCTGCGTGTCTGGCTCGACCCGAACAAGGTGGCCTCGCGTAACCTCACCGCCAGCGATGTGGTCGCCGCGATTCGCGAGCAGAACCGCCAGGTCGCCGCCGGCTCCCTCGGTGCGCCGCCGGCCGATGCCGGCAACAGCTTCCAGTTGTCGATCAACACCCAGGGCCGCCTGGTCAGCGAGGAGGAGTTCGAGAACATCATCATTCGCGCCGGCGAGGACGGCGAAATCACCCGCCTGCGCGACATCGCCCGCATCGAACTGGGCTCCAGCCAATATGCGCTGCGTTCGCTGCTGAACAACCAGCCGGCGGTGGCCATCCCGATCTTCCAGCGTCCCGGTTCCAACGCCATCGCCATCTCCGATGCGGTGCGCGAACGCATGGCCGAGTTGCAGCAAAGCTTCCCGGAAGGCGTCGAGTACTCCATCGTCTACGACCCGACCATCTTCGTCCGCGGTTCCATCGAGGCGGTGGTTCACACCCTGCTCGAAGCCATAGTGCTGGTGGTGCTGGTGGTGATCCTGTTCCTGCAGACCTGGCGCGCCTCGATCATCCCGCTGGTTGCCGTGCCGGTGTCGCTGATCGGCACCTTCGCCGTGATGCACATGTTCGGCTTCTCGCTCAACGCCCTGTCGCTGTTCGGCCTGGTGCTGGCGATCGGCATCGTGGTCGACGACGCCATCGTCGTGGTGGAGAACGTCGAGCGTAATATCGGTCTGGGCAAGACCCCGGTGGAAGCCACCAAGCAGGCGATGAAGGAAGTCACCGGGCCGATCATCGCCACCGCGCTGGTGCTCTGCGCGGTGTTCGTGCCGACCGCCTTCATCTCCGGCCTGAGCGGGCAGTTCTATCAACAGTTCGCGCTGACCATCGCCATCTCGACGGTGATCTCGGCATTCAACTCGCTAACCCTGTCCCCTGCCCTGGCCGCGGTACTGCTGAAAAGCCACGACGCGCCCAAGGACCGTTTCTCCAAACTGCTCGACCGGCTGTTCGGCGCCTGGTTGTTCGCCCCTTTCAACCGCGCCTTCAGCCGCGCCAGTAACGGCTATGTCGGCGCGGTGCGGCGCATCCTGCGTGGCAGTGGCATCGCCGTGCTGATCTACGCCGGGCTGATGGGCCTGACCTACCTGGGTTTCTCGACCACCCCGACCGGCTTCGTGCCGCCCCAGGACAAGCAATACCTGGTGGCCTTCGCCCAGTTGCCGGACGCCGCGACCCTCGACCGTAGCGAAGACGTGATCAAGCGCATGTCGGAAATCGCCTCCAAGCACCCCGGCGTGGAAAACACCGTGGCCTTCCCCGGCCTGTCGATCAACGGCTTCACCAACAGCCCGAACAGCGGCATCGTCTTCGTCACCCTCAAGGACTTCGGCCAGCGCAAGGATGCCAGCATGTCCGCCGATGCCATTGCCGGCGAACTAAACGGCCAGTTCGGCGCAATTCAGGAAGCCTTTATCGCGATCTTCCCGCCACCACCGGTGATGGGCCTGGGCACCATCGGCGGCTTCCGCGTGCAGGTGCAGGATCGCGGCAACCTGGGCTACGAGGCGCTGTACAAGGAAACCCAGAACATCATCCTCAAAAGCCAGAAGGTGCCGGAGCTGGCCGGGCTGTTCACCAGCTACCAGGTCAACGTGCCGCAGATCGACGCCGCCATCGACCGCGAGAAAGCCAAGACCCACGGCGTGGCCATCGACGACATCTTCGACACCATGCAGATCTACCTGGGCTCGCTCTACGCCAACGACTTCAACCGTTTTGGCCGCACCTATCAGGTCAATGTGCAGGCCGAGCAGCAGTTCCGCCTGGAAGCCGAGCAGATCGGCCAACTCAAGGTGCGCAACAACCGTGGCGAGATGGTGCCGCTGTCGACCTTCGTCAAGGTAAGCGATAGTTCGGGGCCGGATCGGGTGATGCACTACAACGGCTTCCTCACCGCCGAGATCAACGGCGCCGCGGCACCGGGCTACAGCTCAGGCCAGGCCGAGGCGGCAATGGCCCGGCTGCTCGAAGAGGAACTGCCCAACGGCATGAGCTTCGAATGGACCGAGCTGACCTATCAGCAGATCCTCGCCGGCAACACCGCCATGTTCGTCTTCCCGCTCTGCGTACTGCTGGCCTTCCTGGTACTGGCCGCGCAGTACGAGAGCTGGAGCCTGCCGCTGGCGGTGATCCTGATCGTGCCCATGACCCTGCTGTCGGCGATTACCGGGGTGATCCTGTCCGGCGGCGACAACAATATCTTCACCCAGATCGGCCTGATCGTACTGGTGGGATTGGCCTGTAAGAACGCCATCCTGATCGTCGAGTTCGCCAAGGAAAAACAGGAAGAAGGCATGGACCGCGTCGCCGCGGTGCTGGAAGCCTGCCGCCTGCGCTTGCGGCCGATCCTGATGACCAGCTTCGCCTTCATCATGGGCGTAGTACCGCTGGTGCTGTCCTCCGGCGCCGGCGCGGAAATGCGCCATGCCATGGGCGTGGCGGTGTTCAGCGGCATGCTCGGGGTGACCTTCTTCGGCCTGCTGCTGACCCCGGTGTTCTACGTGCTGATCCGCGCCTTCGTGGAGAACGGTCAAGCCAAGAAAGCCGCGCGTCTGCAGGAGGTGCAGGCATGAAAACACTAGCTCCCGCCCTGCTGGCCCTGGCGTCCGTCTTGACACTCACGGCCTGCGCCGTCGGCCCCGACTACCAGACGCCGGCAACCGCGCCGGCGCAACTGAGCGCCGCCGAAGCCGGCGACTACGACCGCTCGCACTTCGAAGCGCTCTGGTGGCAGCAGTTCGACGACCCGACCCTGAACCAGCTGGTGCAGCAGTCCCTCGACGGCAACCGCCAGCTGCGCGTGGCCTTCGCCCGCCTGCGCGCCGCCCGCGCCATTCGTGACGATGTCGCCAATGACCGCCTGCCGACCCTCACCAGCCGCGCCAGCAGCGAGATCGGCAAGGCCCAGCAGCCCGGCACCAGCGAGCAACGAGTAAAGAGCGAGCGCTACGACCTGGGTCTGGACATGGCCTGGGAACTGGACCTGTTCGGCCGTATCCAGCGTCAACTGCAAGCCAGCGACGCGCAGATCGAGGTGGCCGAAGCCGACTACTACCAGTTGCAGGTCAGCCTGATCGCCGAGTTGGTGGACGCCTACGGCAACCTGCGCGGCGCCCAGCTGCGCGAGCGCATCGCCACGCAGAACCTGGAAAACCAGCAGGAATCGCGCGCCATCACCGAGCAACTGCGCGAGGCCGGGGTCGGCAGCGAACTGGATGTGCTGCGCGCCGATGCCCGACTGGCCGGCACCGCCGCCAGCCTGCCGCAACTGCAGGCGCAGCAACAGCGGGCCAAACACCGCATCGCCACCCTGCTCGGCCTGCGTCCGGAACAACTCGACCTGGATCTGTCCGCCCGGCCATTGCCGGCCATCGCCAAGGCCCTGCCGATCGGCGACCCGGCCGAACTGCTGCGGCGCAGGCCCGACGTACATGCCGCCGAACGCCAACTGGCGGCGGCCACCGCGAGCATCGGCGTGGCCACGGCGGACCTGTTTCCGCGGGTCAGCCTCAGCGGCTTCCTCGGCTTTACCGCCGGGCGCGGCTCGCAGCTGGGTTCGGCGGCCGCCCGCGCCTGGAGCGTAGGTCCGAGCATTACCTGGGCGGCGTTCGACCTGGGCAGCGTGCGCGCCCGTTTGCGCGGCGCCGAAGCCGAAGCGGACGGCGCCCTGGCCAACTATGAGCAACAGGTGCTGCTGGCATTGGAGGAATCGGCCAACGCCTTCAGCGATTACGCCAACAACCAGCAACGCCTGCTCGCCCTGCTGCGCCAAGCCGAAGCCAGCCGCGCCGCCGCCGAGCAAGCCCGGGTGCGCTATCGCGAAGGCGAAGTGGACTTCCTGGTGCTGCTCGACGCCGAACGCGAACGCCTGGCCGCCGAAGACGCCCAGGCCCTGGCCGAAGTCGAGCTGTACCGCGGCATAGTCGCCATCTACAAGGCCCTTGGCGGTGGTTGGCAGCCTAGCGCCTAAGCTCGAATCTCTCCCCCAGGTTGGCCACGCCAACCCCTTCCCGCCCCACGGCAGTTGCTCCTTGCCGTGGGGCTTTTTTTTAAAAAATCGCCCAGGCTGGCCAGCATCTTTTGCGCCACCTGCTCGATTGCACGCTATGGTTACAGCCGGCACCATAGCGCGCACTGCGACAAGCGTTATCGCTCTCGGTAGCGCCACGACTCGGCAATTGCTTCAGGCCATTACCCGCTCCCACGGAATTTCCCATGACCCGCCAGAAATCCCTTATTCCACTGCTCTCGATCATTACCCTCGCCTGTTTCGCCATGCTTGGCGGGGCCTTGCTCATGCAGCATCTGTTCGGCTGGGAACCCTGCACACTGTGCGTGCAGATTCGTTTGTGGCTGCTGTTGGGCGGTGCGTTCAGCCTGCTGATAATCGCCGCGGAGGCTGCCGGGCAACGCTGGTTGACCCTGGTACTCTGGCCGTTGTTGCTGGCGGCGGGGTTTATGGCGGTATTCGACAATAGCCATCTGGTGCTGATCGAGACCGGCATCATGGAAAGCTTCAGCTGCTCACCCTTCCCCTTCTATGCCTTCTACCTCCCCTTGCATGAATACCTGCCCGGGGTATTCATGAGCGCCGGCGTTTGTGGGCAAAACGACTACGCCATCCTCGGCGTCCCCTTCAGCAGTTGGACGCTGTTGAGCGTCACCCTGCTGTTCGCGTTCATCCTGTTCGTGGCGTGGCGCGCCATTGGCAAAGCCAGGGGATAGCAGACGCCTAGACGATGCCGCCATTGACCCGCAGCGTCTGGCCGTTGACCCAGCCACCCTGTTCGCTGACCAGAAAGGCCACGACACTGGCGATGTCCTCGGGCGTGCCCAGACGCTGCAGCGGCGGCTGCTTGGCCAGGCGCTCGATCTGCTCGCTGGTTTTACCGCTGAGAAACAGCTCGGTCGCGGTGGGGCCAGGGGCGATCGCGTTGACGCAGATATTCCGCCCACGCAGCTCCTTGGCGAAGATCGCGGTGAAACTCTCCACCGCGGCCTTGGATGCGGCATACACGGAGTAACCCGGCAGCGCCAGGTCGACCACGCTGGTGGAGAAATTGACGATGCGCCCACCGTCACGCAGGTGCCTGGCCGCCAGACGCAGGGTATTGAAGGTGCCCTTGGTGTTGATCGCGAAGATCTTCTGGTACAGCGCATCGTCGCTGTCGGCCAGGCTGACCAGGCCGGACTGGATGACCCCGGCGTTGTTGATCAGGATATCGATACCGCCGAACTTCATCTGCGCCTGGTCGAACAAGGCTTCGACCGCCACCGAATCGCTGATGTCGGCCAGAACTGCATAGGCCTCACCACCCGCGCCGACGATGTCGCGTACCACCGCCTCGGCGCCCGCGGGGCGTACGGTGTAGTTGACCACCACACTGATGCCATCGGCGGCCAGGCGCTTGGCGATGGTGGCGCCAATACCCCGTGAGGCACCGGTAACTATGGCTACTTTTGACATACTGACTCCTGCGATGAGAGCAACTCGCGCTGCACCGGTTGTAATAACTGGTATAGCTGCCATCGGTGCGGGATGTTCGACCGGTGGTCACGTGAGAGACGCTAAAGGAACTCTCGCTTGCTGCAAAATCGGCGAATAGCCGCCCATCCGCACGCCGAAAAGGCGAAAAACCGCCAGCCCATGCGAACTGGATCACTGGCTCGCGCCGACAATGCCAGGGCTGCGCGACAACCGCGCGGTTGGCACAGGCATTGCGATACAGGGCGAGCGCTTGGCGGCTCGCCAACCGTCGCTCTGAGCATGGATGCCTCGCAGGCACGCACCTGTAGGGTGCAGCCCGATCAATAACAAGAAAGGACAGCCCGATGTTCAAGTCGATCTTCGCCATGGCCGCCTGCGCCCTGGCGCTAACCTCTGCCAGCGCCTACGGCGCGCAAACGCAAAGCCCCATCCGGATCAAGTTCGCCCATGTGGTCGCTGACACCACGCCCAAGGGTCAGGGCGCCCTGCTGTTCAAACGACTGGTAGAAGAACGCCTGGGCGGTCAGGTCGAGGTCGAGGTCTATCCCAACTCCTCGCTGTATGGCGACGCCAACGAGCTGCAGGCGCTGCGCAATGGCGAGGTGCAACTGCTGGCGCCCTCACTGGCCAAATTCGAGAAATACACCCAGCAACTGCAGGTCTTCGATCTGCCCTTCCTGTTCGACGACCTCAGCGCGGTCAACCGCTTCCAGAAACGCGCCAAGGGCCGCCAACTGCTGCGCGCCATGGAGGATCACGACATCGTCGGCCTGGCCTATTGGCACAATGGCATGAAGCAGTTGTCGGCGAGCAAGGCGTTGCTGGTGCCAGGCGATGCGGCAGGCTTGAGTTTTCGTATTCAACCCTCCAGCGTGCTCCAGGCTCAGTTCCAGCAGCTGCATGCCAGCGCGCAGGTACTGCCTTTTGCCGAAGTCTTCGACGCACTGAAGAGCGCCAAGGTGCAGGGCGCGGAAAACCCCTGGTCGAACATCTACAGCAAGCGATTGCACAGCGTTCAGCCGTATATCACTGAAACCAATCACGGCGTGCTCGACTACATGCTGGTGAGCAATCCACGCTTCTGGTACGCGATTCCCCATCGGATCCGCAGCGAACTGGAAGGCATCATCGACGAGGTGACCTATGAGGTGAATCGTCAGGCGGAGGCTGCCAACCAGGCGGACCGCCAACGCATCGAAGCGTCTGGCAGCAGCCAGGTGACCGTGCTGAGCGAGGCACAACGCGATGCCTGGCGCCAAGCCATGCGCCCGGTGTGGCAGCAGTTCGAGGCCCAGATCGGCAGCGACGTGCTAAAAGCCGCGCAAACCGTCAACCGCAAGCAGCGCGATTGACCCGCGGCCTGGCTCGCCGCCGCAGGGGTCAGATGCGCGCCTGAGGACTCAGCGCATATCCGTGCAGTAGCGTTCACACACCTGCTAGCGTCCCAGCACCTGCTCACGCAGCCGCTGGTTCTCCTGCTCCAGTTGGCGCTGGCGGAAGGCTTCGCGCAACTGGCCGCGCAGATCGTCGGCCGACCAGGGCTTGGTGAGGAATCGGTAGATCACCCCCTCGTTGACCGCCTTGAGGATGCTGTGGACCTCGCTGGAGCCGCTCAGCACCATGCGGATGATATCCGGGTAGAGGCCCTTGATCTGCCGCAGGAAACCCAGACCGCTCGTGTCGGCCAGGCGCATGTCGGTCAGCACCACATCCACTGCATGGGTCGCCAGCAACGGCAGAGCCTCGGCGCAACTGCCGGCGGTGAGTATCCGGTAGTTCTCCAGGCGCAACTCGCGCTGCAAGGCGTTGAGGATGCCGGGGTCGTCGTCGATCAGCAGCAGGCACTGCTCACGGCCTTCGAGGATATCGACGGGTAGGCGCAGGACCGAACCCGTCTGCAGAAATTCCAGACAGGCCGCCGGCGGCAGCGGCGGCGAATAGTAGTAGCCCTGCAATTCGTCGCAGCCGGCGCGGCGCAGGAAGCCGAGTTGCTCTGGCGTTTCCACGCCCTCGGCGATCACCTTGAGGCCCAGGTTATGGCCGATGGATATCATCGAGCGGGCCAGCGAGGCGCTGTCCGGATCCAGATGGACATCGGTCACGAAGCTGCGATCGATCTTCAGTTCGCTGAAGGGAAAGCGCTTCAGGTAGCCGAGCGACGAGTACCCGGTGCCGAAATCATCGATCGAAAAACGAATGCCCAGGGCACTGAGCGCCTGCATCTTGGCCAGCACCTCGTCGGTGTTGGTCATCAGCATCGATTCGGTCACTTCCAGCTTGAGCCGCCCGGGGGCAACGCCGTGCCGATCGACGATCTGCTGCACCCGCTCGATGAAGTCGTGCTCCATGAAGCTGATGGCGGAGAAGTTGACCGACATGCTCTGGCCCTGCATCGCCTCCTTCCAGGCCTGCAGCTGGCGACAGGCGGCGTCGAAGACATGGAAGTCGATGCCGACGATCTGCCCGGTTTCCTCGGCCAGGGGAATGAACTCGTCGGGCGCCACCGACCTGCCCTTGCGCTGCCAACGCACCAACGCCTCGAACCCACACAGGCGCCCACTCTGCAGATCCAGCTGCGGCTGGAAGACCAGGCAAAACTCGTCGTTGTGCAGGGCATGGCGAATTTCCCGTTCCAGCGACAGGCGGCGCTGCATCTGCGTGTTCATCTGCGGGGTGAAGGCGCAGATGCGGTTGCGCCCCTGATGCTTGGCCTGGTACATGGCGGTGTCGGCATTGCGCAGCAGGGTACCGACATCCCTGCCGTCGTCGGGAAAGCAGCAGAAACCGATGCTGCAACTGACCACCAGCTCCTGATCGTCCAGCATCAGCGGCGCGGCAATCAGCTCCTTGAGCCGCTCCAACCAACCGATGCGCCCCGCGAACGGGCCGTTGTCGGCCAGCAGGATGACGAATTCGTCGCCGCCCAGGCGCGCCACTGTGTCGACTTCCCGAGCATTGCCCTGCAGGCGCTTGGCCATCTGCACCAGCAACTGGTCGCCGGCGTTGTGCCCGAGACTATCGTTGACCACCTTGAAATGGTCCAGGTCCATGAGGGCCAGGGAGAACTGACTCTGGTTGCGACTGGCGAAGGCAATGGCCTGGTGGATCCGGTCGTTGAGCAGGTTGCGGTTGGGCAATCCGGTGAGGCTGTCGTGGTTGGCCTGGTGTTCCAGTTCCTCCTGGTAGCGCTTGGCCTCGGTGATGTCGTGGAGGATGCCGACGAAGTGGCTGACCTTGCCGCGGTCGTTGACCACCGGCGCGACCCTGAGGTCGTTCCAGAAGGCCGAGCCGTCCTTGCGGTAGTTGCGCAGGATCGCCCCGCCCTCCTCCTGGTCGCGCAGCGCCCGGCGGATAGCGTCCAGCGCCGCCTGGTCCTGCTCCTCGCCCTGCAGGAAGCGGCAATTGCGCCCCAGTACGTCCTCGCTGCGGTAGCCGGTGATGCGCTCGAAGGCCGGGTTGACGTAGACGATCGGCTGATCCGCCTGTTCGTTGTCGGTGATGATGATGGCATTGACGCTGGCCTCCACCACGCGGGTGCGGATACGGATCTCCAGGTCACGCCGACGCTGCTCGCTGACGTCCTGGATCACCGCGATGGCGCCCTGCAACACGCCCTGATCATCGAGGAACGGCACCGCCGAGTTAAGCGTGGTCTTGCTCGCCCCATCGAAGGTCTCGATATCGATTACCTGGTTGCGCGAGGCCTCGCCGTGCAGCACCGCACGCGCCATCGGCCAGTCATCGGCCTGCACCGCCTCGCCGGTTTCCGCCCAGACCCCCTGATACTGGCTGGAATCGGCCAGCTCGCCCGGCAACGTCCGGCCCCAGATCAGGCTGCTCTCGGGGTTGCTCATGATCAGTTGGCCACTGCGATCGGCGACCAATACGCCGACCGGCAGGCTGTCGAGAATCTTGCGCAACAGCGCCTCGCTCTGCCCCAGCGCCAGCGTGCGCTGTTCCACCAGTTGCTCCATGCTCTCGAACAGACGGGCGCGGCCCACGGCCATGGCCAGTTGTCGACCGATCGAGGCCAGGGCGTTGAGCCATTCCTCGGGCCAGCTCTGGCCATGCCGGCGGACCACGTTGAGCATGCCGATGATCTCGCCGCCGAGCAGCAGCGGAATGCTGGCATGGGCGTGCTCCCCGCCCAGCTCGGCCAGCGCCGGGCAGCCGGCGATGTTGCTCGGGGTATTCAACCGGTCGCTGAACCAGGCATGCAGGCACGGGCAATTGGCGACACAGCCTTGCAGACGCTCGATGCTGTATGGCGCGCCCCGTCCACGCGCCCCGGCTAGCCGCACCGGCTCGTCGGCAGTGTGCGTATCGGTCAGCAACAACCAGGCACCGATCGCCTCGGGGAACTCGAGAATGCGGCGCAGGGCCGCATCGATGACATGCACTTCGGTATTGGCGTCGGTCAGGCCGCTGGTGAAATGAAACAGGCAGTTGAGCAGCGAGTTACTGCGCGCCAGCTCGTCATGCTTGCTCTGCAACTCGTGGTTGAGGCGCACGCCCTGCTCGTAGGTGGAAATCAGCAAGTCGAGAATCTGCTGACGGCTGGCGGTGATGAAGTGCCGCTCGCCCTCGAGCATCACCTCCACGCCGATCTGCACCCGCTCATGGCTGCGCAATTCGAGATTGACCAGAAAGTAGCGAATTCGCGACAGCAGGTACTTCTCGTCATAGGGCTTGACGATGAAATTGTCCGCACCACAGGCCAGGCCACGCACCACATCCCGCGCATCGGCCAGGCGGGTGACCAGGATCACCGGAATGCCCGCAGTCAGCGCATCGTTCTTGAGCTGCCGACAGAGTTCATAGCCGTCCATTTCGGGCATGACGATATCGCTGATGACGATGGTCGGCTGGCGCTCCGCGACCGTTGCCAGTGCCTCCACGCCGTTGCGCGCCACACGCACCTTGCAGCCTGCCGCTTCGAGCAGGTACTGCAATTCGGTGGCCTGGGTCGGGCTGTCCTCGACGATCAGGATTTCGGCGGTGGCGTACATGGCTCGTTCCCTCTTCTCACGACATTCGGTGTAGCAATCTGCAACGCAATCGAGTTAAGCACGGCAGCAAGACCTTCCGGCGGCAGCACCAGACAGGCGGCCTGCAGATCGATGGCGGCTCGTGGCATCGAGTCGATCACCGCACTGACAGGCTCCTGCACCAGGGTAAAGCCGCCCATCCGGCGCAGCTCGGCCAGCCCCTCGGCACCGTCGCGGCCCATGCCGGAGAGCTGGATGCCGATGGCCTGCTTGCCGAACGCACAGGCGACGGAATGGAACAGGTGGTCGGCCGAGGGGCATAGCGTCTGCTCCGCCCGAGCGGCCTCCAGACGCACGCGCAAGGCCGCACTCACCCCGGTTTGCAAGCCATCCGGCGCCAGGTAGAGCCTGCCGGGCAGCAGCGTCTGCGCGTCCTCGGCGATCTCTACCGGCAGTGCCGCCGTACTTGCCAGCCAGTGACAGAAGCTCGGCAGAAAGCCGGCGGCGATGTGCTGCACCAGAATCAGTGCCCAGGGCTGCCCCGGCTGCAGATTCTGCAGCAGGGCCTTGAGTGCCGCTGGGCCGCCGGCCGAGGCGGCGATGGCGACCAACTGCGGCGCATCGGCGACCGCCTGAGCGACCCGCCCGGGCAGCGCTGCCGGCTGCGCCGCGGTACCGGCGGCGCTCGGTCGGAAACGCCGGACTATTTTCACCTGCGCCATGCTGCGCAGGGTGCGCAGCAGTTCATCGATGCGTTCGTCGAAATCCGCCGCATCCAGGCCCCGGGGCTTTTCCAGCACCGCCAGGGCACCGGCGGCCAAGGCGCGCATGGCGGTTACCGAGTCGCGCACATTGGCGCTGGCGGTCAGCACCACCACCGGCAAGGCATAGAGTTCGAGCAGGCGTGCGGTCGTCTCATAGCCGTCGAGGCCCGGCATATGCACATCCATGGTCACTATGTCCGGGGTGTAGGTCTTCAACATATCCAGGGCCTGCTCGCCATTGTCGGCGGCGCGCACCTCGTAACCGGCACCCTCGAGCACCGCGCGCAGCAGCACGCGCAGTACCGGCGAATCGTCGACGATCAATACACGCATGGTCGTGGTCCTCACTCAGATCAATCGGCGAATGGCGTCGAGCAGGCTGTCCTGCTCGAAACCGCTTTTCACCAGGTAGGCGTTGGCACCCGCCTCCAGGCCGCGGGCGCGGTCTTCGGCCGAATGCAGCGCCGTCACCAGCACCACCGGCAGTTGCGTCAGCTCGCGGTCGGCGCGAATGCGGCTGGTCAGGCTGAAACCATCCATGCGCGGCATCTCCACATCGGACACCAGCAGATCGAAAGGCCCCTGTTTCAGGGCATTCCAGGCTTCCAGGCCGTCGTTCGCCGTGGCCACCTGATAGCCGGCGCCTTCTAGAATAGCCTTGAGCAGGCCGCGCGAGGTGAACGAGTCTTCGGCGATCAGCAGCCGCTGGCTGCGCACGTCCGGACCCTCCGCCGCCTGAACCAGGGTGCTGGCGGTAGTGGCCAGCGCGCTACGGTAGAGGTCGCCCGGATGCAGGATAGGCACCAACTGGCCGTCGCCGAGCACGGTCGCACCGAGCAGGTTGCGCACCCGCAGCAACTGGCGGCCGAGGTTCTTGACGGTGATCTCCTGGTCGCCGAGCAGCTCCTCGACCAGCAGGACGAAACGTTCGCCACGCACCTTGAGCAACAACAGGGTCAGATTGCCCTCGCCGCGCGCCAGGGGGGTGAGACCGAGCACATCGGCGAGCGACCAGACGGGCAGCACCTCTCCCTCGAATACCAGGGTTGGGCGGTTTTCCTGGTTCTTCACGGCGTCGACCGGCAGGCGCAGGCAGCGCTCCACCGCCAGCGCCGGCACGGCAAAGGTACGCTCGGCATGGCGCACGATGACCGCGCGAAAGGTCGACAGGTTGAGCGGCAGATGCAGGTGGAAGCAGGTGCCCTGGCCGGGCTCGGACTCCAGCTCGATGCGCCCGCCGATGCGCTCGACCGACTCCTGGACGATGGCCATGCCCAAACCGCGGCCGGACAGGTCGGTGAGCAGCGCACTGGTCGACAGCCCCGAGGCGAAAATCAACTTGCCGGCCTCCGCTGCGCTCAGGTCCCGGGCCTGTTCCTCGCTCAGCAAGCCAGCGCTCACCGCCTTGGCCTTGAGTTGCGCCAGATCGAGGCCATGGCCATCGTCCTGCACCCGCAGTTCGAAACGGTCCGCCGACTCCTGGATCAGCTCCAGCTGGATCAGGCCGACCTCGGACTTGCCACAGGCAGCGCGCTGCCCCGGGCTTTCCAGGCCATGATCGACGGCATTGCGCAGCAGGTGGGTGAGCGGCGTGCGCAGTTCGTCGAGAATGCGTTTGTCGACTTGCAGGTTGGTGCCGCGCACCTGCAGCGTCACCCGCTTGCCGGCCTGGCTGGCCAGGTCCTGAACCATCGCCGGCAGGCCGTCCACCAGGCTGCTGCCGGCCAACAGGAGCACGCCCTGCAGTTCCTCGGCGAGAGACTCGGAGAGCTGGGCCAGGCCCTGCGACAGATGCTTGCCGGCTTTTTCCAGATGGATCGCCTCGAAGTGCAGACGATCCAGCTGCGCCTGACTCCAATCCAGATGATCGAGCAATGCCTTGAGCGCATCCTGACTCGCCGCGGGCAGCGCTTGGGCACTTTCGCGCAACCGTTGCAGGGTTCCGCCGACGAGCAGTCGGTGAGCGCGCTGCGGTTCGCAGGCTGCGCGATGTTCGCCGAGCAGACGGGCATGCGCACGGGCCTCGAGCTTGTGCTGCAACAGGGCCTCGCTGTGAAACAACAGTGCATCCAGCCGCCGCGCCGAAACCCGTACCGTACCAGGCTCGGCAGCCGCCGCAGGGATGGCCGGCACATGCTCGGGCAGGCTGACCGCCGCACCGCGGGCGCCCGCTTCCAGATCCTCGACCAGCTGTGCCTGCTCTTCAGCGCCCACGGACTGGCCGGCGTGCAGGTTCTGCACCACGCGCAAGGCATAGCGGCACAGCTCTACCCGCTCCTGGGTCAGCTCCAGGGTGCCGCCACGCACTGCGCTGAGCAGACTCTCCCAGGCATGGCAAAGCTGCTCGATCGGCAGCAGACCAGCCGCCCGCGCGGCGCCTTTGAGGCTGTGCACCTCACGGAACAGCGACTCGACGGATTCGTCGCTGGCGCCCTCCTCGCGCCAGTTGGCCAGGCCATCGGCAAGCACGCCGAGACGCTCGTCCGCCTCCACGCGAAAACTGGCCAGCAGTTGTAGTTGCAACGCTTTGCGATCCAGGCTCATGGTGCACTCACAGCTTGAAGCGGGCGGCCAGGCCCTTGAGTTTGAGGCCCAGTTGGTGCAGGTTGCGCGCTGCCAGATCGACCTGGCGGGTACCGCCGACATTGTCCTGGCTGGCCTGGCGGATATTGGCCATGGCGCTGGCGACCTGGTCCATGCCGATCAGCTGTTGCTGGCTGGTGGCGGCGATCTGCAGGGCCATCTCGCTGGACGTCTCGATGCTGCCGCTGAGGCTGCGGATCGCCTCGCCGCTGGCCTGCGCACGCTGGTAACCGGCCTCCACCGTCTTGCCACCCTGCTCGGCCAGCAGCACCGCCCGGGTCATGGCCTTCTGGATTTCGCCGAGGATCCCGCGCACCTGCGCGGTGGCCTGCTTCGACTGCTCGGCCAGGGCCTTGACCTCCTGCGCCACCACCGAAAAACCCTTGCCGGTTTCACCGGCCTTGACCGCCTCGATCGAGGCGTTGACCCCGAGCAGGTTGGACTGCTCG
>NZ_JBFIIG010000060.1:0-22561 GCF_041601375.1 Pseudomonas sp. | reverse complement strand
CGCTCGCCCGCGCTTCCCGACTGCTCTCCCGGTTGTGCCGAAGGGCTGTGCCTCGAACCCGTGCGTCAGCAATTTCTCCTCCTCTGCCGCTGCGGCCAGTCGCGGCGCCTGCCCCATTGCGACGGCAGCCACAACCTGCCAGTCGCTGGCCTGCGGGCGCGCTGGCAGCGTTTCATCAGGGGTGATTAAGGTCGGCGGGCTTATGGCCAATTGCTCTAAGCGGAAAATGGATGATCTGCCATTCCGGCGCTCCAATACACAGATGTGAACTGGGCCACGGGTGCTGAATAAGGCAAAATGCCATTACCGCTGTGGCGAGGTGATCCTGAGGTCCGGGGTTACCGTATGGGTCGATGCATTTTGGAGAACTTGATGTACAAGCTGTGTTTCTACGTCCCGGAAAACCATCTGGATCAGGTCAAACAGGCTGTTCTCGCGGCAGGCGCCGGGCGCATCGGCAACTACGACAGCTGCTGTTGGCAGGTCCTGGGCCAGGGCCAGTACCGGCCGTTGGCGGGTAGCGAGCCTTTCCTCGGCCAGCAGGGGCAGGTGCATCAGGTAGCCGAATGGAAAGTTGAGCTGGTGGTGGCCGACGAGCTGTTGCACGAGTCGGTCAAGGCGATGAAGAAGGCCCACCCCTATGAGACGCCGGCCTTCGAGGTCTGGCGTTTGTCCGACCTGCAGTTCTGAGAGGTTGTGAAAAAACTCTCGCCTACTGCGACCGCCTCTGCAGTGGCGCCCTGCGCGCCGACCGATTACCTCGAGTAAGCCACGCTCCGTAGGGTCATCACTCGCCGCGGCTGCACCGTGATTCATCTGCGCCGCGCAAAAGCTGGCGGATTGTCGCTGCGCGCCGAACGGATCGCCGCCCGGACTGCCTACGACTCGTCTCAACGCCTTGGCGCAGAATCTCAGGCAGCCGGGCGACTAAATGCATCGGCCACTGGTTGGGCGTTTCACACCGCGACGTTCAGGCGCACCTCGATGTTGCCGCGAGTGGCGTTGGAGTACGGGCAGACCTGGTGGGCGGCGGCGACCAGTTCTTCGGCGGCGGCCTGTTCGAGGCCCGGCAAGCTGACGTCGAGTTCTACTTCCAGGCCGAAACCACCCGGGATCTGGCCGATGCCGACTTTGCCGGTGATCGAGGTGTCTGCCGGCAGGGCGAGTTTCTTCTGCCCGGCGACGAATTTCAGCGCACCGATGAAGCAGGCCGAGTAGCCGGCTGCGAACAGCTGTTCCGGGTTGGTCGCTGCGCCGCCCTGGCCGCCCAGTTCGCGCGGGGTGGCCAGTTTCACGTCGAGGATAGCGTCGGAGGAAACGGCGCGGCCGTCACGGCCTCCGGTAGCGGTGGCGGTAGCGGTGTAGAGGGCCTTGATGGGTTGCATGGAGTGTCTCCGGATTAAGTTTGTTGACTAAATATTTGCGCGCTAAGTAAGTGCGCGGCCTGAAATTTAGTGCGCTTAAGTTTAGTTCGCAAGGTAAATTCAAGATTAAATGGTTATAAATATTCGTATGTTTTGGAATAAGCCAGGCCGGGCGTGGGTTTCAGGCGGGTGGCGGCGGCTGATCGGGGCAGGGGAAGGGCGCTCGACCGGCGCGCGGGTGCGCCGGTGAGTGGGTCAGATCGACTGTTGTAGCTTGTCGCGCAGGGCCAGCACTTCCTTCTTGAGCGCCATCAGTTCGGCCGTGCTGCGCCCGCTGGCCTCGACTATGCAGGCGGGGAAGCGCTCGGCCTGCTGCTGCAGGGCGCGGCCTCGTTCGGTCAGGTACAGCTCGACCACGCGCTCGTCGACACTGCTACGGGTGCGCTTGAGCAGGCCCTCGGCCTCCAGGCGCTTGAGCAGTGGCGTCAGCGAGCCGGGGTCGGTCAGTAGGCGGGCACTGATCTCGCCGACGGTGATGCCGTCGCGTTCCCACAGCACCAGCATGGCCAGGTACTGCGGGTAGGTCAGGCCGATGCTCTGCAGCAGCGGCTTGTACGCCTTGGTCATCAGCAGGGAGGTTGAATGCAGGGCGAAGCACAGCTGGTTGTCCAGCAATAGCGCGGCGCAGGTTTGCGGCTGTGTCATGGGGCGATCCCGCAATCAGGTAATTAGCGCAATAAGTTATCGCGCAAGATTGGCGTGTGCAAATCTTTGCCGGCGAGACGCGTGAAGGCGGGCGGGCAGGTGAGTGACGGCAAGCCATGTTCTGGCAAGAGAAGGGCTTGCGGCCTTCAGGGCCTGATCTCGATCAGGGTACCGTCCTTGACCAGCTTCCAGATCTCGCGCATGTCGTCGTTTTTCAGGGCGATGCAGCCTTCGGTCCAGTCCAGGGTGTGGAAGAACCACTCCGGGTATTCCTCATCCAGCGGCGTGCCGTGAATCATGATCATGCCGCCCGGGGACACGCCTTGCTCGCGGGCGTGGGACTGGTCGCGGGCATTGGGGTAGGAGATGTGCATGGACAGCTGGTATTTCTCGCTGGTCTTGCGCCAGTCGATCCAATAGAAACCTTCCGGCGTGCGCAGGTCGCCCTCGCGCCGTTTGGCGCCGCTAGGCTGCTTGCCGAGGGACACCCGGTAGGATTTGAGCGTATCGCCGCGGCTGATCAGGTGCAGTCGGCGTTCCGACTTGACCACCAGCACCTTGTCGATCGACGGGGTGTCCGGCAGGGGCGCGGCAGTGGCGTGCGCATTAGCGCTAAGGGACAAGCAGAGCAGAATGAACAACCAGCGCATCGGAGCGGTATCCCAGGGATCAATGAACTTTATTGTAGTGCGCGCGCAAGGCTTCCAGCGGCTCGTTGCGTACCGGGTAAACCTGCTGCTGCCGGTCAGCGAAGTAGCATTCTAGGGTACGTCCGACCGTCGGGAAAGCCAGCTCGGACCAGGGGATCTCGGACTCCTCGAACAATTTCACCTCGAGGCTCTCGGCGCCGACGGCAAAGTTCAGGTCGACCAGTTCGGCACGGAAGAACAGGTACACCTGGTTGATATGCGGCAGGTCGAACAGGGTATAGAGGCTGAGGTCGCGTACCCGGGCGCAGGCTTCCTCATGGGTCTCGCGTGCGGCGGCCTGCTCCAGGGTCTCACCGTTCTCCATGAAGCCGGCCGGCAGGGTCCAGAAACCGCGGCGCGGTTCTATGGCGCGACGGCACAACAAGACGCGCTGCCCCCACACCGGCAGGCAGCCAGCGACTATGCGCGGGTTCTGGTAATGAATGGTGTGGCAGTGCTCGCACACATGGCGCAAGCGGTTGTCGCCCTCGGGAATTCTCAGGGTTACCGGGCTGCCGCACTGGCTGCAGAACTTCATGGCGAATCCTCTTCGTTGCCCCTATCTTGGCGCGCGAGGGTGCTGGGCGGCAAGCGCGATCGAGCGTTGCCTCGCCCGCCTGAATGATCGCCGCAAGCATTGCGGGGCTTGGGCCGAGGGTGGCTTTCGTGCAATCATCGAAACAATAATAAAGACCGAGAATCTCCATGCTGGACGAACTGCTCAGGCGCGTGCGTGGCCATAACCCGCGTCTTCTGGAGACCGACCACAACTTCCCCGAGGCGGCGGTGCTGGTTCCGCTCACCCGCAACGATCAGCCGGAAGTGGTGCTGACCCTGCGCGCCAGTGGTCTGTCCACTCACGGCGGCGAGGTGGCTTTTCCCGGCGGTCGACGGGATCCGGAAGATGCCGATCTGATTCGTACCGCGCTGCGTGAGGCCGAAGAGGAAATCGGTCTGGCGCCGGGGCTGGTCGAGGTGGTCGGGCCGCTCAGTACCCTGGTTTCGCGTCATGGCATTCAGGTCACGCCCTACGTCGGGCTGGTGCCGGATTACGTCGAATACCAGGCCAACGATGACGAAATCGCCTCGGTGTTCTCCGTGCCCCTGGCATTCTTTCGCGACGATCCGCGCGAGATGACCCATCGTATCGACTACCTCGGGCAGAGCTGGTACGTGCCGAGCTACCGTTATGGCGAATACAAGATCTGGGGCCTGACTGCGATCATGCTGGTGGAGTTGGTCAACCTGGTCTATGACGCGGACATCGAGCTGCACCAGCCACCCGAGCATTTCATCACGCTGCGCTAATCGCGCGAGCGCGCAGATCAATCGCGAGACGAGGGTCAATCAATGAAATATCGCCTGGGGCAATCCAGCGTCGACGTCCACCCCGAGAGCTGGGTGGCGCCGAACGCCACGCTGGTCGGCAAGGTCAAGCTGGAGCAGGGTGCCAGCGTCTGGTTCGGCGCGGTGTTGCGCGGCGACAACGAACTGATCCATATCGGCGAGCAGAGCAACGTGCAGGACGGCACTGTGATGCACACCGACATGGGCTCTCCGCTGACGGTCGGCAAGGGCGTGACCATCGGCCATAACGCCATGCTGCATGGCTGTACGGTCGGCGATTACAGCCTGATCGGCATCAATGCGGTGGTGCTCAATGGCGCGAAAATCGGCAAGTACTGCATCATCGGCGCCAACACCCTGATCGGCGAAGGCAAGGAAATTCCCGACGGTTCGCTGGTGGTCGGTTCGCCGGGCAAGGTGGTGCGCGAGCTGAGCGAGGCGCAGAAGAACATGCTCGAGGCCAGCGCTGCGCACTATGTGCATAACGCCCAGCGATATGCCCGCGACCTGGCCGAGCAGGCCGACTGATGGAGCACGAACGCCCTGTTGCCTCGCCCTGCGTGCAGGTCTGTGCGCTGGACGATGACGACATCTGTATCGGCTGCCAGCGTAACGTTGCCGAAATCACCCGCTGGAGTCGCATGGACAACGCCGAGCGCCGCCAGGTGCTGCTGCTCTGTCATGCACGGGCGCAAGCCCAGGGCGTGCTGCTCTGATTTCCGGCGTTTGTCAGGCTCTGTCCCGGGTGCGTGTTGTAGGGGGGCTGTTGTTGGCGCTGAAGGGGATTTGCACATGCCGGCGCAACTCGCCCGGAGGATGGTGCGGCCCGGCCTAGGCGGCCCCACCCATCCTGCGGTCTTGATTCTTGAATACCCCGTTTGCTGCGCGACCGCTCCTGCGCGGCGAACACCTGGCTGCGCCGGTATCGGCGCATAATTGAGGCACGGCGTTTTTATCTCCCCTGATTAAGTCTGTAGGAACCCTTATGCCCAGTATTGGAACCCCGTTATCGCCGAGTGCGATCCGTGTCTTGCTTTGTGGCTCTGGAGAGCTGGGCAAGGAGGTGGTGATCGAGCTGCAGCGTCTCGGCGTCGAGGTGATCGCCGTGGATCGCTACGCCCATGCTCCGGCGATGCAGGTGGCGCACCGCTGCCATGTGCTCGATATGCTCGATGGCGCGGCGTTGCGTGCGGTGATCGAACTGGAGCAGCCGCATTACATCGTGCCCGAGATCGAGGCGATCGCCACGGCGACGCTGGTCGAGCTGGAGAGCGAAGGTTTTACTGTGATCCCCAGCGCGCGTGCCGCCCAGTTGACCATGAACCGCGAGGGCATTCGCCGCCTGGCGGCCGAAGAGCTGGGTTTGCCGACGTCGCCTTACCAGTTCGCCGACTCGCTCGAGGCGTGCCGGGCGGCGGTGCAGCAGATCGGCTTTCCCTGTCTGATCAAGCCGATCATGAGCTCTTCCGGCAAAGGCCAGTCGCTGCTGAAAACTGTCGATGACCTGCAGGCGGCCTGGGAGTATGCCCAGGCGGGTGGCCGCGCCGGCAAGGGGCGGGTCATCGTCGAGGGGTTTGTCGATTTCGACTACGAAATTGCCCTGCTGACGGTGCGGCATGCCGGCGGCACCAGCTTCTGTGCGCCGGTCGGTCATCGTCAGGTCAAGGGCGACTACCAGGAGTCCTGGCAGCCGCAGCCGATGAGCGCGAAGGCCCAGGCCGAAGCCGAACGCATTGCCCTGGCCGTCACGGACTCGCTGGGCGGTCGCGGTCTGTTTGGCGTCGAATTGTTCGTCAAGGGCGATCGGGTCTGGTTCTGCGAGGTCTCGCCGCGGCCCCATGACACCGGCCTGGTCACCCTGATTTCCCAGGATTTGTCCGAGTTCGCCCTGCATGCGCGGGCCATTCTCGGCCTGCCGATTCCGCTTATTCGTCAGCTCGGCCCCTCCGCTTCGGCGGTTGTGCTGGTGCAGGGCGAATCGCAGCAGGTCAGTTTCGCCAATCTCGGCGCGGCGCTGGCCGAACCGGACACCACTCTGCGCTTGTTCGGCAAGCCCGAAGTCAGCGGTCAGCGGCGCATGGGGGTGGCCTTGGCGCGCGATGAGTCGCTGCCGGCGGCGCGGGACAAGGCTGCTCGTGTGGCGCAGGCGGTCAGCGTCGAGCTGTGAACCCTCTGCGCGCCTATGCCTGGTGGCTGGCTGTGCTGGCGCTGTCGCCAGTGCTGGTGCCACAGGCCATGCGCACGCGCAGGCAGGCGCTCAGGCTGCCGCCCGCCGAGGGGCCGCGGCGCGGGCTGGCCGGGGCTGACCTGGCTGGCGAGCCATTGCGCTTGCTGGTGCTGGGTGAGTCCACGGTGGTCGGTGTTGGCGTGAGCTGTCTGCGAGCGGCGCTGGTGGGGCAGTTGGCCGAGGCATTGGCCGTTCGGTACGCCAGACCGGTGGCCTGGCGGGCCTGCGGTGAGAATGGCATCACCGCCGCGCAGGCCTGTGAGCGGTTGTTGCCGCAGGTACTGGACGAGCCGTTCGATCTGGCGCTGTTGGTCTTCGGCGTCAACGACACCACCCACCTCACTTCGCTACGGCGCTGGTGCGTCTCGCTCGGCAGCATGGCCGAAGTCCTGGCGGCGCGCGGTGTGCGGGTGACATTCAGCGCCGTGCCGCCGTTGCAGCATCTCGGCGCCTTGCCCTGGTTGTTGCGGCAGCTGCTCGGCATGCGGGCCGCCTTGCTGGATGCCCGCTTGCGCCAACTCGCCGGGCGCCTCGGGGTCGGGCATCATCCGCTGAGCCTGGTGTTTTCCGCGGATTACCTGGCGCTCGACGGCTACCACCCATCGAGCCTCGGTTATCGGGTCTGGGCCGAGGAGCTGGCGAATAGTGGCCTGTTTGGTCGGTTCGATTAGTCTGAGGCCGCGGGCTATGCCTGGCCGCAGGAGCGCCTGCTAATCTGTCGCTGTTTCGCTCGGTGCCGTGGCGCTGGTCTGCCAGACTCGTACGCTTTTCACCCGGTTCTCCGACGACTGCAGGATTTCCAGGCGGTAAGGGCCGATCTTCAGGCATACGGCGCTGTCGGGAATGCTTTCCAGGGCTTCGGTGATCAGGCCGTTGAGGGTCTTGGGGCCGTCGCAGGGCAGGTGCCAGCCGAGCGTCTTGTTCACTTCGCGGATGTAGGCGGCGCCATCGATGACCTGGGTGCCATCTTCCTGCGGGTGAATGTCCGGGCTGCGCAGGGTGTCCTGATTGCTGAAGTCGCCGACGATTTCTTCGAGGATGTCTTCCAGGGTCACGATGCCGATCACGTCGCCGTATTCGTCGACGACTATGCCGATCCGGCGTTTCTGTTTCTGGAAGTTGATCAGCTGGGTCGACAGCGGGGTGTTCTCCGGCACGAAATAGGGCTCGTTGCAGGCGGCGAGCAGGTCTTCCTTGGTCAGCTGGTTGTGACTCATCAGCCGCGCGATCTGGCGCATGTGCACGATGCCTTCGATCTGGTTGATGTCCTGGCGAAACACCGGCAGGCGCGTGTGGGTGGTGGTGGCGAGCAGGTTGATGATGGTTTCGATGTCGTCTTCCAGGTCGATGCCGGTGACTTCGTTGCGCGGGATCATGATGTCGTCGACCGTGACATTCTCCAGGTCGAGGATGCCGAGCAGCATGTTCTGGCGGTTCTTCGGCAGTTCATGGCCGGACTCTCGTACCACGCTGCGCAGCTCCTCTGTGGTCAGGCTGTCGCTGCTTTTGCTGGCCGGGTCGACACCCAGCAGCCTGAGCAGGCCGTTGCTGATCCAGCCGAGCAGAATGACCAGGGGGTAGAACAGCTTGAGCAGTATCAGCAGCGGCAGGCTGAACGGGTAGGCGACTCTTTCCGGGTGTAGGGCGGCCAGGGTTTTCGGGGTGATTTCGCCGAAAATCAGCAGCGCCAGGGTCAGGCCTATGGTGGCGATCGCGATCCCGGCTTCGCCCCAGAGCTGGATGGCCAGCACGGTGGCGATGGCCGAGGCGAGGATGTTGACGAAGTTGTTGCCGATCAGAATGGTGCCGAGCAGGCGGTCCGGGCGGCTGAGCAGGTCGCTGACCCGCTTGGCGCCGCGGTGTCCTTCTTTGGCCCGATGGCGCAGGCGGTAGCGATTGAGGCTGAGGATGCCGGTTTCCGAGCTCGAGAAGAACGCCGAGCAGACGAGCAGGAAGATCAGCAGGCCAAGCAGGAAGCCAGGGTGAGCGTTGTCCACGGAAATGGCCTAGATATGCAGAATGAATTCGCGAACCAGCTTGCTGCCGAAGTACGCCAGCATCAGCAGGCAGAAACCGGCCAGGGTCCAGCGGATCGCCTTGTGCCCGCGCCAGCCGAGCTGATGCCGGCCCCAGAGCAGTACGGCGAAGACCACCCAGGCGAAGCTGGAGAGGATGGTCTTGTGCACCAAGTGCTGGGCCAGCAGGTCATCGATGAAGAGCGCGCCGGACAGCAGTGACAGCGATAGCAGGATCCAGCCGGCCCAGAGAAAGCCGAACAGCAGGCTTTCCATGGTCTGCAGGGGGGGGAAGTTCTTGATCAGTCCAGACGGGTGCTTGTGCTTGAGCTGATGATCCTGCAGCAAGAGCAGCAGCGCCTGGAACACGGCGATGGTGAGCATGCCGTAGGCCATGATCGACAGCAGGATGTGGGCGAGGATGCCCGGCGCCTCGTCGATCGGCTGCAGGGTGCCGGCCGGCATGAACTGCGCCAGCAATACCGTCAGGCCGCCCAGCGGGAATAGCAGCAGCAACAGGTTCTCCACCGGGATGCGGATGCAGGCGAGCAGGGTCAGGGCGATCACGGCATAGGCGATCAGGCTGGCGGCATTGAAGAAGTCGAGCGACAGGCCGGATGCCTGGCTCATCTGCAAGAACAGGCTGGCGCCATGGAAGAGCAGGGCGAGCACGCCGAGCAGCGCCAGCAGGCGTTTGTCGGGCATGCTGCGCTGGCTGAGGCGCAGACCTTGGTAGAAGGTGGCGCCTATATAAAGGCCGGCAGCAGCGAGGCTGGGAAGCAGAGGGAGCATAAATCCTTGTTAGGCGAGCCCGAAAGGCGCTGAGTGTGGCATACAACGAGCATTTCACGAAAGACCGCTGGCAGTGTCGGCGGCTGGGAGTCTCCGATATAATCGCCGGTCTGTTGCAAGCCCACCCTCGGCTCTATCGGGCCCGAAAGGAACGTGCATGTTCGAAAATCTTACCGACCGCCTCTCGCAGACGCTGCGCAATGTCACTGGCAAGGCCAGGCTGACCGAAGACAATATCAAGGACACCCTGCGCGAAGTGCGCATGGCGTTGCTCGAAGCCGACGTCGCGTTGCCGGTGGTCAAGGACTTCGTCAACAAGGTCAAGGATCGTGCGGTCGGTACCGAAGTGTCGAAAAGCCTGACGCCGGGTCAGGCCTTCGTGAAGGTCGTGCGCGCCGAGCTGGAAGAGCTGATGGGCGCGGCCAACGAAGACCTGGTGCTGAGCGTCACGCCGCCGGCCGTGGTGTTGATGGCGGGTCTGCAGGGTGCGGGTAAAACCACCACGGTCGGCAAGCTGGCGCGCTTTCTCAAGGAGCGCAAGAAGAAGACCGTGCTGGTGGTGTCGGCCGACGTCTACCGCCCGGCGGCGATCAAGCAGCTGGAAACCCTGGCTGGCGATATTGGTGTGACCTTCTTTCCGTCCGATATCAGCCAGAAGCCGGTGGCGATCGCCGAGGCGGCGATCAAGGAAGCCAAGCTCAAGTTCATCGATGTGGTGATCGTCGATACCGCCGGTCGTCTGGCCATCGACGCCGAGATGATGGCGGAGATCCAGGCCCTGCACGCCGCGATCAAGCCGGTCGAGACCCTGTTCGTGGTCGACGCCATGACCGGTCAGGATGCCGCCAACACCGCCAAGGCCTTCGGCGATGCCTTGCCGCTGACCGGCGTGGTGCTGACCAAGGTCGATGGTGATGCGCGCGGCGGGGCGGCCTTGTCGGTGCGCCATGTCACCGGCAAGCCGATCAAGTTCATCGGCATGGGCGAGAAGAGCGACGCGCTGGAGCCGTTCCACCCCGAGCGGATCGCCTCGCGCATCCTCGGCATGGGCGATGTGCTCAGCCTGATCGAGCAGGCCGAGCAGACCCTCGATCGCGAGAAAGCCGACAAGCTGACCAAGAAGCTGAAGAAGGGCAAGGGCTTCGACCTCGAAGACTTCCGCGACCAGCTGCAGCAGATGAAGAACATGGGCGGCCTTGGCGGCCTGATGGACAAGTTGCCGCAGATGGGTGGCGTCAACCTGGCGCAGATGGGCAATGCCCAGGGCGCGGCCGAGAAGCAGTTCAAGCAGATGGAGGCCATCATCAATTCGATGACCCCGGGCGAGCGCCGCGATCCCGAGATCATCAGTGGTTCGCGCAAGCGCCGCATCGCCATGGGCTCCGGGACCCAGGTGCAGGACATCGGTCGCCTGATCAAGCAGCACAAGCAGATGCAGAAGATGATGAAGAAATTCACGGCCAAGGGCGGCATGGCCAAGATGATGCGCGGCATGGGCGGGATGATGCCGGGCGGGATGCCGAAGATGTAGGTTGCCAGCGGCAAGCCTAAAGCTTTAAGCGGCAAGCCAAGGCTTTGAGCTTGCCGCTTATGGCTTAACGCTTGCAGCTGCCCTTTTGCAAAGCCTTTTCCGTCTCTCGGAAAAAGGCTTTGCAAAAGTAGCGATAATCCTTAGAATATGCGGCCTTTCGGGCCTAGTGCCCTATGCATGCATTTTCTAGTTTGCAGCACCGACTACAGGAAAGAAGTTCAATGGTAACCATCCGTCTTGCCCGTGGCGGCTCCAAAAAGCGCCCGTTCTACCACCTCACCGTGACCAACAGCCGCAACCCGCGCGATGGTCGTTTCGTTGAGCGTATCGGTTTCTTCAACCCGGTTGCTTCGGGTGCCGAAATCAAGCTGTCCATCGACCAAGAGCGCGCCACTTACTGGCTCGGTCAGGGCGCACAGCCGTCTGAGCGTGTTGCTCAGCTGCTCAAGGAAGCTGCTAAGGCTGCTGCCTAAGCAACCTTATGAGCATGACGCCAGCTCCCGTCGAGGACTTAGTGGTCCTTGGCAAGATTGTCTCGGTGCATGGCATAAAAGGCGAGGTGAAGGTGTTTTCCTTTACTGATCCTTTGACCAACGTGCTCGATTACCCTCGCTGGACGCTCAGGCGTGACAACGAGGTGAAGCAAGTCGAAGTGGCCAGTGGACGCCTGCAGGGCAAGGTCCTGGTAGCAAGGCTCAAGGGTCTCGATGACCGCGAGGTAGCACGTACCTTTGCCGGTTTCGAAATTTGTGTGCCGCGCAGCCAGCTGCCTGATCTGAGTGAAGGCGAGTTCTACTGGTATCAGTTGGAAGGTCTCAAGGTCATCGATCAGGCAGGGCAATTGCTCGGCAAGATCGACCATTTGTTCGAGACTGGCGCCAACGATGTGATTGTGGTCAAACCCTGTACCGACAGTCTGGATGATCGTGAACGCCTGTTGCCCTATACGGAGCAATGCGTGTTGTCGATTGACCTTGGTGTTGGCGAGATGCGGGTCGACTGGGATGCGGACTTCTAAGCCTGATGCCAAATCTGCGCGTTGAAGTCATTACGCTGTTCCCGGAAATGTTTACCGCAATCAGCGATTACGGCATCACCAGCCGTGCGGTGAAACAGGGCTTGCTGCAATTGACCTGTTGGAACCCGCGGAGCTACACCACGGACCGTCATCACACAGTCGATGATCGGCCCTTCGGTGGCGGCCCGGGCATGGTGATGAAGATCAAGCCGCTTGAGGATGCCTTGCTCGATGCCAGGCAGGCCGCAGGTGTAAAGGCGAAGGTGATCTACCTTTCGCCGCAGGGTCGTCAGCTGACGCAGTCAGCCGTACGCGAACTGGCGAACGAGGAAGCGTTGATCCTCATTGCCGGACGCTACGAAGGCGTCGATGAGCGTTTCATTGAAGCGCATGTCGATGAAGAATGGTCGATCGGGGATTACGTCCTGTCTGGCGGTGAGCTGCCGGCCATGGTGCTGATCGATGCGGTAACGCGCCTTTTGCCTGGTGCATTGGGTCATGCTGGTTCGGCCGAGGAGGACTCCTTTACGGATGGCCTGCTCGACTGCCCGCATTACACTCGTCCGGAGGTGTATGCGGATCAACGTGTTCCTGAGGTGCTGCTTGGCGGCAACCATGAACACATCCGGCGCTGGCGTTTGCAGCAGTCCCTCGGTCGGACCTGGGAACGCCGTGTCGATCTTCTGGATAGCCGCTCGCTTTCTGGAGAAGAGAAAAAGCTGCTGGAGGAATACATCCGCCAGCGGGACGATAGTTAATGTATCGATGACCGGCCAGACGGCTGGTCTTAGGAGCGCAGCATGACCAACAAGATCATTCAGCAAATCGAAGCTGAGCAGATGGGCAAAGTAGTCCCTCCCTTCGCCCCGGGCGACACCATCATCGTTCAGGTGCGCGTGAAGGAAGGCGACCGTCAGCGTCTGCAGGCGTTCGAAGGCGTGGTAATCGCCAAGCGTAACCGTGGTCTGAACAGTGCGTTCACTGTTCGCAAGATCTCCAACGGCGTTGGTGTAGAGCGTACTTTCCAGACCTACAGCCCGCTGGTCGACAGCCTGGCCGTCAAGCGTCGCGGTGACGTACGCAAAGCCAAGCTGTACTACCTGCGTGACCTGTCCGGTAAGGCAGCACGTATCAAGGAAAAACTGGGCTAAGCCTCAGCTTCCTTACAAAAAGCAGCCTTCGGGCTGCTTTTTGCGTTTCGGGGCGGGTAACGCACTGCGTTGTCGGGCGCGATCTGGCGCGAGGCGCAGGGTTGTGCCGCATTGCATGCGGTATCCCTGGCGGGCACTGATGGTGCTGTGGAAAACTAGCGCTGCCCACTCGCAAATGGCTCTGTCGATGCCCGCAATTGACCATCCGCTGATTGACCGCTTTCTCGACGCCCTGTGGCTGGAGAAGGGCTTGTCCGTGCACACCCGTTCGGCTTATCGCAGCGATCTGGCCTTGTTCAACGGCTGGCTGCAGGCGCGCGATCTGGAGTTGGCCGGCGCCGGCCGCGAGCTTATTCTCGATCATCTGGCCTGGCGCTTGAATGAAGGCTACAAGGCGCGTTCGACGGCGCGGCTGATCTCGGGGTTGCGCGGTTTTTATCGATTTCTGTTGCGTGAAGGGGTGATTGGCGCCGATCCGACTTTGCAGGTCGATTTGCCGCAGCTCGGCAGGTCGTTGCCCAAGTCCCTCTCGGAGGCGGATGTCGAGGCGCTGCTGGCGGCGCCGGAACTGGATGATCCGATCGGTCTGCGCGACCGAGCCATGCTCGAGGTGCTCTATGCCTGCGGCTTGCGGGTCAGCGAGTTGATCGGCCTGACCCTGGAGCAGGTCAATCTGCGCCAGGGCGTATTGCGTGTGTTCGGCAAGGGCAGCAAGGAGCGCCTGGTGCCGCTGGGCGAGGAGGCGATCCTGTGGATCGAGCGCTACAGTAAAGAGGCGCGGCCGTTACTGCTGGGCGGCAAGCCCAGCGACGTATTGTTTCCCAGCCTGCGTGGCGAGCAAATGACCCGGCAGACCTTCTGGCATCGGATCAAGCTGCAAGCCAGAGTCGCCGGTATCGCCAAGAGCCTGTCGCCGCACACCTTGCGTCATGCCTTCGCGACTCATTTGCTCAATCATGGTGCCGATCTGCGGGTGGTGCAGATGCTGTTGGGGCACAGCGATCTGTCGACCACACAGATCTACACCCATATCGCTCGGGCGCGCCTGCAAGAGTTGCATGCTCAGCATCACCCGCGGGGCTGAGGTGGCCGTCCGACCCGCTGTGGTCTGCCTTTGCGGGCATCTATGGTAGTCTGTTGCAACCTTTGTTTGTCCGACGCTCGTTAGGAGTATCCATGCGCGTGACCCGCATTTTCGCAGCCGTGGCCCTCGGCCTGGCCAGCAGCCTGAGCCTGGCCGCCGATCCCGATCAGGTGATCCGCAAGAGCCTGCAGACGATCCAGCCAGATCTGCCAATCGAAGCGATTGCCGAGAGCCAGATGCCCGGTCTGTACCAGATTCAGCTCAAGGGCGGCCGGCAATTGTATGCCAGTGGCGATGGTCAGTTCCTCCTGCAGGGCTATCTGTTCCAGATCAAGGACGGCAAGGCGATCAACCTGACCGAAGAGCATGAGATCAAGGAGATTGCCAAGGAGATCAACGGCATTCCGGCCAAGGAAATGGTGATCTTCGCGGCGGAGCAGGCCAAGACCCACATTACCGTGTTCACCGACACCGATTGCGGTTACTGCCAGAAACTGCACAGCGAAGTCCCGGAACTCAATCGCCTGGGCGTCGAGGTGCGCTACGTGGCCTTCCCGCGTCAGGGTTTGCAGAGCCCGGCGTATAAGGAACTGGTCAGTGTCTGGTGCGCCGAGGATCCCAACGCCGCGATGGATCTGGCCAAGTCGCGACAAGAAGTACCGGCCGCTCAGTGCGACAATCCGGTGGCCAAGCAATACGCCCTGGGGCAGATGATCGGGGTCAGTGGCACGCCGGCGATCGTCTTGGCCAACGGCAAGCTGATACCCGGTTACCAGCCTGCACCGCAACTGGCCAAGCTCGCGCTCGAAGCCAAGTGATTGCGGGCTAGCAGTCTGCCGGGACTTTGGTTTTCACGGCAGGACAGTCCCAGGCCTGACAGACTGCTAAGGCCGATTGACTAATAAACAGCCGCTTCGTAAGGTGCGGCTCTTTTCTATTTTCTGCGGCCGGAGCTTGCTCCGGCCGTTTTATGCGGTGCAGATGGGGAGTTCAGTGTGAAACCGGTCAAAGTAGGCATCTGTGGGCTAGGTACCGTCGGTGGCGGTACCTTCAACGTGCTCAAGCGCAATGCCGAGGAAATCGCGCGGCGTGCTGGGCGTGACATCGAGGTGGCGCAGATTGCGCTGCGTTCGCAGAACCCACAGTGCGACATTACCGGTACCCCCATTACCAGCGATGTCTTCGAGCTGGTCGACAACCCCGAGATCGATATCGTCATCGAACTGATCGGCGGTTACACCCTGGCACGCGAGTTGGTGCTCAGGGCCATCGACAATGGCAAGCACGTGGTCACCGCGAACAAGGCGCTGATCGCCGTGCATGGCAATGAAATCTTCGCCCGGGCGCGCGAGAAGGGCGTGATAGTGGCGTTCGAGGCGGCGGTGGCCGGTGGCATTCCGGTGATCAAGGCGATTCGCGAGGGCCTGGCCGCCAACCGCATCAACTGGCTGGCTGGGATCATCAACGGTACCGGCAACTTCATTCTCAGCGAAATGCGCGAGAAGGGCCGTGCCTTCGCCGACGTGCTCGCGGAAGCCCAGGCCCTGGGGTATGCCGAGGCCGACCCGACCTTCGACGTCGAAGGCATCGATGCGGCGCACAAGCTGACCATCCTCGCCTCCATCGCCTTCGGCATTCCGCTGCAGTTCGACAAGGCCTACACCGAAGGCATCAGCAAGCTGACCACCGCTGACGTGGGCTACGCCGAGGCCCTGGGCTATCGGATCAAGCACCTCGGCGTCGCGCGGCGCACCGAGGCCGGCATCGAGTTGCGCGTGCACCCGACATTGATCCCGGCCGATCGCCTGATCGCCAACGTCAATGGCGTGATGAACGCGGTGATGGTCAATGGCGACGCAGCGGGGTCGAGCCTGTATTACGGCGCGGGTGCCGGCATGGAGCCGACCGCTTCCTCGGTCATCGCCGATCTGGTCGACGTGGTCCGCGCCTTGACCACCGATCCGACCAATCGTGTGCCGCACCTGGCCTTCCAGCCGGATTCGCTGTCCGATCACCCGATTCTGCCGATCAGCGCCTGCGAGAGCGCCTACTACCTGCGCATTCAGGCCAAGGATCATCCGGGCGTGCTGGCCCAGGTGGCGAGCATCCTGTCGCAGCGCGGCATCAACATCGAGTCGATCATGCAGAAGGAAGTCGAAGAACACGACGGCCTGGTGCCGATGATCCTGGTCACCCACCGGGTGGTCGAGGCGCGCATCGACGAAGCCCTGGCCGCCCTCGAGGCGCTGGACGATGTCGTCGGCAAAGTCATGCGGATCCGCGTGGAACAGCTTAATTAACCAACAGTTGCAAGCCGCAAGCCGCAAGCTGCAAGTAGGGCCGTCCGACTTGTAGCTTGACGCTTGGGGCTTTGGGCTCAAACCGAAGGTTTGCACACATGCGCTATATCAGTACTCGCGGCCAGGCACCGGCCCTGAATTTCGAAGACGTGCTGCTGACTGGCCTGGCCAGTGATGGCGGTCTTTACGTGCCGGAGAACCTGCCACGCTTCACCCAGGAAGAAATTGCCTCCTGGGCCGGCCTGCCCTATCACGAGCTGGCGTTCCGGGTGATGCGCCCGTTCGTCGCCGGCAGTATTCCGGATGCCGACTTCAAGAAGATTCTCGAAGAGACCTACGCGGTATTCGCCCACGGCGCGGTGGCGCCGTTGCGTCAGCTGAACGGTAACGAGTGGGTGCTCGAGCTGTTCCACGGCCCGACCCTGGCGTTCAAGGACTTCGCCCTGCAGTTGCTCGGCCGTCTGCTCGACTATGTGCTGGCCAAGCGCAACGAGCGCGTGGTGATCATGGGGGCCACCTCGGGTGACACCGGTTCGGCCGCCATCGAAGGCTGCAAGGCCTGCGACAATGTCGACATCTTCATCCTCCATCCGCACAACCGGGTGTCCGAGGTGCAGCGCCGGCAGATGACCACCATCCTCGGCGAGAACATCCACAACATCGCCATCGAAGGCAACTTCGACGACTGCCAGGAGATGGTCAAGGACAGTTTCGCCGATCAGGGCTTCCTCAAGGGTACGCGCCTGGTGGCGGTGAACTCGATCAACTGGGCGCGGATCATGGCCCAGATCGTCTACTACTTCCACGCGGCCCTGCAGCTCGGCGGCCCGGCGCGTTCCATCGCGTTCTCGGTGCCGACCGGCAACTTCGGCGACATCTTCGCCGGCTACCTGGCGCGTAACATGGGCCTGCCGATCAGCCAGCTGATCGTCGCGACCAACCGCAACGACATCCTCCATCGCTTCATGAGCGGCAATCGCTACGACAAGGGCGATCTCTACCCGACGCTGTCGCCGTCCATGGACATCATGGTCTCGTCCAACTTCGAGCGCCTGCTGTTCGACCTGCACGGGCGCAACGGCGCGGCTGTCGCCAACCTGATGGACAACTTCAAGCAGGGTGGCGGCTTCAGCGTCGAAGAAGACCGCTGGACCGAGGCGCGCAAGCTGTTCGACTCGCTGGCGGTCGACGACCAGGCGACCTGCGAAACCATCGCCGAAGTGTTCGCCGAGTGTGGCGAGCTGCTCGACCCGCACACCGCCATCGGCGTGCGTGCCGCGCGCGAATGCCGGCGCAGCCTGGCCACGCCCATGGTCATCCTGGGAACCGCACACCCGGTGAAGTTCCCCGAGGCGGTGGAGAAGGCCGGTATCGGCCTGGCCCCGGCATTGCCGCCGCACCTGGCCGACCTGTTCGAGCGCGAAGAACGCTGCACGGTGCTGGCCAACGACCTGAAAACGGTACAAGGCTTCGTCAGCCAGCACGGCAACCGCGGCAAGCCGCTGTAACGCCCCGCACGCAAGCCCTGCAACCCGGTGTCGCCTCTGGCGGCCCCGGGTTTTTCTTTTGTCGCTGCACCAATCAGCCGTTGCGCGCACCGTAGGTACGAGGGCTCCTCATGGGAGGAGGTGCTCGGTCTTCGACGCCGCACTATCGCGCAGCAAACTGGGTGCGCGGAGATCCCTCTTGTAGGAGTGGCTTTAGCCGCGAAGCTTTTGTTGTGCGTCGAAGAATTCGCGGCTAAAGCGGAACGCCGCCCCGGCCGCTCCTACAGGAGATCGACACCCCATGCAGCAGGCAGCAGGCCTGGCTGCTGCCGGCCTGCAGGCGCCGCTATAGCCAGCTAGGCTTTGGGGGAGTGAGTCGGGCTCAAGAGAGTGCGAGGCGGGTCATGAGCGAATTCCCGAAGGAAATGCCGCACGAGGTCATCCGGGCGCTCGAGCGTGGGCGCAAGATCGAGGCGATCGAGCTGCTGCGCGACAACCAGGGGCTCAGCCTCAGGGAGGCCAAGGAGGCGGTCGAGTGCTATGTGCTGGAGCATCCCCAGCTGCGCCGGCCCAGAAACACGCTGGGTGGCCATGGCCTGTGGTTCTGGCTGACGCTGATCCTGCTGCTGGGACTGCTGATACTGTTCAGCGGGAGGCTCTCGGCCGGCGGCGAGGACATGCCCCTGCTGTCTGCCGGCTCGCGCGTCGCTGACTGCGGCTTCAGCCGACCAGCACCAGGTAGACCAGTGCCATTATCAGGATAAGGCCCAGCCAGATCAGCGCATTCAGCTTGCTTTTGATCACTACGCCGGGGCCGCGATCCGGAACCGGCGGATTTTCCTCCAGGTAGCGGTTGACCTGTTCTTCGGCTTCTTGTGCGCTTATCCCATGGCGTACCTGCAGCAGTTCGATGGCCTCCTTGCGCTTGCTCTGGCGCAGAGCCAGCAGCACGTCATCGGGGAGTGAAGGTTCATCGGCAAGCATGGCTCTGCTCCTGGCCGCGTTCAGATGGCGCCGTTGCGGCGCAGTTCGGCAATCGTCTCCTGTTGATAGCCTAGCGCACTGAGGATCTGCTCGGTGTGTTCGCCCAGTTGCGGGCCGGTCCACTCGACGCCGCCCGGGGTGTCCGACAGCTTGGGCACTATGCCGGGCATCTTGAACGGCTTGCCATCCGGCAGCTTGGCCGATAGCAGCATCTCGCGGGCCAGGTACTGCGGGTCGCCGAACATGTCCTCGGCGCTGAAGATGCGGCTGGCCGGCACTTCGGCCCGACTCAATGCATCGAGCACCTGCTCCAGCGGCAGCGAGCCGACCCAGCGATCGATCACCCCGTACAGCTCGTCGCGGCGCGCGTCGCGGCCATCGTTGCTGGCCAGGCTCGGGTCTTCGGCCAGGTCCGGGCGCTCGATGGCCAGCATGAAGCGCCTGAAGATCGCATCGCCGTTGGCGCCGATCTGGATGTGCTTGCCGTCGCGGCTGGTATGGATCGAGGAGGGCGTGATGCCGGGCATGATATTGCCGCTGCGCTCGCGGATGAAGCCAAATACGTCGAACTCCGGCACCATGCTTTCCATCATGGCGAAGATCGCCTCGTACAGCGCCACGTCGACCACCTGGCCCTGGCCGCCATTGACCTCGCGGTGGCGCAGCGCCATCAGTGCGCCTATCACCCCCCACAGGGCGGCAATCGAGTCGCCGATGGAAATTCCGGTGCGCACCGGCGGGCGGTCCTCGAAGCCGGTGATATAGCGCAGCCCGCCCATGGCTTCACCCACCGCGCCGAAGCCCGGCTGGTCCTTCATCGGTCCCGTCTGGCCGAAGCCGGACAGGCGCACCATGACCAGCTTGGGGTTGAGTTCGTGCAGTACCTCCCAGCCCAGGCCGAGCTTTTCCAATACCCCGGGGCGGAAGTTCTCGATCAGGATATCGGCGTCGCTCAGCAGTTGCTTCAGCACCTGCAGCCCTTGCGGATGCTTGAGGTTGAGGGTGATCGACTGCTTGTTGCGCGCCTGCACGAACCACCACAAGGATGTGCCCTCGTACAGCTTGCGCCACTTGCGCAGCGGGTCGCCGCCGTCCGGGGATTCGACCTTGATCACCTCGGCGCCGAATTCGGCGCAGATGCGCGCGGCGAAGGGCCCGGCGATCAGGCTGCCGAGTTCTATCACTTTAAGGCCGGCGAGGGGTTTGTTGGCTGTGGTCATCGAGAGGGTCCGTGGCTGCGTGCGGGTCAAGCCTATTCGATTACGGGGTGTGGCGTCATGGCTCGAGGTGATGGGACGGAGCGTAGGGCGGCTTCGGAGCGAAGCGACAACCCGCCGGATTGCATGCCGCACCGGTAATCGACGGTGCACTGCTGCGGCGAGTGACCCTACGGAGTGTGGATGGCTCGAGGTAGTTGGTTGGAGCGTAGGGTGTTTGGCGACCGTCGCAGCAGGCAAGCGGTTTTTTCACAGCCTTTCAGGCCGGACCCGCTCAATCGAGCCGCTTCCCGGCACTGACGCGAGGTTTCCGCTGAGCTGCCGCAGGTTGGCTGCGGCTATGGCTTGGCGCTGGCTCGCCGCCGGTTCTGCGCTTCGAGTCTGATCTGGCTGAGGGACAGCCTGGGCGTGAGCGCCTCGGGGTCGAGGCGGATTTCGATCAGGGACGGCTTGTCGGCGCTGGCGCAACGCTCGAACGCCGGGCCGAAGGCTGCGGTGGATTCGACCGTTTCCCCGTGGAGCCCGTAGGTGCGCGCCAGGGCCGCGAAATCGGGATTGTGCAGATCGGTGCCGCTGACCCGCCCGGGATAGTTGCGCTCCTGGTGCATGCGAATCGTGCCGTACATCCCGTTGTTGACCACGATGAAGATGACGTTGGCCGCGTAGTTCGCCGCGGTGGCTATCTCCTGTCCGTTCATCAGGAAACACCCGTCGCCGGAGAACGCGACCACCATGCGCTCGGGGTAGGTGAGCTTTGCCGCCACACCCGCCGGAACGCCGTAGCCCATCGAGCCGTTGGTTGGACCTAGCTGGGTACGGAACTGCCGGTACTGATAGAACCGCTGCAGCCAAATACAGTAGTTTCCTGCGCCATTGGTGAGGATGGCATCGGCCGGCAGTTTGTCTTGCAGCCAGGTCATGATCTCAGCCATTTGCACTGCGCCGGGGGAGGCTTCGCACTTGAGGTTCTCCCGGTAGTTGCCATTGAGCGTCTTGGTCCAGTTGGCGTAGCGGTTGCCATCGTTCTCCGGGAGCTCGGCGGCGAGCGCCGCAAAGGCGCTCATGCTGCTGTTGATGCCGAGCGTCGGTTGGTAAACCCGCCCCAGTTCTTCGATGCCCGGGTGAATGTGCACCAGCGCCTGCTTGGGAACCGGTATTTCCAGGCTGGTGTAGCCGCCGCTGGAGACCTCGCCCAGGCGCGAACCCGCCACGATGAGCAGGTCGGAATCCCTGACGGCCTGAACCAGCTTGGGCCCGGCGGCGAATCCCAGCTCCCCGGCGTAGTTGGGGAACCTGTTGTCGAACAGATCCTGACAGCGGAAGGACGCGGCCACGGGCAGGCCGTGGCGTTCCGCGAAATGCCGAATATCCTCCACGGCTCGAGCATTCCAGCCGCCGCCACCGACGATCAGCAGGGGCCGCTCGGCTCGCTGCAGCAGCTGGCGAAGTGCGTGCATGTCCGCTACGCCGGCATGCGCCTCGACGACGCGTGCCGGCCCGGCATCCGCCACCTCCACCAGGTCAGTGAGCATGTCTTCGGGGAGTGCGACCACCACGGGTCCGGGGCGACCGTTCAGGGCGCGGTGAAACGCCTGGCTGACAAGCTCCGGAATTCGCCGGGCGTCATCGATCTGCACGACCCACTTGGCCAGTGGCGCAAACATCGTGCGGAAGTCGATCTCTTGAAACGCTTCGCGCTCCATCTGGTCGCGGGCAACCTGGCCGATGAACAGGATCATCGGCGTGGAGTCCTGCAGCGCCGTGTGTACGCCGATCGAAGCATTGCAGGCCCCCGGTCCGCGGGTAACGAAGCAAATGCCCGCCTTGCCGGTCAGCTTTCCGTAGGCTTCGGCCATATAGGCCGCACCACCCTCCTGCCGACACACCACCAGGTCGATCTCATCCTGCACATCGTACAGCGCATCGAGGACCGCCAAATAGCTTTCACCAGGCACGCAGAATGCGCGCTCGACACCGTTGATGCGCAAGGCGTCGACCAGTACCTGGCCTCCATTTCGACTGTTTACCGGCTGGTTCATGGGTGACTCCTCGAGTAAAGACAGCGGGCTAATGGCACGGTCGGTGCGCGACTCGCCGTACGGTGTTTTTCCGGGCTTGTTCGAACCCGACAAGTCTCCGCTCAGACCAGCGCTGGCAGGTCAAGGGTTGCGCAGCAGTCGAGTATGGAGCGTCGCTGGGTGTCGGCGTAAAGCTCGAGCTCGTTCAGCACCGAAGCCCCCAGGGCCGAATGGAAGTCAGCCTGGTTTGAGGTGATTGGGTAAGCTGCTTGGGCGTTGTCGCCGAGATTGGATTGGAAGATGCCCGCCGCACTCACCGGCAGGAAGTCTTCGTAAACCAGCGGTTCGAAGTGCACCTGGCCTGCAGCGATCAGCTCGTCCAGAGTCCGTGGCCGGGCCTCATCGCTGCTTTCCGCAAGGCCTCTCTCGGTGACGAAGTAGCGGAAGTAGGCGAGGTTCTGCTGGCGCATCTGCTCATGGCTGTCCGGGAACTCGGCGAAGTGCCTTTCGAGCAGTTCGCCGTAGCGCGCGGCGTTGTGTTCACTGGGGAACTCTTTCAGCTCTGCCCGGGTGGCGCTCAGCAGCTGGTCGTACAGCGCCCGGCCTTTGGCTGTCAGGGCTGCGCCACGTTG
>NZ_JBFIIG010000059.1:0-22602 GCF_041601375.1 Pseudomonas sp. | reverse complement strand
GCCTGGTCCAGGCCATCGCTCATTCCGGCGAGGACATCTGGCAGCGCCTGGGCCACGAGCCGTCCGGGCAACCGTTCAATTCCCTGGTGCAGCTGGAGTTCGAGCGCGGGCGGCCGCGCAACCCCTTCATCAACGCCGGCGCCCTGGTGATCTGCGACATCAACCAGTCGCGCTTCGCCACGCCGGTGGTGTCCCTGCGCGATTTCGTCCGCCGTCTGGCCGGCAACCCGCAGGTGGCGGTGGACAACCGGGTCGCCGATTCGGAATACCAGCACCGCGCGCGCAACGCGGCGGCGGCCTACCTGATGCAGTCCTTCGGCAATTTCCATAACGATGTGGAAGCGGTGCTGCGCAGCTACTTCAGCTACTGCGCGCTGCGCATGAGCTGCGTCGACCTGGCCCGCGCCTTCTGCTTTCTGGCCAACGGTGGCTTCTGCCTGCACAGCGGTGCGCAGATCCTCACCCCGCGGCAGGCCAAGCAGGTCAACGCGATCATGGCCACCAGCGGGCTGTACGACGAGGCCGGCAACTTCGCCTACCGGGTCGGCCTGCCGGGCAAGAGCGGCGTGGGCGGCGGCATAGTCGCGGTGGTGCCGGGGCGCTTCAGCGTCTGCGTGTGGTCGCCGGAACTGAATGCGGCCGGCAATTCCCTGGCCGGAATCAAGGCGCTGGAGCTGCTCAGCGAGCGGATCGGCTGGTCGGTGTTCTGAGCGGCCGTGAAAAAACTCCTGCCTACTGCGACCGTATCCAAACGCCCGCGGCGAACGTCTGGAGACGCTCGCGCGACGGCGTTGGATATTTCCACAACCTCCGAGCCGGCAGGTTGCTAGGCTACTTGCTGCACGCCTTTCCACCTACTGCCGTCAGGAGCCCCCATGCCCCAGTACCACATGTTCGCCGGCGCACCCGCGCCGGTTGCACCCTTTTCCCATGCCTGTGAAGTCGATGGCTGGGTGTTCATCACCGGGCAATTGCCGATCGACCCGGGCAACGAGTCCGCACCGCTGCCGGAGGGCATCGAGGCGCAGACGCACAAGACCTTCGACAACCTGCTGGTGGTGCTGCGGGGGCTGGGTCTGGGCTTGGAGCATGTGGTTTCGGCGCGGGCCTTTCTGACCGATTTCCATGGCGACTACGAGCGCTTCAATGCGCTGTATGCCGGCTATTTCCCCGAGGGTATGCGCCCGGCGCGCACCTGCATTGGCACCACCGGCCTGGCCCGTCATGCCTTGGTGGAAATCGACTTCATCGCCCGGCGGCCGGCCGCTTGACCGCCGTAGGCGGGAGTCTTTTCACAACCTGTCACAGCAGTTTGCGGAACTGCACGAAGCCCGAGCGTTCGGCGACCCGCTCGTAGAGCAGCATGGCCTTGCTGTTGGTTTCGTGGGTCAGCCAGTACACCCGCGCGCAGTCGGCCAGGCGGGCCTGGGCGTAGACGTGTTCGATCAGCTGGCGACCGACGCCGCTGCTGCGCAGGTCCTTGGCGATGAACAGATCCTGCAGGTAGCAGTAGTCGCCAACGGTCCAGGTCGAGCGGTGGTAGACCCAGTGCACCAGGCCGATGGCCTTGCCCTCGTGCCAGGCCAGGGCGGCGTGCATGGGTTCGGCCGGGTCGAGAAAGCGCTGCCAGGCGAGATCGCTGGCGGCGGCGGGGATTTCGGTCATGTAGAAGCGCTGATAGCCCTGCCACAGGGGCAGCCAGGCGGCATGGTCGGCGGCGCTGACGGGGCGGATCTCGGCGGGAATGCGAACGGCCATCGGACAGCCTCCTGTCGGTGAGATCCATCATCCTGAAACGGTTGTGCCCTGACCGCAAGCTGTAGGAGCCAGGTTGACGCCTAGTCCTTGCTGGCGATCTTGGCCAGGGATCGCCTTTCAGGCGTTCCCGTGGCTCCTACACGTCCGCCTGCTCGGCGCGTTCGCCGCACAGGTCCAGGGCGAACCAGTGTTCCGTCTCGGCCTGGCTCAGGCCGGCGCCGAGCAGGGCGAACAGCTTGCCCAGGGCGGCTTCGCGGGTCATGCCGCCGGCCGAGACCAGGCCGGCGCTGGCCAGCTTGCTCCCCGCCGCATAGACGCCGAACTCGACATGGCCATGGGCACACTGGCTGATCGCCGCCAGTACCACGCCGCGCGCATGGGCCGCCTTGAGCGCGGCGAGCAGCTCGGCGTCGTCCGACGGCCCGGTGCCGCTGCCGTAGCACTCCAGCAGCAGGCCGCGTACGCCGCTGGCGAGCAGGGCGTCGACGTGCGCGGCCTGGATGCCGGGGAAGAACGGCAGCACGGCGAGGCTCACCGGCTGGCGCGGCTGACGGTAATCGAGACGGGCGGGGATACGCTCGGCGCGCGGACTCCGGCGCTGGCGCGGCAGTTCGGCGAAGGCGCCGAAGGTGGCGCTGGCCAGCTTGCTGACCCGTGCGCCATGCATCAGCTTGCCGTCGAAGTACAGCTGCACGCCGGGTGCAACGCCCTGCTGCAGTGCCTGCATGGCGCCGAACAGGTTGGCCCAGGCATCGCTGCCCGGGGCGCCGGCCGGCAGCATCGAACCGGTCAGCAGCACTGGTACCGGCAGGCCGAGCAGCAGAAAACTCAGGGCCGCGGCGCTGTAGGCCAGGGTATCGGTGCCGTGCAGCACCAGCACGGCGTCGCAGCCGTCCTGCTCGATGCCTGCGCGGATCGCCGCGACCATCGCCAGCCAGTTGGCCTGGCTCATGTTGGCGCTGTCGATCGGCGGCAGCAGCTCGCGGAAGATCCAGGTGGGCAGTTGCCGCCCTGGTTCCTGCGCTTCTTGCGCTCGCAGGCGCGCCTCGAAGCCGGAGGCGGGCGCCAGGCCGTCGGCACTCATCTGCATGCCGATGGTGCCGCCGGTGTAGAGCACCAGGAGTTTTGTTATCGCCATGACGGCTCTCCTCAGATAAAAAAACAGGGGGCCATGGCCCCCTGTGTATCACATCGTTAGCGGCTCAGCGCTGGTGCACGCTGTGGCCGATCTCGGCGCTCAGGGTCTGCGGCGTTGTCGACGGCTGGGCTGGCCAGACCGCCGGGTCGAGGTCCAGGTCGGCGAACTGTTTCGGGTCGAAGACCGGCGACTCTACACCCGCCTTGATCTGACCGTCGTAGTCGCGCATCAGGCGCAGGCCGACCTTGAACAGCAGGGCCAGGGCGATCAGGTTGGCGATGGCCAGCAGGCCCATGGTCACGTCGGCGAAGGCGAACACCGTGCCCAGATCCTGCACCGAACCCCAGAGTACCAGGCCGATCACCAGCACGCGGTAGGCCTGCACCAGCCAGCGCTTTTCGCTGAAGAAGCCCAGGGCGTTTTCGCCGAGGTAGTAGTTGTAGATCAGGGTGGTGAAGACGAACAGCAGCAGGGCGATGCTGATGAATACCCGACCCCACTCGCCGAGCACGCTGGCCATGGCGGTCTGGGTCAGGATCACCCCGGACACTTCCATGCCCGGCTGGTAGACGCCGGAGAGCAGGATGATCAGCGCGGTGCAGCTGCACAGGATCATGGTGTCGATGAACACGCTGAGCGATTGCACGATGCCTTGGGCGACCGGGTGCTTGACCTCGGCCACGGCGGCGACGTTGGGTGCACTGCCCAGGCCCGCCTCGTTGGAGAACAGGCCGCGCTTGACCCCCATGATGATGGCCGCGCCTATGCCGCCGGCGAAGGCCGGCTCCAGGCCGAAGGCGCTCTTGACGATCAACGTCAGGGTCGCCGGGACAGCCTCGATATTCAGACCGATCACCACCAGCGCCATGGCGATGTAGGAGAAGGCCATGATCGGCACCAGCACTTCGGCGAACTTGGCGATGCGCTTGATGCCGCCGAAGATGATCAGGCCGATCACCGCCATCAGAATGAGGCCGCTGATATGGGTGGGCAGGCCGAAGGTGTCATGCATCGAGCTGGCCACGGTGTAGGACTGCACGGCATTGAAGCCGAAGCCGAAGGTCACCAGCAGCAGGATCGAGACGACGATGCCCAGCCAGCGCTGGCCGAGACCGTGCTGGATGTAGAAGGCCGGGCCGCCGCGGTAGCTGCCGTCGGCTTCGCGGCGCTTGTACAGCTGGGCCAGCGAGCACTCGAAGTAGCTGGTGGCCATGCCGACCAGGGCCACCATCCACATCCAGAACACCGCGCCCGGGCCGCCGAGCATGATGGCTACCGAGACCCCGGCGATGTTGCCGGCGCCGACGCGGCCGGCGACGCTGAGCATCAGCGCCTGGAACGAGCTGAGCTGGCCCGGGCGGTGCTTGAAGGCCTCGCTGAAGATGCGGAACATGCTGCCGAAATAGCGGAACTGGACGAAGCGCGAGGCGACGGTGAAGTACAGACCAAGGCCGATCAGCATCACGATCAGCAGCTTGCTCCAGATAAGGTCGTTGAGAATATCGAGCATGGCGGGAGGGTCTCTCTCTCTTGTTGTTGGGGAAAAATGCAGCGTCAGCATGTGGCCCGGGAATGGTTGGCCAGACGCGTTTGTCATGCAATTTCGCGGGTGGCGGCGATCTGATGCGAGTTGATGCTACAATCGCGTCGCTCGCGCCAAGAGGAACTGCAGCATGTCGGAATACCTGGGGCCCAATCTCAAGCTGCTCTGCAGCCACTACCGCTCGATCGCCGAGGTCTGTCGCAAGCTGGCGATCAACCGCGCCCAGTTCAACAAATACCTCAGCGGCCAGAGCCGCCCGACGGCGCACAACCTCAAGCGCATCTGCGATTTCTTCGGCGTCGAGGCCTATGAACTGAGCCTGCCGGGCGAGCAGTTCGCCCACCTGATCGGTGCGCGTGGTAGCGGCCTGGAGCAGCGCGCCGGCGGCGATCCGCTGCTGGAGTTGCTGCAGCCGCTGCGCGAGCACGCCAGCAGCCTGGCGCGCTATTGCGGCTATTACTTCGAGTACGCCAACTGCATGTCGGTGCCCGGGCAGATCCTGCAGTCGCTGGTGCAGCTGCGCGAGGAGCGCGGCAGCTACCTGTTCGAGCGCCAGGAGCGCCAGGAACCGTCGCGCGCCGCCAGTGCCAAGTCCGAGGACTGGGTGCGCTGTCGCTATCTGGGCGCGGCCTTCTACCTGCAGGATCGGCTGTTCCTGATCGACTACGAGTCGCTGACCGGCAACGAGATGAGCCAGACTATCCTGATCCCCAGCTTCAAGAGCCGCATCACCCGCCTCAACGGCCTGAAGACCGGGGTCTCCAGCGGCGATCGGCGCACCCCGGTCTGTACCCGGGTGGTCTGGGAGTTCCTCGGCAGTGAGATCAACCGGGTCAACGCCTTCCGCCAGGCGCTGCTCTACGACCCGGACGATCCGCGGATCGATGCCGACATCCGTCGGCGCCTGGCGGGTGCGCATATCCGCGATGGTCTGTTCGAGATCGAATAGGCACTCGGCCGCGTAGGCTGCGGTGTCCAGTCTGGGCAAGCGGGCGGAGCAGGGCTTTTGCGGGCGTGCAGGGGACGCCTGGTCTTTATCCGCGAAGGCGATTGCGCGCAAACAACGCCGGGTCGCCCTTGTGGGAGGGGCCTTGGCCGCGATGACTGAGGGTCTTGGGAGACCCCATCGCGGACACGTCCGCTCCCACAGGGAGTAGGTCGTAGCAGTTAGCACAACTCGGGGTTCTTCGCGCAGGTGCCATAGCCTTCGCTGCGCATCTGCTCGAGTGCCGCCTGCAGGCGTTCCACCACCTCATCCGGAATGTCCTTGTTCAGCGCCAAGTAGAGCTGTGAGGTCTCGAAACTCAAGACCGCGCTCAGGCCGCTGACGCCTTGCTCTTTGGCGTAGACCCGCCAGACCGGGTCGGACGTGGCCCACAGGTCGATCTGCCCGCGCTGCAGCTTGCGCAGATTTGCCTGGTCACGCAGGGCGTTTAGCGGGGTGAAGCCGAGGCGTTCGAGGTATTGGCTAACGGCCGCGCTGCGGTAGGCGCCGATGCGGTAGGCCTTGGCCTGCTCCAGATTGTCCAGGCGCGGGGCGCTCCCCTCGAGGCCGACCAGCACGCTTTCATACTGGGCGATCGGCCCGACCCATTTGAACAGGGGGCGCCGCGCCTCGCTCAGCGAGGTGGAAAACAGCCCGTGATTGGGCGTTTCCAGGGTCTGTTTATAGATCCGCGCCCAGGGGAAGCGCAGGGTCAGGCTGTAGCCGATGCCGGCACGCTTGAACATCTCGCGCACGATATCGGCGCTGAGGCCCTGGATATTCTGGTCGCGGGCGAAGTTCTTGTTGTTTGCCGCCATGTTGAAGGGCGGAAAATTCTCGGTGAGCAGTATCACCCGGTAATCCCGTGGCAGCTCGGCGTGAACGCAGGACGCGAACAGCAGGCCAAGCAACAGGTGCAGCGAGACAAAACGGCGCATGGTCGATCACTCCTAAACGCGAGCGCCCCGCGCCCGACGGTTGTCCGGGCGGGGCGGGCTTCGCAACGGATGCCGGCGGGGCCCATGCCCCGGCGGTGGTGAGTCAACGGTGGGGCGGTGGGGCGGCCTATTCCTTGTTCGAGTTGTTGTAGACCTCGCGGTCCAGCTCGTTCTCGCTGCGCCCGACCAGGGTGGTGGTCATCAGGTCGCCGGCGACGTTGACCGTGGTGCGCGCCATGTCGAGGATGCGGTCGATGCCGGCGATCAGCGCCACGCCTTCCAGCGGCAGGCCGACCGCGGTCAGCACCAGGCCGAGCATGATCAGCCCGGCGCCGGGGATGCCGGCGGTGCCGATCGAGGCCAGGGTGGCGGTGAGGATGATCATCAGGTACTGGCCGGCATTCAGGTCGACGCCGAAGGCCTGGGCGATGAACAGCGCCAGCACACCCTGGTAGATGGCGGTACCGTCCATGTTGATTGTGGCGCCGACCGGCAGCACGAAGCCGGCCACGCCCTCGGACACGCCGAGGTTCTTGCGCGCGCATTCGATCGACACCGGCAGGGTGCCGGCGCTGCTCGAGGTGCTGAAGGCCACCGCCAGTGCCGGAGCGATGCCCTGGAGGAAGCGCAGCGGGCTGAGCCGGGCGAGCAGACCGAGCAGGCCGCCGTAGACCAGCAGCACATGGGTCAGGCTGGCCAAGTAGATCACCCCGATCACTCCGGCCAACGGCAGCAGCACCTCGGCGCCGTGGCTGCCGACTACCCCGGCGATCAGGGCGAACACGCCGTAGGGGGCGCAGCGCATGATCAGGTCGGTGAGTTTGTAGAAGGTCTCGGCCAGGCTGTCGAACAGCTTGATCGCCGGCGCGGCCTTGTCGCCGATCAGGTTCAAGCTCACGCCCAGGGCGATGGCGAACACGATGATCTGTAGGATGTTGCCCTCGGCGAAGGCGGTCACCGGGTTGCTCGGCACCAGGCCGACCAGGATCTGCATCAGCGAAGGCGCCTGCTTGGCCTCGCTGGCGCCACTGGCGACCATGTGCATGCCCTCGCCAGGGGTAAAGAGCGTGCCAAAGAGCAGGCCGATGCTCACCGCGAAGGCGGTGGTGACCAGGTAGATGGCGATGGTCTTGACGCTGATGCGGCCGAGCTTGGCGCTGTCCTGCATGGAGGTGATGCCGGCCACCAAAGAGACGAACACCAGCGGCACGATGAGCATCTTGATCGCATTGAGGAACAGCGCGCCGAGCGGTGCCAGGATCAGGGCGTCTTGCTTGAGCGCGATGCCGGTGGCGACGCCGAGGGTCAGGCCGATAAGGATCTGCTGCCACAGGGGCAGGCGCCCCCAGAGGCGCCATGGGGCGGTGAGGATCGTGCTCTGGTTCATGTGCTTTTACCGTTTGTTGTTGTTATTGGGCTGACCGTCTGCGCGGTCTGGCGGGGCGGCGCTCGGCGAACCGAGCGCCGTTTCAGGCGCGACGGGGCGCGTCGGATTCAGGCTTTGAGTGGCACCAGGCGCGGCGCGATCATGTTTTCCGGGCTGAGGATGTCGGCCAGGGTGGCGTCGTCCAGCAGGTTCTCTTCACGCACCAGCTCCAGCACGCCGCGGCCGCTGAGCAGCGCCAGCTTGGCGATGCGGGTGGAGTTTTCGTAACCGATATAGGGGTTGAGCGCGGTGATCAGGCCGATGGAGTTCTCCATCAGCGCCCGGCAATGGGCCTCGTTGGCGCTGATGTCATTGATGCAGTGCTCGCGCAGCATGTCCATGGCGCGTTGCAGCAGGCGGATCGAGTCGAAGATCTTGTAGGCGATCAGCGGCTCCATGACGTTGAGCTGCAGCTGGCCGCCCTCGGCGGCGATGGTCAGGGCCAGGTCGTTGCCGATGATGGCGAAGGCCACCTGGTTGACCGCCTCGGGGATCACCGGGTTGACCTTGCCGGGCATGATCGAGCTGCCGGGCTGGCGCGCCGGCAGGTTGATCTCGTTGATCCCGGTGCGTGGGCCGCTGGAGAGCAGGCGCAGGTCGTTGCAGATCTTCGACAACTTGACCGCGGTGCGCTTGAGCATGCCGGAGAACAGCACGAAGGCGCCCATGTCCGAGGTGGCTTCGATCAGGTCGGCGGCCGGCACCAGCGGCTGGCCGCTGATCAGCGCCAGGCGGTCGACGGCCAGTTGCTGGTAACGCGGGTCGGCGTTGATCCCGGTGCCGATCGCGGTGCCGCCCAGGTTGATTTCGGTGAGCAGCTCCGGGGCCAGGCTGCGCAGGCGCGCCAGGTCTTCGCCGAGGGTGTTGGCGAAGGCGCGGAATTCCTGACCGAGGGTCATGGGCACGGCGTCCTGCAGCTGGGTGCGGCCCATCTTCAGCACGTGGGCGAATTCCTCGCCCTTGGCCGCGAAGGCGCCGATCAGGCTGTCGAGGCTGGCCAGCAGGGTGTCGTGACCGAGCAGCAGGCCGAGGCGGATGGCGGTCGGGTAGGCGTCGTTGGTCGACTGCGCCATGTTCACGTCGTTGTTCGGGTGCAGGTACTGGTATTCGCCCTTGGCGTGGCCCATGGCCTCCAGGGCGATGTTGGCGATCACCTCGTTGGCGTTCATGTTGGTCGAGGTGCCGGCGCCGCCCTGGATCATGTCGACCACGAACTCTTCATGAAAGTCGCCGCGGATGATGCGGGCGCAGGCTTCGCTGATCGCCGCGTGCTTGGCCGTGCTGAGGTGGCCCAGCTCGCGGTTGGCGTCGGCGGCCGCCTGCTTGACCATGGCCAGCGCGGTGACGAACTTGGGGTAGTGCGCCAGCGGCACGCCGGACAGGCGAAAGTTGTTCACGGCGCGCAGGGTCTGGATGCCGTAATAGGCCTCGGCGGGGACTTCGAGGGTGCCGAGCAAATCTTTTTCGACGCGGAATGATGCAGTAGCGGACATGATGGGGGTATCTCTAGGGAATACGGCTGACGCCGCGATATCCCGTAGGTTATGGGCTGCGGCCACAAACTGGCCAATGCTGTTAAGCGCTAGGCTATGCACAATCGGCATAATGTCGGTGTGACGCCGAATTGTCGGCGAGCGTAGTAGGGTGGGTTAGCGGCGCCGTACACCGCCTCTATCCCACCTGCACCTGTGGCGCGGCGCGTAACCCACCAGGCGATCGACCGCGTTGTGCCGGTGGTGGGTTACGCCGCGTTACGCCGCCGTAGGGCGTACTCGCGCAGCAGTACGCCGGAGCAGGTTCGGCTGTGCGCGTGGGGTGAATCGGCAAGGGTCTGGCGGACTGTTCGCTACGCTCCTGAGTCCGCCCTACGCCCCGCCCTACGTTCAAGCCACGAGATGGATGCCTTATGAACCTGGAAACCAAATGGCTGGAAGACTTCGTCGCCCTGGCCACCACCCGCAGCTTCTCCCAGGCGGCGCAGAAGCGCTTCGTCACCCAGCCGGCCTTCAGCCGGCGCATCCGCAGCCTGGAGAACATGCTCGGCCTGACCCTGGTCAACCGCGCTTGCACGCCGATCGAGCTGACCGAGTCCGGCCAGCTGTTTCTGGTCACGGCACGGAGCCTGGTCGAGCAACTGGGCGAAGTGGTGCGTCACCTGCACAACCTCGAAGGCAAGCAGGGCGAGGTGTTGCAGATTGCCGCCGCGCATTCGCTGACCCTGGGCTTCTTCCCCGAATGGATCGCCCGCCTGCGCCGTGAAGGCATGCCATTGAATACCCGGTTGGTGGCGACCAACGTCGGCGAGGCGGTGCACTCGCTGCGCGAAGGCAGCTGCGACCTGATCCTCGCCTACTACGACCCGGATGCCGCGTTGCAGATGGATCCGGATATCTTCCCTTCGTTGCACCTGGGCCGCACCGAGATGCTGCCGGTGTGTGCGGTGGGCGAGGACGGCCAGCCGCTGTTCGACCTCGACAGCGGCCAGAGCGTGCCGCTGCTCGCCTATACCGCCGGCGCCTTTCTCGGCCGCTCGGTGAACCTGCTGCTGCGCCAGCGCGCACTGCGCTCGACCACGGTGTACGAGACGGCGATGGCCGACAGCCTGAAAAGCATGGCCCTGCAGGGCATGGGCGTGGCCTGGGTGCCGCGCCTGTCGGTGACCGCCGAACTGGCCCGCGGCGAGCTGGCGGTGTGCGGCGACGAGCAATGGCGGGTGCCGCTGGAGATCCGCCTGCACCGCTGCGCCCTGGTGCGCAAGGCGGCGGTCAGGCTGTTGTGGCGCAAGCTGGAGGGTGGCGTCGGCCGCAACGAGGCGTGAGCTGGGGTATTCGCTCCCCGGATTGCATCCGGGCTAGGTATTGCGGTCCTGGCACGCGTGCCAATCCTGAATTGTCGAGATACAAGGGTGGGTTAGCGGCGCCAACCTTTGAACGATCAGACACCGCCATCGTGGCGCGCCGCGTAACCCACCAGGCGCTATCCCTGCGTTGCACCGATGGTGGGTGACGGCGCAATGGATCTTGCGGGCTCATCGCTATCGGCAGCGTGCGCCTAACCCACCCCTACAGGGGATCGCGGTACATGGGTAAGACCGCGATTAACCGACATTTCAACGTTGTCGTGACCCTGGCCGGGTCGCCTCCTCATCCGTGCTCTGCCCGTCGCTCCGCTGCTACTGCGTAAGGGCAAAGACCGCCTCCTGGGCGAAGATGGCGTGCCCGAATGCGGTCGGGTGGATGCCGTCCCAGAACAGGAAGTCATCGGCGCTCCGGCAGGTGAAGGGCGGCACCCCGGGGGTGATACACGCGCTGTCCACCTGGCTCAGGCCGAAGGCCGCCGGGTCGGCCACCAGCTCGCCGAGCTTCTGATACAGGTCGAGCCGGGCGATTTCGATCCCCGGCAGCCCCTCGACACTCGCCAGCAGCCCCTCCAGGCCGGCGTTGAACGATTGCGAGAAGAATGCGGCCGCCTGCGCGGCGCCGGGGCTGAGTGTGTCGAGGGTGCGCACGGCGGGGGTCAGCCCGAGGTTGGGTGCGTTGGTGATCAGGAAGTAGCGGGCGCCGGCGGTGTACAGCGCATTGAGGTTGGCGCCGATGGCGGCCAGCGCATCGGCGATGATGGCGCCGCCGCCCGGGCCTGCCACCAGGGCGTCGCGGACGTCGTTGCCACCCATCTCCAGCACATAGAGCGCATCGGCCGGGGCCACGCCGCCAGCGTCGAAGAGGAAACTGCCAACCTGGAACGCCAGGTTGGCGTTGATCCCGTCCTCGTGCGCCCGGGCGCCGCCCACCGCATAATTGCTCGCGCCATCGTTGGCGCCGACGAAGGCCGGGCGCACGCTGGCGGCGAGCCCCAGCGGCCGGGCGAACTGCTCGATCCAGGTGGCGCCGTTGCTGAAGTGGTGGCCGCCGCGGGCATAGGGTGCGTCCGGCACCAGCAGCGAATCCAGGTTGGCGTAGGGCGCCGTCGATTGACGCCGGGTCAGGGCGAAGGCGTTGCCGGGGTCGGACAGGCTGGTGCCGAACACCACGATGCGGTCGAAGGCCACCTGCGCCGTCGCCCAGTTGGGCGCCAGCAGGGCGGTCGCCAGGAAAGCTATTAGCGTCCAGCGGGTGGCCGATATCGTTTTCATTGCAGATGCCCTCTATTAGGAAGGTTGGCCCCCTGAACAAGTCGACTACCGGGATAAACAACGGCAAGCAGGTATTAGATTAGTCGACGACTGCCCTGTGCTGGTGGCCTCCAGGGGCCGTTCGTCGAGATGGGGGTTAGCCCTTTTCGGGTCGGCTGATAACGGCGAGTCTCCGAAGCGCTTGGGGGTGCAAGCTTTCGCGGCCTCTGTATGCAGAGAGAAAGACCCCACCCGTTCCGGCGGACGGACGGTCATGCAGGGGGGGCGATCTTTGTGTCGTTACGCTATACTGCGCCGCCTCCAAACCCGCCGGCTCGCGGGTTTGTCCCAAACATGACAAGCCACGCCCTCTGCGTGGCTTGTTGGTTTTTGACGCGCCCTGAGGCGCCAAATGATAGAGGCACGACGATGAGCGCACTGGTTGGCGTGATCATGGGCTCCAAGTCCGATTGGTCCACCCTTAGCCACACCGCCGATATGCTGGAAAAGCTGGGCATTCCCTTTGAGGTCAAGGTGGTCTCCGCCCACCGCACCCCGGACCTGCTGTTCCAGTACGCCGAACAGGCCGACAGCCGTGGCATCCAGGTGATCATCGCCGGTGCCGGTGGCGCGGCGCATCTGCCGGGCATGTGTGCGGCCAAGACCCACCTGCCGGTACTCGGTGTGCCGGTGCAGTCGTCGATGCTCTCGGGTGTCGATTCGCTGCTGTCGATCGTGCAGATGCCGGCCGGTATTCCGGTCGCCACCCTGGCCATCGGCAAGGCCGGTGCGATCAACGCGGCCTTGCTGGCGGCGAGCATCCTCGGTCACCAGCACCCGCAGTTCCACGCGGCGCTCAAGCAGTTCCGCCAGGAGCAGACCGACACCGTGCTGGATAATCCGGACCCGCGTCAGGCTTGATGGCGCGTTGGCCAGGTAAAAGCTTCGCGGGCAAGCCCGCTCCCATGGGGCGTGTGTAGAGTCTAGCGGGCCGTTGAAAAACGTTGGCGAGGCAGCCAGCGCAAGGCAAAAACAGGCGAAAAAGCGGAGTTTACGAGCTGTAAATGAGCATTTTGAGCCTGTTTTTAACGCCGCGATGGCAACGTAGGTAGTTTTTCAACAGCCTGCTAAGGCGCGTGCGGTATTGAAAGAGGTAGACGCATGAAAATCGGTGTAATCGGTGGCGGCCAACTGGGTCGCATGCTGGCCTTGGCAGGCACTCCGCTGGGGATGAACTTCGCCTTCCTCGACCCGGCGCCGGACGCCTGCGCCCAGGCCCTCGGCGAGCATATCCGCGCCGACTACGGCGACCAGGATCACCTGCGTCAGCTGGCCGATGAGGTCGACCTGGTGACCTTCGAGTTCGAGAGCGTGCCGGCCGAGACCGTGGCCTTCCTCTCCCAGTTCGTGCCGGTCTACCCCTGCGCCGAATCGCTGCGCATCGCCCGCGACCGCTGGTTCGAGAAGTCGATGTTCAAGGACCTCGGCATCCCCACGCCGGCGTTCGCCGATATCCACTCGCAGGCCGACCTGGATGCCGCCGCTGCCGATATCGGTCTGCCGGCCGTACTCAAGACCCGCACCCTGGGCTACGACGGCAAGGGCCAGAAGGTCCTGCGCCAGGCGCAAGACGTGAGCGACGCCTTCGCCGAACTGGGCAGCGTGCCCTGCATCCTCGAAGGCTTCGTGCCCTTCACCGGTGAAGTTTCGCTGGTCGCCGTGCGCGGCCGCGATGGCGAGACGCGCTTCTACCCGCTGGTGCACAACCGCCACGACAGCGGCATCCTCGCCCTGTCCATCGCCAGCAGCGATCACCCGCTGCAGGCCCTGGCCGAGGACTACGTCGGCCGCGTGCTGCAAAAACTCGATTACGTCGGCGTGATGGCCTTCGAGTTCTTCGAGGTCGACGGCGGCCTCAAGGCCAACGAGATCGCCCCGCGCGTGCACAACTCCGGGCACTGGACCATCGAAGGCAGCGAGTGCAGCCAGTTCGAGAACCACCTGCGCGCCGTCGCAGGCCTGCCGCTGGGCTCGACCGCCAAGGTCGGCGAGAGCGCCATGCTCAACTTCATCGGCGAAGTGCCGCCGGTGGCCGAGGTCATCGCCATCGACGACTGCCACCTGCACCACTATGGCAAGGCATTCAAGGTCGGGCGCAAGGTCGGCCACGCCACCCTGCGTTGCGCCGATCGCGCCACCCTGGAGCGGCAGATCGCGACCGTCGAGGCGCTGATCAACAAGGCCTGAGGTGGTCTCTGGCGCGGGCAGCAGCCGGCGCCAGCGACTTTTCACGGAACCTCCGCGGCTTCCATCAATCCGATAGCCTAATGCCATGGCGTTTCCCAGCCCCGGCACACTTACCTATTCGGAGAACCTGTCATGGGCATTATCGGCACCATCTTCATCGGCCTGATCGTCGGCCTGATTGCACGCTTCCTCAAGCCGGGCGACGACAGCATGGGCTGGATCATGACCATCCTGCTCGGCATCGGCGGCGCCATCGCCGCGACTTACGGCGGCCAGGCGCTGGGCATCTACCAGGCGGGCCAGGGCGCCGGTTTCATCGGCGCGGTGATCGGCGCGGTGGTCCTGCTGGTACTCTATGGCGCAATCAAGAAGGGTTGAGTGACCCTTCGCTTCTTAGTCACCTGCGAGTAAAACCATGCGTCACCTGCTGCTGTCCCTCCTGCTGCTGAGCGGCCTGGCCCGCGCCGAGCTGGCGGAAACCGACTGGCTCGACCTGATGCCGGCAGAAGACCGTCAGGCCCTCGAAGCCATGCCGGAAATCAGCCACGACAGCCCCGAGCAGGACGGCGCCTTTTACAATCCCGGCGGCCTTCGGCAGCAGGACCATAGCCTGCCGGCGGTGATGTACTCGGCCAAGACCGTGGCCGCCCTCGACGGCAAAGCCATCCGCCTGGGCGGCTACCCCGTCCCCCTGGAAACCGATGCCCAGGGCCGCAGCATCCTGTTCTTCCTCGTTCCCTATCCCGGTGCCTGCATCCACGTCCCGCCACCGCCGCCCAACCAGCTGGTGCTGGTGCGCTACCCGGCGGGCATCGAGCTGGAAGACATCTACGCCCCGCTCTGGGTCAGTGGCACCTTGCAGGTGGAGCCGGTCAGCAACGAGCTGGCCGATGCGGCCTATGCGCTGGACGCGGGGATGGTGCGGGTGGTTGAGGAAAGCGATCTTTGATTCGGCAGCCCTGGGGATAGGGGTGAAAAGATCATCTCTGATTGCCCTGCTGATAGGCCACGACTGTCCATTTTTCGTCATTTAACAACGACCGCTCTGGGTCGACTCCGACCCTCATTGAGCGGGCAGAGTCGGCCAGGAGCGGCCATTCGGGCCATCATTCTGGCTAATGGTCATGAAAATAAATGGACGGCCCTTTTTCTCATATGCAAAAGGCATGACCTCCTGAGTTCGTTCAGTAAGAACAGGACCAGGTTCTTGAAGGTCAGTTGGCGTCGGCGGGTAAAGTTTTGGGGCGGCTGACGGTGACCATCGATGAAGGTGGGACAATCGAGCAGGCTGGTTGGTTTGTACGATTTTCAAGCCGGGGTTTGGCGGGCGGTGTCAAATGCTGTGGAATGAGAGGCCGCCAGAGTTTCTCTTATGTGCTGATTTGAGCGCTAATCATATGATGTTTATAGGAAAGTGCTTAAGTTAATGGCAGTGATGTAGGACCTGCATTTCGTTCCATAGCAATTACTAGGTGCTTTTCACGGTGCGCCAATAGTTTCAATGATCCGATAGGTGGTAGATTTAGAGTTGATTGCGATTCGTGTTGGCTTCTTGTTTGAATAATTGTTTTATGATTGTTTGCTAATTATATTTATTAGGCCTAAGTTGCAGTGTCAATTATGACATTTTAATTTAAAGGGCCTATATGAAAACCAGCTTAATATCTGTAGCTGTGGCGGCTGCCATCGTGGCTTGGGCCCCGATTAGTTTAGCCCGCGAGGCCGTTGCGCTTCCCGGTGTAGTCGGGGCGGAAGGTGAGCTGAATGGTGTCGACACCACGGGTGGCGCCACATTGACCATTAACGACGGTCAGAATGTCAATACTAATAACGATCTCGGCGGTGCTTTTACCACGGATTCTGATAATACCGGCAATCTTCTGTTTCTTGGCGACTCGATAGTCACCGGGTCTACCGGCCAGCCAGGCGTTCTGTTTCTCAATATCAGTGCCGGTGCTACCGGTAGCACGGTTGACTTTAATGGCGACGTATTCGCCACTACGACCCAGATTAGCGGGGAAGGAACTGTAAATTTCAACGGTGACGTCATATCGGCACCTGTATTTGTCGGTGATGGTTTTCTTAATCTCGGCGCAGGCCAGCTGCTGACGGGGGCCATCACGACCAATACTGCGAATACCGGTACGTTGACCCTGAATAGCGGCAGTCATATAGACGGGGCTATTGGCGGTGCAAGCGGGCTGAAGCAAATCAATGTATCGGGCGGCGATGCATCCATTACCGGCGCCGTACAAGCGCAAGGTTTCAGTCTCGGCGCGAATACCTTGACCATCACCGGGGCGTTGACCACTAACGCCAACGGCACGATCGCAACCTCCCTTGCCGGTAATACCGTATACGGTAATATCCAGCCGTCCGGCGCCTCGAATATCAATGCTGCCGGCATTACGGTGATTCCAACTGTAACGGGCGTGCTTACTGCCGGAACGACGTTCACTATTGTTGGTGGCCTGGCGGGCACCAACGGGGCTACCGTAACCGTCCTCAATAGCAACCCGCTTTACACCTTCTCCAGTGTGCCGACCACTACGGGCGACGTACTCATCACCGTTGAATCGGTTTCACTGGGCGTACCCGTTGCCGATGCGGTTGCAGGGGCGTTACTGGGTTCCGCTGCTCCAACGGGTTCCGATTTGCAAACCGTTCAGGGCGCTGTGCTGGCTCTTCCCAATGCCGCAGCCGTCACCGATGCATTGGCTCAACTGGCCCCCAGCAGTACCAACCTGGCAGCACCCTGGGTAGCTGGGCAGGCGACGCGCCTTATGGAAGACATGCTGCAAGCGCGTGTGGACGAGATCCAGACCATGTGTTGCGACACCAGCTGCGGAGCCGATCAACCGCAACAAGACGCGCAGAAGTGTAAAGGCGACGAGCAGCCGAGCAATTGGTGGGTTAAGACCTTTGGCAATGTGGGTAGCCAGGGCGATGTCGATAACAGTTACGGCTACGACTCTAAAACCTACGGTTTGGTAGTGGCCTATGACCGGCCGGTGAGCGAGAACACCCGAATTGGTCTCAGCGCTGGTTATGCGAATAGCACAATTGACGGCAACAACTCCTCGGGTGAGACAACAGTCGATTCTTACCAGCTGACCAGCTATCTCAACTACACCCCGGGCCCTTGGTACGTACAAGGCGCTTTGACAGCCGGGGTGGATCGTTATGATGGGGAGCGCCAGATCAGCTTTCCAGGCGTAAATCGCACGGCTAGATCTGAATACGATGGCCAGCAGTACACGGCTCTGGTCTCGGCGGGAAAGCATTTCTACTTTGATCAGGAAGTCACGGTTACGCCCTTCGCGTCATTGCAGACCTCGCTTATCAAAGTCGACGGCTACAAAGAAAGCGGTGCCGGCGGCTTGAATCATCGTGTGGATGACCAGGATTACAACCTGACTCAATCAGGCGTTGGCGTTAAGGTCGAGCGTGTTATTCGATCCGGTGCCAGCACCTTCTCCCCTGAAGTTCATGTCAAGTGGTTGCATGATTTCAGCGATACCACCACCGAGCAGACGGTCGCCTTCAGCGGTGGCGGATCTGAATTTAACGTGAAAGGCATAGAGCAGGATCGCGATCTCTACAATGTCGGCGCAGGCATTACCTTCCTGTCTTGTAATTGCGATAACAGCTCTTGGACGGTCAAAGGGCAGTACGACTATAAGTGGAATGACAGCGATTTCTCGTCGAATCAATTGTCACTTATAGCAAGTCTCAAATACTAATCGACTGTTGTTGGCGACGGTTCACGATCGTTCTACGCGCTGTTGTCGCATAGCTCGCCAAAAGTAGTTGAATACAAAGAGGGGAGCGGTAGAAAACGAGGTTAGCCAACGCGCCCCGACCGCCCCTCAACTTTCCAGCACAAACAGCCCAACCTGCGGCGTCGGGCTGAGCCAGTAGCGGCCCAGTTGCCAGTGTGCATGTAATACCTACCCTCAAGTGTTCACTCGCATTCAGCGGGCTCCTTGACCTCTAGGAGCCTCGTACCCTCCAGCCTTTTTAGGCGGTGACCGTCCGGACTCTTCTCCACGTCCAAACCCAACGGAGTTGCGCCATCTGCGTCGTACACGAAGTAGGCATTCGCGGTTCCGAAGTCGCGCGAGTCAGCGCCCTTAATCGCGATTGTTCGCGGGCTTGCCGACACGAGGTCGTCGAGCGAGTCATAGCGCAATACGACACGGATTCCGGCCAAGCTGCCGACCGGAATATCCACAGGTTGTGGCGGCTCGGTCATCAACTGCTCAACGCCGGCGGCATTCGATTCGCCGATCCACTTATCCGAGTACGGAAATATCAAGTCCTGATAATCGCTGGTCAGCGGTTTACCCAGATTGCAGATGGCCTTCCTGATGGAGGCACCGTTCTGCGCGTTGCGGATATTGCCGTATATGCAGTCGACAATGGGGGCATCGTTTTCGATTTTAAGGGTGTAATACACTTGGAACGACGTACTTGAGGCTGCATTTTCATAGAACAAGGCTGGCCCTTCGTTGAAATTCACCAAGGCTCTATAGGTTTCGCCGCTGCTACTCACGGCAGTAGGGAATTTATTGGAAATGCCGCCCCACTCGATCTCCAGTGAGCCGGTCTCGTTGTTCACTGTATAGGTTTCTGTACGGTTGTCTCGCTCGAACTGCATTACGCTCGTCGCCGCCTGGATAGGTGCGGTGACGATGAGGGAGCAAAAAATTGCAGTGGTCAGTGCATGCTTCATGAATTAAAGTTATCTAGTTTTTTGGTTTAGTACAGCGAGAAACATTCTCGGCTCCCCCGATTTCTGAGAGTATTTCTACATCGGTCTCGCTTAATGCTTTGTGTGGGTCGCGTTCATCGATAATTACTTCTTCACCAGCCCATATCCAAGTGTTTCCTTTCTCAGCCCAAGTTCCGCCGCAAAATGAACCAGTTTCCTGTCTGGCGATACATCCACTGACTATTTCAACAAATACGCAGTAAGCGCGTTCATATTCTTCTTCTCCGGTATCGCTATGTATAGATCCGCGAATAATTTTATTTATTTTTAAGTATTCTTTGTTCTTTGAGAAATCAGAATCAGTACTTTCGTCGAAATAAGTATTTTTTTCGGTAAATAGCTGTTGGGAGATACCATTTTTTAAGAAATATATTTTAGTCCAAGAGCCTTGCTCAGGGTCGGCAAAAATTATCTCGCCCTCTTGAAACTTAAGACTAGTGGAGGTGTCTTGAGCGCAGGCGGCTATATGGCTTATTGCTATAAGCAGTGAAATTGTTAATGCGAATTTGTTTGTTATGAGCTTCACTGGAAATGCCTCAGAGGTTGTCTTTTAAATGTTGGTGTCTGCCCGGAGCAACACTTCGACCATGTACTACCGCCATTCTTCTTGTCTTGCCATAGTCTTCGAGTATCTCTAGTTCGTACAGAGCATGGTTGTCACCCCAGCTTGCAGGGGATTTAGAAAGACTTGGATTTTTATCAAAGAACCGCTTTAGAGTAGCCCCGAAGTCGCTGCTAACATAACCAGGGCGATTAATATGGTGGTCAAGCGCAGTGGCCTTGCCAAGCAGCGATTTAAGGAAATCTTTAAGTTTATATTCCGATCCAGAAGGTTTAATTTCCAGTACTTCACTTCTCATACGTTTGGAAAAGTCCAAAATTTGTTGCTCTTGAAACTTCTCATGAGTAATGGCTTTAAGTATTGCGCCAAGAGGGGGCGATTCAAATTTCTGTTTTTGAGTAAAGATGGACTCGCTAAAGTCTTTCCGAATCAGCGTCTTGAGGTCAGCGCCGGTATATTCATTGACTTCAGTTAGGGTCGAATTTTTGTAGTACATCTTTGCTCGTGCGCGGGGGCCTTTGACTGTCCAGCCGCAATTTTCAAAAAGGCTAGTATACAGGTTGGGGTAGCGCTCTTTAAAGTCAAATACTTGGATGGGGAACTCCCCGGCACCACTTGGGTTTATGGTTTTTTGCATGGCTCCGACTGTAAGTATTTCACTGTCGTAAGACTGTATGAAGTCTATATTTCCCTCGTTAGGGGACATTGCGATAAAAATCTTTTTCTCTTCTTCGGTAATTACGCCTGTAGCGGTTGTTTCGTCCCATTTCTTATATTTATCTAGAGAAATTAAACCGCTATACAAGGGGCCGTAGATAGTGGTTTGTCCTTTGAAACGGACGCATGAGAATATTTTGCCAAGTTTGCACCCGCAATCCGACACATCTCCAGAGAAGAACTGATTCACAAATGCCATCGGTTGAAAGTGCCACGCCTTTCCATCCCCACTAATCCCATGCTGTCCCACCAGTTCTTTCCACCAACTCAGCTTCTCGATCCGATGTTTTTCTTTTTCCCAGATCGGATTCGGTTTGCCTGGCTCTTCTGCCAGCAGTGGATCGAGTTCATCCCATTTGCTTTTGTTCCAGAACCACTCGCTTTCGTATTTGGTGATCAGTTGGTCGAGGACTTGTGCGTGCCAGGGTTTGCCGAGGGCAGCGCGGATTTCTGCGCTGGTCAGTACGCTGTCCTTGTCGGTGTCGACTATGTCGTAGAGGCGGGCGATGGCCAGGATAGGGCCGCCGTCGGCCTTGCTGATTTGGGCGCGGTAATTCTGCTTTTCGTCGTCGCTCAGCATGCCACGGGCATTGAAGGTGTAGGCCAGTTTCTCGACCGATGTACCGGTGTCTTCGATGCACTGGAAGTCTGGCCATTCCCAGGGGCTATGGCGCGTGGTGATCAGGTCCTGCTCGGCCAGCCAGCCGTTGATTGGGTTGCCATCCTTGTCTGCGAACAGCCCGTCAAGACGCCACCAGTGGGTGGTCTGAGGAGTGTTGCTTCCGGCCACGGCTGTGCTGACTTTGATTTTGCTGGCCGCCGGGGTAACCCGTCCAGCAAGGATTGCGGGATGATCAGGTCAACGCTGATTTGACTGCCGGCGTCGTCCAGCTTGGGTGGGTTGTCTGCCTTGATTTCGTCGCGGTGGGTAATCAGCCGGCTGGCGTCTTTATGGACCTTGAGTAAGGTCTTTTGCATGGCCGGCAATTGGCTAGCCCAGGCTCGGCTTTTGGCTATAAAACCGGGAACGTCTTCACAGCTGAACACTTCAAGGTGCAGCAGAGGCCGCGTCGCGCCGTTATGGTTCTGATACACGCCCAGATGGCCTATCAGTTCACCGGCTTTGATGGGGATGGTTTGCTCCAGAACCACCACTGTGTCTTTGGCCTTGGGTTCGCCCTGTGCTTTGAGCAGCTTGGCGGAAACAAAGCCGGGTAGGTTGCCCTCACTGTCTAGTGTCAGTGCCGGTTCGGCTGCACCATTGACGATACTCAGCAACTTACAGAAGTCGCCTTCTGTGTGGCTGATGGTGATCTGGGTACCTTTGGGCAGCACGGCCAATTTGCTCGCGTTGGCTATAGGCTCGGCGCGTACATTGAGGCCCTGGTCTTTGGTGTCGACGATGTATGTGGCCGCCTCCCAGAACCCAGGTCGGGGCAGATCCGGCTTGGCCTGATAACCGGCCCAGTCCTGCAAGTGCATATACAGGCTGTACAGGGTTAACTTGGGAGGCGATTGCCCACTGCTCGATGCTGTTCCGGTAGCACTCATTGCCGGCGCTTGCAGGCAGTGTTTGACCAGTACAAAGCCCGTGGAGAATGGCGCACGTTTGCTTTGCGGGATGTCGCCGGTGTACTCGGTGATCGGGTAGGTATCGTTAACCCGGTAGGCAATCACTTCTCCATCGGCGATACAGCGCACGCTAGACTGGTCGAAGACCGCGGCGGTGCCTTGATCGAAATGTACGCCGCCATGCCACAGGCCGTTTTCGCCGGTGGGGTAGTAGCCATCGCTAGCTTTGGCCATATGGGTCAGGTACTGCAGTGGATTGGTCGCAGTTCCCGTGTTTGGGAACGGATACGCCCAGTTGATCGGTTTGCTGTCTGCCATGCTGTAAATCCCTAATCCTTGTTTGCGGTCGTGGTGACGGCCCGCGCTTGATCCCTGTTAACCGGAGAAGTTGAGCATGCGCTTGCGCTTTGTTGGCGCACCGATCAGTTCGTTCCCTTGCGCCTGCTCCAACACATCCCCGGCCTTATCGCTATCCGCCGCTCCCGGCAGAACCGGTGGTTTGATGCCGATACTCGAGCCTTTGCCCGGCGCACCACCGGCGTTGATTTTCGCCAGCGGGCCGCTGAGGGTGATGCCGCCGGGGTCGAGTTTGATAAAGCTGCCGCCGGCTTTGAGGGTCAGTTCGACGCCGGCTTCGATGACCATTTTCTGCCCGGCCTTGAGGTGAATCTCGCGGCCGGCCTTGGTCAGTTGCGCGCTGCCGAGTTTGATGTGCTGGTTCTGCCCGACGCTGAGGTGGTCGTCGGGTTTGACCTCGACTTTGCGCTCGGCTTTGACGGTCAGGTGTTCTTCGGCTTTGAGCTCGGTAAAGCTGTTGGCCTCGACGGTGTC
>NZ_JBFIIG010000058.1:0-22731 GCF_041601375.1 Pseudomonas sp. | reverse complement strand
TCGGCGGGATACTCGCGGTGATCCGCAGCATCGCCGAGCAGACCAACCTGCTGGCCCTGAATGCCGCCATCGAGGCGGCGCGGGCCGGCGACAACGGCCGCGGCTTCGCCGTGGTGGCCGACGAGGTACGCTCCCTGGCCCCGCGCACCCAGGCCTCCACCGACGAAATCCAGGGCATGATCGAAGCCCTGCGCATCGGCGAGATCGCCGACCAGGTCAGCAGCCAGGCCAGCCGCCAGCGCGCACTGATCGAGCATATGCATGGGCACTGATGCGCCGTTGGATATCCACCTTCGGTAGGAGGTGCCCGCCCCGTCTTCGACGCCGCGCGGTCGCGCAGCAAACTGGGTGCTCATCCCCCCTGTCGTAGGAGCGGCCGGGCGGCGTTCCGCTTCAGCCGCGAAGCCTTGGCTGTGTCGTGAAGAATTCGCGGCTGAAGCCGCTCCTACAAAAGCGTCATAACCCGTAGAGTCAATGACATACAGGTTTTTGATGAGAGCCAGGAGCACGCCTAGTCCTTGCTGTGCCTGCAAGCTGGCACCCATGCTTTCGATTCGTGACACTGCCGGGTAACCGGCTAGGCTCTTTAGGCAGAGAGTGCTCACCAAGGAGAAAAGCATGGGTTGTCCGCAAGTCTGCTCCGGCGCCACCATGAGCTGCAGCTTCGGCGTCGCCCCGGCGGTGCTCAACGTGCTGCCAACCAATTGCACCATGACCGCCAGCATGCCGGCGGCGAACATCATGGATTACATCCCGCTGGTCAACATCCCCACGTTCGGCATGTGCCAGAGCCCGGCCAACCCGACCGTGGCGGCCGCCACCGCCGCGGCGCTCGGCGTGCTGACGCCGATGCCCTGCATCCCCGCCACCGCCAGCCCCTGGATACCCGGCGCCCCCACGTTCCTGATCGGCAAAATGCCGGCCCTGGACGCCAACTGCACACTGATGTGCAGCTATGCCGGGGTGATCACCATCAGCTACGCCGGCCAGGTGCAGATGCTGATTCCCTAGGTGCCTGCGCGCCCACGGCCGACCGTAGGATGAGCGCAGCGCTACCCATCGATAGTTACCCAAGCCTTACCGGTAGGCAGGCTTCTCATCCGCCGCCACTCGCTCGTTACGCCAGCCTCATCGTCACGCCTCCGGCGCCTGGGTCAGCCGCCGCCACCACCAGGCCAGGCGCGAAATCGGCTTGCCCTCTTCGTCCAGCGGCCGACCGTCCTTGCTGAACCGCTGCTCGGCCTCGGCGACCTGGCCCTGCTGAAACAACTGCCGCCAGGACAACTTGGCGTCGGGATGAAAGCGCTGCTGCAGGCCATGCAGTTCGCCGGCGTGATAGCGCTGCCACTCGGCCAGGGTGCCATCGGCGAAAAAGGTTTTGACCTCGCCGTGCAGCAACCCGCCGCGGTAGTTGGCCTGGCGCTGCACCCAGCCCTCCGGCGCGTAATAGGTCGCCGGGCCATGCAGTTTGCCGTTCTCGTAGTTCATCCGCGCCATCGGCTTGCCGTTGGGATAGAGCAGCGCGAAGGGACCGTGCAGCACGCCCTGGCGATAGCTCAAGCTGGCCTGCGGCCGGCCCTCTTCGTCGACGCGTAGCGGCCCATCCAGATTGCCATCCTGCAGCGTGCCGCGCAGCTGGCGGTCGCCGCGGTGCAGGTTGAAGGTGCCATTGGCGCCGCTCACGCCGACGCCTGCTGTGCGGTATGCCGATCGCGCGCCATCAATTCACCTGCACCAGGCCGCCCTTGATGGTCAGCATGCCGCCGCCGTCCACCGTCTGCTCGGCGCTGGCCTTGTTGATCAGACTTACGCCGCCGTCGTTGGTCAGGGTGGTGCCGGCCTTGTTGTCCAGGGTGGTGCCGGCCTGATTGGTCAATGCGGTGCCGGCCTTGTTGGTCAGCGCCGTGCCCGCCTGGGCGGTGAGATTGGCATCGCTCTTGACGGTTAAATCGCCCGTACTTTGCAGGGTCAGGGTACCGGCGACCTTGATCGACAGATTGCCGCTCACGGTCAGGTCGTAGTTGCCGGAGACCTTGTGCGAGTAGTTTCCACCCGTGCTGTGGGTCTGGTTGCTACCGACATTAACCGTACGGGTTTCGGTCACGTCGAGCGTATCGCTACCAAGCTCAATGGTGACGGTGCGGCTGCCTTGCTCCAGGGTGATGGTCTCGTCACCCTCCTTTACCGTGCGGGTGCGAGCCTTTTGCACGGTCTGGGTTTCGTTATGGCCGATGGTGCTGGTGCTGTCGTTGAGCACTTTGACCTTCATGTTTTTCTGCGCCTGCAGAAAGACTTCCTCGCTGCCCTTCTTATCCTCGAAGCGCAACTCGTTGAAGCCGCCACCGCCCTTGCTGGAATTGGTCTTGATCCCGGACTGGGTCTGGTTGGCCGGCAGTGCATAGGGCAGCGCGTTATCGCCGTTGTACACGCAACCGGTGACCAATGGCCGGTCCGGGTCGCCGTCGATGAAGGTGACTATCACCTCCTGACCGATGCGTGGGATGAACTGCATGCCGAAGCCCTTACCGCTCCACGGCAGCACCACGCGCACCCAGCAGGAGCTGGTCTCGTCGTTGGCGCCGGTGCGGTCCCAAGGGAACTGGATCTTGATCCGGCCGTACTCGTCGGTCCAGATTTCCTCGCCAGCCTTGCCGACCACGATGGCGGTCTGGGTGTGCATGCGCGGCTTGGGCGTGCTGCGCGGCGGCCGGTAGCTGGTGCTCTTGGGCATCGCCTCGAAACGATTGCGGTAATGCTCGTGGCTGGCCTCGTGGCTGACCTGGGTCACCACCCACTCGATATTCGCCGTGTCGTCTTCGTGGCCGCTCAACGTGAAGCTGTGCCCCGGCACCAGCCAGCGGCAATCGCTTTCGCCGATAAAGCGGCTTTCCTGACTGCGCAGCGCATCCACCCGCATCGTGCCCAGGGCATCGCCGCGCGCCTTGGCGGTATAGCCACCAGGATGCTCATACACCGACAACGGCCCGGCGACCGCCTCGGCCTGGCCATAGAGCGAGGTGGTCGGCGTGGTGAACTCATAATCGGTGGCGCGGTAAACGCCGGACACCGCCTGCCGGCAGATCTGCCCCGAGCGGATGCCATGCAGCTCGCGCTCACCCATCTGCTGACCGAAGTAGGCGATGGTGCTGGCGTTCGGGCAGGGCGGAAAGGCATCGTTGCTGTCGCCCAGCACCAGGGTATGGGCGCCGTCGGCGTGGGTGAAGAACCAGAAGATGCCCTCCTCCTCGAGCAGCCGCGAGACGAAGGCGAAATCGCTCTCGCCGTACTGCACGCAATACTCGCGCGGCGTGTAACTGCCGGTCAGCTGCAGGTCGTAATCGCTGAAGCCGTGCTCGTCGAAGATGCTGGTGACGATGTCGCTGGTCGCCAGATTCTGGAACACCCGGTTATTGCTGGCCAGGGTCAGCCACCACAACCAGGGCCGCAGCAGCAGACTGTAGCGCTCGGCCGTGGCATCGCCCGGCAGCTGACGGATCTCCGCACAGAGCGCATCGATCGGCCGCAGCAAATCGTCGTTATGCAGGGTGGCGGTCAGGTGCGAAGCCACCGCATCGGCCAGGGTCAGGGCCGTGGCGCTGTTGCCGTTCAGCATCAGGCTGCCGAGGCCGTTCAAGGCTTCCTCGCCGGAGAAGTTTTCCGGGTACAGATCGCTCAGCGCCGTGGCGGTTAGGGACAGGCTGGTCGATGTGTCGGTGGGGCGGGACATTGCAGGCCTCAATTGGATAGCTACTAATGCATAACGGTGGCACCGGGTGCATTGCTAGCGTTAGTGGCTAAATACAGTGCCATCCACGTCAGCGGGGAAGGCCCCTAGCTTGTGAAGCCTTAAGATAATGCGCTCGATAATGCAGGCGGAGGCATTGTGCGCGTCCGGCCCGTTAAGGTCCGTGAGACAACCCAAATCAAAGAAGTACTTTATTAACAACTCTATCGTCATGGACTTACCTTCGAAGTCGATTCGGGTGTCTTTCTCCGCCGCATATAGCGCCGCGAGCGTGTTGACGCGCGCTGTGTTCCAGTACTCGTTTGATTTGTCCTGCGGCTTCGCCGGAAGGGCCTTTTTCAAGATTCGACCTGGCAACAATGCTGCGTTCTCGTCTCCTTCGTTTAGCTGCTGTTGCATTCCCATGAGCATGTCTTCACCGCCACCCACCATATAGGCAGGATAGATGCCGTCATCCATGGCTACTAAGCCTGGTGTTTTTTGCGCGATCTTGCGAAAAGGGGCTTGAATGGAGACAAATTGCTGGGCTGGCGAGTTGAAATCTGGCTTGTTTGGCGCCGGTATCGGCTCGCGTATTCCCACGACTCTGTCCCCCGCTTTGATTTCCCTTGGGAACACTTGCTTGGGCACCGGAACGCGGGTTGGGTAGCCGACACCAAGGCCAGCAATACGTTTGGTCTGGTGTATGCCGTCCAATTGGCGCTGGACAATCGGGTTTGTGTGCCTAGTGACTTCGGTTTGAATCACATCCTGATCCATCATTAATATCCGCTGTGGCCTGTAGGGCAGCGTATCGGCAAATGCCAGGGCGGCGGCGCGCGCGGCACCAAATCCGGTCATACCCCCGCCGCTCCAACCGATCAGATGCATATTGCGAAATTGCGCCATGACTCGGGACATCGCCTGGGCGTAGTTGTTGAAGTCAAGTTTGTGCACCAACAGATAGAGCGGCTCGTTGCGCAGGTTTATTGGGTGCCACGCCAGGCTGTAGTCACTGCACAGATCAATAGCGAGTTTCTTCGCGCTTCCTCCGCTGATGACGATGACCGGCACGTTGCTGGATCGCAGGTGCGGTTCGTGGGAGGGGCCCGCCCTCAAAAAAGAAAACCACGTGTCGTTCTTGGCGCCGGCCATCGATTTGCACACAGCGATACGTTTTTTCAGCGCGTCTTGCATGCTGACGATGGCGCCGGGAGTCTGCGCTTTGTGAACAACTACGGGAGAGTATTTGCAGGCGGGCCGCGTAGAAGCATCCATCCATTCAGGGTTGCGGACCAAGGCAATTGGATCTGGCATAAGAGCTTCTCCTTAGGGCATGACTATCCTTTGTTAACACATTGCAAGCGTGGCAATGTGTATCTGTTATTGCGTACATTTTTTACTCCAACACCCACTCCGCCAACTTCCCCGCCACTTCGGTCATCAATACATTCTCGATATCCCTGACCCCCGCCGAGCTGCATTTGGCCAGTACCGCCTGGACGATGCCGGGGTCGAAGTCGAAGTGTTTGCCGGTCGCGGCCTTGTAGCGGGCGCGGAGTTTGTTGAGCTTGGCCTTGACGATGTTTTCCAGGGTGGCGTCGTCGAGGTTGCGGTAGGGCACCACAGTCATGCGCGCGAGAAAGGCCGGGCGGAAGTTGCGCAGCAGCTCTTGGCGCAGTAGGGCATTGAACGCTTCGCCGGCGATCTGTTCGGCCGGGGTGTCGAGGATCAGTTCGGCGCCGACGTTGCTGGTGGCGAGCATCACGGTGTTCTTGAAGTCCACCACCAGGCCGGTGCCGTCTTCCATCACGCCTTTGTCGAAGACGTTGTAGAAGGCCTCGAGCACATCCGGGTGGGCCTTCTCGATTTCGTCGAGCAGCACCACCGAATAGGGTCTGCGGCGTACCGCTTCGGTGAGCACGCCGCCGCTGCCGTAGCCGACGTAGCCAGGCGGTGCGCCCTTGAGCTGGCTGACGGTGTGGGCTTCCTGGTATTCGGAGAGGTTGATGCTGATCAGGTTGCGCTCGCCGCCGTACAGGGCGTCGGCCAGGGCGTAGGCGGTTTCGGTTTTGCCGACGCCGGTGGGGCCGACCAAGAGGAATACCCCGACCGGCTTGGCCGGGTCGGTGAGGCCGGCGCGGTAGGCCTGGATGCGCTGGGCGATGGTGCCGAGGGCGACGTCCTGGCCCATCACCCGCTGGCCCATGCGCTGGCCGAGGGTGCGCACGGCGTGGGCTTCGTCGGCGAGCATCTTGCCCACCGGGATGCCGGTCCAGCCGGCGATCACCGCGGCGACTATCTTCGAGTCCACCTGTTCCGGCACCAGCGGGTCGTCCTGGCGAATCGCTTCCAGTCCATGTTCCAGACGCGCCAGTTCGGAGGCCAATTGGTCGATGCGACTGTCCAGTTCCTTGACCGGCTTGCTGGCATCGACGCTTTCGCTCAGCGCCAGCAGTTCGCGGCGGGTGTCCAGCAGTTCGCGCACCGCCTCACGCTCTTCGCCCCAGCGGATTTCCAGTTCGCGGATGCACTGGGCGTTGCCGAGGGTCTCGCTGTCCAGCTCGCCGATGCGCGTGCCGTGGTCGAGGCCGGTGGCCTGTTCGCGCTTGAGCCGGTCGAGTTCGTCCTGCACCGCGACCTGGCGGTGGCGCAGGCTTTCCAGGGGCGGCGGCACGTCGTGCTGGGCCAGGGCGACGCGGGCGCAGGCGGTGTCCAGCACGCTGATGGCCTTGTCCGGCAACTGGCGACCGGAGATATAGCGATGGGAGAGCTTCACCGCATCGTGAATGGCTGCATCCAGCACCTGGACGCCGTGGTGCTGCTCCAGCTTTGTGGCGACGCCGCGCAGCATGTCCACGGCGGTGGCCTCGTCCGGCTCCTCCACCTGCACCAGCTGGAAGCGCCGGGTCAGGGCCGGGTCTTTCTCGAAGTACTTCTTGTATTCCAGCCAGGTGGTGGCGGCCACGGTGCGCAGTTCGCCGCGGGCCAGGGCCGGCTTGAGCAGGTTGGCGGCATCGCTGCCGCCTTCGGCGCCGCCGGCACCGATCAGGGTGTGGGCCTCGTCGATGAACAGGATGATCGGCTTGTCGGCGTTGCGCACGCCGTCGATCACGCCCTTGAGCCGCTGTTCGAATTCGCCTTTGACCCCGGCGCCGGCTTGCAGCAGGCCGAGATCGAGCACCCGCACCGTCACCTCCTTGAGCGGCGGCGGCACGTCGCCGGCGGCGATGCGCAGGGCCAAGCCTTCGACCACCGCGGTCTTGCCGACGCCGGGGGCGCCGACCAGGATCGGGTTGTTCTGTCGCCGGCGCAGGAGGATATCGATGCACTGGCGGATCTCGCCGTCGCGCCCGACTATGGGGTCGATGCGGCCGTTGCGCGCATCCTCGGTGAGGTCCTGGGTGAACTGCTCGAGCAGCGACGACTCGCTACCGGCCTTGGCGCCTTGGCTCGGCTTGGCCGCGCCTGGCGCGACACTCTCGCGGGAGGAAGCGCACCATTCCTGCAGATTGCCACGCAAGGCGTCACGGGGAATGCGCAGCAGCGAGGAAGCGCTGTTGAGCAGCAGCGCGCGGCGTTCGTCGCGCTCCAGCAAAGCCAGCAGCAGCAACCCGGAACGCACGCTCGGCTGGTTCTGCATGCTGGCCTGCAACACCGCGTCTTCCAGCAACGCCACGGTCTGGCTGGAGAGCGCCGGGGTGCGGGTGCAGCCACCCTTGAACAGCTCCAGCGCCAGGTTGATTTCGGCGGCCAGGGCATCGCGCTCCAGGCCGAAGCGCGGCAACAGGCAGGCCAGGTCGCCGCCTTCGATATCCAACAGTTCCAGCAGCAGGTGCTCGATCTCCACATAGTGGTGGCTGCGCTGCATGCAGCGCTGGGCGGCGCGCTCCAGGGCGCGGCGGCAGTCGCCGTTGAGGCGGGTGACCAGGGTGGCGAGATCCATAGTCAGGCACTCCCCATGGCGGACAGGCGCATGTCGATGTGGCGCAGTTGACGCTTGGGCTGGCGCTCCAGCCAGCTGTTCCAGGCGGCCCGCGGCGGCGCCAGGCGACTCAGGGTCAGCGCCGGGGTTTCATTGATCAGCAGCCGCAGCGAGCAGTCCAGATCGGGCCCGAAATAGAAGGCGGCCAGTGCCGCCAGCTGGCCATGGGCCTCGCCGTCCGGCAGGAAACTCGGGTAACGCTGGCCGTTCAGTGGGCCGAGCACCACGCGGATTCCAGCATGCTCGTCCCACACGCGCTTGCCGGCCACGGCGCTGCGACCGAGGCTCAGGTTGCGTCCGGGGCGGCCCAGACAACTGCGGCTGGCCAGGGGAATATCGCGCCAGGCGCCTTGGAACTGTTCGAGGCGCACGCTGACGGCGAAGTGATGGCGGACGATGGTTTCGAAGCCGGCCAGGGAGCGTCGGGCCCCGGCGAACAACGCGGTGCGGGCGACGATCAGCCCGTCGGGAATCGCCTGACGCCCCTGCAGCGGGCGCGGCAGCAAACCAGTGAGGGCGCGCAACTGGTCCTGCACCGGGCTGTCCTGCGGCGGCACGAAGCCGATGGCCACCCGATATTTGCGCAGGATGCGGTAGAGCAGCGAGAGCAGGCGGTGCTGGAACAGGTCGAGGAATTCCGCCGGGCCATGGTCCTTCAGTCGCGCGCGCTGTTGCAGCCATTCCTGATAGGCGTAGGGCAGCGGCCCGTCCGGGCCGCCGAGGCCGAACACCGGGGTGCTCAGCACCGCCTGGGCCTGCGCCGGAAACTCCAGGCGCGCCACCTGACTGGCGGCGAACAGCGGCGTCAGCGGGCCGCGCAGGCGCACGGCCTCGCGTCGCGGGTCGATGCCCTGGCCCAGGGGCGTGGCCTGCGGCTGGGCGCGCTCGAGCAGCAGCAGCGCTTGCAGCAACTCGAACGCCTGCGGCTCATCGCGCAGGCGTTCGCCTACAGGGACAGCGGTTCGCCGACCTGGGGACGCCATGTCTTGATCTCCTTATCGCCAAGCAGCAGCACGGTACGCACGAAGCGGTTGGTATTGGCGTAGAGCGAGAAGAAATGCGCCAGCACCCCGGAAAACAACAAGGGGCTGGCGCCGACGAAATGCGCCGGATCAAGGCTGACGCGCACTTCCAGACCGTTGCGCCAGCCGCGCCAGGCATCACTGCCGACCCGCTCGACGATGCGCACGCTGGCGATGCCGGCGAGGCCTTCGATCTGCCGCCGCGCCGCGGCTTCGTCGCGCAGGTTGTGCAGGGTGAGCATTTCCTTGAGCGCGGCCAGGGCCTGTTCGCCTTCCACCAGCGACAGGTGATTGAGGCTCAGCTGCGACACCAGACGCCAGCGCGAGGCGCCGCCCAGGGCCGGCAGCGACTGGGCATGGGGCGAACGCAGCAGGCTGACGCGCAGCACCGGCCCCGGCCGCTCGAAATCCAGACGGGTGCCGGCCGCCAGGGTTTCCGCCAGATGGCGGTTGGTGCACAGCAGCTCCGCGGTGAGGCTGTAGTCGGGAATGTCCACGGCCGGGTTGAAGTGGGTGTCGACCAGGCTGAGCAGCATGTCGGTGCCGTGCCGCCCGGGATTGCGCCCGGAGATACGCCGCGCATGCCAGAACAGCCGGCCTTCGCCCATGCCGTGCTGACAGGCGTAGTAGGGTGCGACCAGTTGCGCGCGCTGGCCGGCGCCGGCCCGCAGGTTGCGGATGCTGTGGATTTCCACGCTGTTCTCGCGGTAGGCGTCGGCGATCAGCCGGTACTCGCTGCGGGTGCCGTCCGGGCGTAGCGGCTCGGAGGTGCGCGGAAACAGATTGATCAGCGGCGCGCAGCCGAGGGCGATGTCTTCCGGGCGCAGGCTGACCCGCGCCGAAGGCATGCGGTCGAGGAGGATATAGATGTCGAGCAGTTCGCCGGCGTCGGCGGGAATCGACAGGGGCAGGTCGAAGAAGGCGAATTTTTCCGGACAGGCGAAGTATTCGGCGAGCAGGCGCAGGCCCGGATGCAGGCCATCCTCGTCCGGCAGCAGGGCCTCGTCGGGGCCGAAGCCTACCGGCTCGGGACGCCCGGCGACGGCGCGCGGCTGGCTGCCGGGCAGACCGCAGAGGCTGTGCAAGGCATTGCCGCAGAGCAGGTCGTAGAGCACCGCGGCGGTGACCGGCGAGCCGGCCAGGTGAATCCGCAGAGTACGGATCGGCAGCGCGCTCCACGGATCCTCGCCCACGCAACGCAGGCTCAGGCGCAGGGCCGCGCGCGCCTGGGGGGCGCCGGTCAGGGCCTGGGTCTCCTCGGTGTCGAGCAGCACCGCGTCGGCCACTTCCAAGGGCCAGAGGGTGACGGTGGCAGCGCTGCGAAAATTCACGCTGTCGCCGCTGGCGGTCGTGACGAACAGCGGGGTGTCGCGGGGCAAGGCATAGCCTGCGCTGAGGCTGCCCTTGCTCGGATCCGGTTCGAAGCGGGCGATGGCGCAGGACGGCAGTGGCCGCAACGCCAGCGGATAGAGTTGCTCGAGCAGGGCGTCGCTGAATTCTGCATAGCCATCGTCGAGGCGCCGTTGCAGACGCGCAGACAAAAGCGAGAAGCCTTCGAGCAGGCGCTCGACATGCGGGTCGGGGCATTCGCCGGCGGACAGTTCCAGGCGGCTGGCGATCTTCGGGTAGCGCTCGGCGAAGCCGGCGCCGGCCTGACGCAGCCAGGTCAGTTCGCGCTGGTAGTAATCCAGCAGTTGCTCGTCAATCGAATCGCTCATGCACCACCCCGTCGGCCAGATCCATCACGAAGGCCACCGGCCAGGTTTCGTTGCCACCGCGCAGGTGTCCGGCGAGGCGCAGGCGCAGGGCATGGCGGCTGCCGTCCAGCGGCTGCACGTCCACCTCGGTCAGTTGCAGGCGCGGCTCGAACTGGGCAATGGCCAGACGGACCTCCCGCGCCAGTTTGCGGCGGTCGTCGCCGCGGTCGGCATACAGGCCGCTCCAGTCGGCGATGCCATAGTCGATCACGGTCAATTGTTTGAGCCGTGGACGCAGCGAGCGGCGGGTGTTGAGCAGGCGCAGCAGCTCCTGACGCACCGATTCGCTGAGCGCCTGGCGATCGAAGACCGCGGCCTGGCCGAACCCGGCCTCGTCCTGCGAGGCTAGGCGATCGAGCAACGGCGCCCGGCTGCGTTGCCGGAACGCGACCACCGCTTACTTGACGACCTTGTTGGCAGCCATATCCCAGGTCGATGCGGCCGTGCCTTCCTTGGTGCCGTCGTCCTTCTGCGCGGTCAGTTCCCATTTGATCTTGGTGAAGTTGAGCGACAGCGTCTCCACCGGCTTGCCGCCCGTACCGCCGCTGACGCTGACGTTGGACAGCACCACGTTGGACAGGGTGTAGACGATGAATGGCAGGATCTGCCCACTGCCCTCGGCGGCGTTACGGCCGAGGGTGATCTTGGCTTCGCTGATGGGCTTGCCGGAACAGCAGTATTCGTTGAGGGTCGGGGTCGAGGTGTCGATGAACTTGGTGAGGGTGAACTCACCGATGTGGGGACGGCCGGAGGTGCGCTCCGAGTTGCTGACGTCGTTGGTCACCTGCATGGCGACGTTGTGGCTGTAAGACATCAATTCGATCTTGTCGGCAAAACCTTCGAGCAGGCTGTCGCCTTTTATATCCGCGCCCAGGTCGAGAATGATCGCATCCATCGCGTGCAGCTCCTGAATCTATGAAGAAGAGAATTGCGGGAGAAAAACCGCCGGCCACCGGCCGGCGGCGGACTTCAGGCGGCTGGCGGCGGCAAGGTTGCCACCAGACGGATAGAAGCGGTCAGTTCCTCGAGCTGGAAGTGCGGCCGCAGGAACACGGTGGCACGGTAGGCTCCGGGCTTGCCGGCCACCTCGCTGACATCCACCCGCGCCTCGCGCAGCGGGTACTGCGCCTTGATCTCCTGGGGCGCGTTGTCGTTGATCAGCACGTAGTCGGAGATCCAGTTGTTGAGGTAGGTCTGCACGTTGTCACGGGTCATGAAGCTGCCGATCTTGTCGCGCATGATCACCTTGAGGTAATGGGCAAAGCGCGAGGCCGCCAGCACGTACGGCAGCATCGCCGAGATGCGCGCATTGGAGTTGGCCTCGGCAGTGTTGTAGACCTTCGCCAGGTTGGTGGTCTGGCCACCGAAGAACACCGCCAGGTCGCTGTTCTTCTTGTGACACAAGGAAATGAAGCCGAGTCCATCCAGCTCCTTCTCGCGGCGGTCGGTGATCGCCACCTCGGTCGGGCACTTGAGCGCCAGATCGCCGGCGCTGGTGGTGAAGGTATGCGCCGGAAGACCCTCGACCGCGCCGCCGCCCTCGACGCCGCGAATCGCCGCACACCAGCCGTATTTGGCGAAGGCATCGGTGACGCGCTGGGTCAGCGCCCAGGCGGCATTGCCCCACAGGTATTTGCCGTGGTCGGTGCCGTTGACGTCCTCCACATAGTTCATGCCTTCCACCGGCAGGGTGTCAGGGCCGTAGGGCAGGCGCAGCAGCACATGCGGCAGCACCAGCGACACGTAGCGTGAATCTTCGCTGGCGCGGAACGAGCGCCACTTGATCAGCTCCAGGCTTTCGAAGACCTTGGCCAGATCCCGCGGCACGGCCAGTTCGGTGAAGCTGCTCATGTCGAACAGGCGCGGGCTGGCAGCGGCGATGAAGGGCGCATGGGCGGCGGCGGCGACGTTGGAGAGCTTCTCCAGCAGGGCGATGTCCTGCGGATGACGGCCGAATTCGAAGTCACCCATCAGCACGCTGAAGGGATGCCCGCCGAAGGTGCCGTAGTCCTCTTCGTAGACTTTCTTGAACAGCACGCTCTGGTCGAATTCGACGGCTTTTTCCAGGTCGTTCAACAGTTCCTTCTGGGTCACGTTGAACAGGCGCAGCTTCAAGCGGGTGCTGGTTTCGGTGTTCATCACCAGAAAGTGCAGGCCGCGCCAGGAGGCCTCGAGCTTCTTCACTTCGGGGTGGTGGAGGATCTCGTTGAGCTGGCTGCTGATCAACTGATCGATCTGGTCGATGCGGTCGTTGATCATGGCCACGGTGTCCTTGTCGACCACCATGCCTTCATCGAGCACCTGGGTGGCGAACTCCGCCAGCATGTCGCGCGCATAGGCCTGCTGGCTGTCGTCGTGGGCCATGCGGCCTTCGGCGACGATGCGATCGAGCAGGGTCAGGGTGGTGGACTCGGTCGAGCCCTGCGCACCGGGTTTTGGTTCGGCCATGGCTAGTTCTCTCCGGAATGATCAGGCTTGGGGTTCGTCTGGCTGGTCGGCGGCATCGCTGGCGGGTTCGGCGGCGGGTTCGGCACTTTCCGCGGCCTGCGTGGCGCCTTCGGGGCGAGCCGCCTTGATTTCCTGCAGACCCTCGGTGTTGGCCACCACGTCCTGCAGCAGCTTGTCCAGATCGTCGTTGCCGTCGAGCTTGGTGAGCAGGTCGCGCAGACGCTGGCGGGCCTCGTACAGGCGCCGCAGCGGGGTCACCTGCTTGACCAGGTTGACCGGATCGAAGTCGTCGAAATGGGAAAAATTCAGTTCCACATTGAGTTTGCTGCCGTCGCCGCTGATGCTGTTGTCGACCTGCACGGCCAGGCGCGGGGCGGTGGAGGCGAGTACTTCGTTGAAGTTGTCGCGATCGATCTCGACGAAGCGCCGCTCGCTCATCTTCGCCAGGGGGGTTTCCGGCTTACCGGACAGATCGGCGAGAATGCCGACCACCAGGGGTAACTCCTTCTTCTCGATGGCGTCGCCGATTTCGACGTCGTAGGTGATTTGCACTCGTGGGGGACGTACTCGATCGAGCTTGTGTTGGGTACTTTCAGCCATGATCCTGCCCTTACTCCAGACATTGAGCGTGCACGCAATGTCTAGGTTTCCCTCCCCATCGCGCTCCTTGCGAATCGCGACCGACTGGCTGAGCCGGACGGTAGCGATCCTTCATTCGTCCTGTCGGCGAACTACCCAAGACGCTAGAACAGGTCTATAAAAAAGCAAATTCATTGATTAACGGATTCTCATGAAACCTGGACGTTTCACCTCTGCGGCCCTGCTGCTGGGCCTGTTCCCTCTGCTGACCTCCTGTTCGTATTTTTTTCAACCCTCGGTCGAATTGCGCGCACTGACCCTGGACGTAGCGCCGCAGGCCAACAGAGACACGCCCCTGGCCGTGGATTTCGTCGCGGTGCAGGATCCTGAGCTGTTCACCCTGCTGCTGTCGATCCCGGCCAAGCAATGGTTCGAGCAGCGCGAACAGTTGCGCCGCGACCACCTCAAGGCCATCGATGTGTGGAGCCTGGAACTGGTCCCCGGCCAGTTCATGGAGTCGCGTGACATCCCCATGGCTGGCAACCCTGCGGTTGGACTTTTGGTGTATGCCGGCTATAACAATCCCGGTACGCACAGACTGCGCCTCGATCAACAGAAGACCGTCTGGCTGCGTTTCGAAAGCAAGAATATGCGGTTGCTCGGAGACGCCGCTCAACGCTGAGTAGCGCACGGACACGCAGGGGGAACCCTCCCTGCAAGACCCAGAATGGACGTCGGAGGGGGCGCGGCATGAGCGGCATACCGGATGCAATTTGTTGGCATGAAGGCATGCACCTGCTGCCTCAACATTTCCAGTTGCAGGGCCTGCGGGCGGAAACCCTGGCCGCGCGCCAGGCGGCTGCGGCGCAACCATGGTTCTGGGGCATCGACCTGCTCGAGGTGGACGAGGCGGCGCTGAGCAGCGGCAAGGTGCGCATCACCGCCCTCGAAGCGATTCTCCCCGATGGCTTGCCGGTCGGCTTCGATGCAGCCAGCCGCCGGGGGCTGGAGCTGGATGTCATCGAAGCCATCGACGCCTCGCCGCAATGCATGACCACCGTTTACCTGGCCATCGCGCCGCTGTATCGCGCCGGGCAACTGGCGCCTCTCAGTGGACGCTTCCAGTCCGTGGACAGCGAGCCGGTGCCGGATCTGGCCAGCGGCCAGTTTCCCGAGCCGATCAACGTCTGGCGCGCCGATCTGCACCTGGTGTGCGAGAGCAACAAGGCCGACTCGGTCTGCCTGCCCTTGCTGCGTATCGGCAAGCAGGGCGGCGGCTACGCGCGTATCCCCTATGTGGCTCCGACCGCGCGGGTGCTGCCGGAATCGCTCTTGGGGCAGAAGGTCGCCGCGCTCTGTGCCCGCACCCGGGAAAAATGCGTATACCTGGCCGGGCGCCTGCGCCAGGCGCAGCAGGCCGGCAATGCCGAGGACTGCCAGGAAATCGGCCGCCTGCTCGCCGCCCTCTGGGCACGTTTGCCGGAAGTCGAAGCGGCGCTGGGTAGCCGCGTCGCCGCGCCAGCGAACCTGCACCAGTTGCTGAACGGTATGGCCGGTTCGCTGTGCACGCTCAACCCGCTGGCTGGGGTGCCGGCCTTCACCCCCTTGGCATACGAAGAGTTGCTGGCCGGTTATGCGCCGGTGCTGGATTGGTTGAATGCCACCCTGGATCTGCTGCGCGCCGGTTACCGCTGCATGCCGTTCGCCCGCGACAATCATGGTTTCTGGATCGATTTGCCGGTGCGCGAAGAGTCCTGGCAACGTCTGGTGATCGGCCTGCGCATGCCCGCCGGCGTCGGCGAACGCGCCGCCAGCCAATGGATGGAGAGCGCCATCGTCGCCTCCGAAACGCACATAGTCACCCTCGCCCGGCAGCGCATGCACGGCATGCCGCAGCAACCCCTGAGCCGTAGCGAACAGATCGCCTACAGCGTCGGCGAAGACACCCGGCTGTTCGCTCTGCAAGGGGCGCGGGAGTGGTTCGACCCCAGCCAGCGCCTGCGTATCCTGGTGCCTGGCGGCGGCAGCGAGGTCGAACCCTGGGAAGTGGTGCTCTTCGTGTCAGACGCCAACAGCAGCGCCGACGAGTGAGGCCGACGCATGTCAGATAGCCTATCGCGCCTGCGCATCGGTTCGATGAACCAAGCGCCGTTGAGCGCCGCTTTCGGCAAAGCCTGGGCCCAGTGGCTGGATACCTGGCCGAGTTTGTCCACTACCACCGAAGGCGCCGAACAGGCGGTCGCCCAAGCCGCGGCAGAGGCGAGCCGGCTGACCCGCCGGCTGTGGCGCGATGCCTACGCGGCGGTCGGCGATGCGCCGGGCGGCCAAGCCAAGGCCATGGTCTACGCCTTTGTCGCCCTGCTCGACGAAACCATGCTGTTCAACCCCTGGCCGGGCCGTCGGCAATGGCAGGAGCAACCGCTGGAATCGCGTCTGTTCAATACTCGCGCGTCCGGCGAGCGGATTCCGCGGGCGATCAACAAACTGCTCGGCGAGTCCGATCCGGCCACCCGCGATCTGGCCAATGTCTATTTGCAATGCCTGAATCTGGGCTTCCAGGGGCGTCTGCGCGGCGCCCGCGGACAGGTCCTGCATGAGAAGTGGCGGCACGCGCTGTTCGCCTTCGCCTGGCAACGCGACGCCGACACCCGGCGGGTCGGGCCCATGCTCGAACAACCCGCGATGGCGCCGCCCGGCCGGCTACCGATGCGGCGCATGCTGCCCGACGGTTTGCGCCTGAGTCTGTTCATCGGCTTGGGGCTGGTGCTGATTCTAGGCATCGGCCATCTGTTCTGGCGCGATATCGCTCAGCACCTGGAACCCATTCTTTACCAAGCCGGCAGCAGCCAGGAGCATCCATTATGAGCGGCATGAGCGGCCTGGAAATAGTCCTGCTGGTGCTCGGCGTACTGGTGCTCCTGGCGCTGCTGACAGCACTGGCCTTGTGGCTGCGCGGGCGCATCGACGGCGCTGCGCGCAGCTGCTATCTGGCCGTGCAGCAGATGGAGGGCGACCTCGGCATCAAGGACCGTTACCAGACCCCCTGGATCATGCTCCTCGGCGATGAACAGAGAACCGACGAATTGTGTCGCGCCTGGCGCCTGTCCAGTTCGGGCAAACCCGGCTGGTTCGGCCGCTGGTGGTACGACAGCGATGTCGCGGTGCTGGCGGTGCCCGGCGCCATGTTCAGTCACGGCGAAGGTGCACTGGTGCAGATCGCCGCCTGGTGGCGGTTGTTGCGCATGCTGGTGATGATGCGTGCCGGCCGACCACTCGATGCGGTGATCTGGACGGTACCGGCCGAACGGCTGTGGGCCTCCGACCAGGCCGCCGCGGCCGGTCTGGCGGCGCGACGTAAATTCAATGAAATGCTGCAACGGCTGGGCCTGAGCGTACCGGTTTATCTATTGCTGACCGGCCTGGAAACCTTGCCCGGGATCAAAGAGTTGGCCGACGCGCTGCCCGAGGACGCACGCGACCGGGTGTTCGGCTGGTCCTCGCCATTCCCCCCGGGCACCGCCTGGCATCCGGAATGGAGCGAGATCGCCATCGATCAACTGGTGCGCGTATTGTCCGAGGAGATCACCGAACTGGGGGTCTTGTCCGGCAAAACCGAAGAAGCGCTCTATCTGCTGCCGCGCCAGTTCGAGGCCATTCGCAGCAACCTGCAAACCCTCTGCGATCCGGTGTTCCAAGGCAGCGCCCTGGGTGAGGCGCCGCAGCTACGGGGGATTTATTTCTGCGCAGCGATGCCGGTGTTCGGCGTCGACGCCGACCCGCTGACCGAGGTCGAAGAGTTGCCGCGCGAGCCGCTGTTCGTCCGCCGCCTGCTGCGCCGGCGGGTATTGGCCGAACAGGGTCTGACCCAGCCGGTGCCACGCATCCTCCACCTGCGCCGGCGCTGGCAGCGGGTGGTCGGCGTTAGCGCCGCCGTGCTCGGGCTGTTCTGGCTGGTCGGCATGCTCTGGCTGTGGCAGGTCGAACGACAGGACGCCGATACCCTGGCAGGCCTGCTGCACGAACTCAGGACCGACCACCGCCCCGGCTTGCGCGACGACGCCGGCGCCCGGCGAAGCATCTCTGCATTCTGGACGATGTTGGACGAAGCGCCACGCTGGCGTTACTCCTCGGTGCTGTTGCCCAGTTCGTTTTTTTCCTCATTGGACCCCCGACTGCGCCAACACCTGCGCCAGCTGGCCAGCGAGCGCCTCTATCAACCGCTGTATGCAAGCCTGCAACGAGATATGGAAGCGGTGAGTTCCGCGCGCGTGGATGGTCACCGGCGCGGCGCTGGCGGCGACGCCGAATCGCCGGAAGCATGGCCCAGCTACCTGCGCGCCCGTCAGTTGCTGGACCAGGCGATCGCCCTGGAGAAGCAAAGCGCGCGCTTCAACCTGATGCTGGCTGGCAGCAAAAGCCCGCTTGACGATGCCGCCGGGCTGTCCGGCGAGCTGCTCGAACTCGAACTCAATGCAGAGCGCCTGCCCCTGCACAGCCGTTACAACTGGCTGTTCGCGCGCTCCAGCCAAGCCCTGGCCAGCCCGGTGGAACTGGTCTCGATTCGCCAGGACACCGGCAAACACTTCGTGCAACTGATGCGTATGTGGCTCGACCGTCTGTTCGCCGACGAAAGCTTCAGCAGCACCGCCGGACAAGTCAGGCGTCATCTGCAATATCTGCAGAACGGCCAACGCAATTCGATTCTCGAGTTGGAAGAACTGAGCCTGAACATCATCCAACTCCGGCGCATGGTCTCGGCCACCAATACCGCCTGGAGCCGCGGTTCCGGCCAGGACCTGACGCCAGGTTATTCCGCCATGCTCGATGAGGCCCGGCAAAGCAGCTTGATCGGCCCGGCCATGGTCGATCAGACACAAGACCATGCCATCCGCCTGCAGAAGGTGTTCCGCGATCAATGGCTGGACGAGGACGATCCGCATAACAGCATCCTGCGTCAGCAAAGCGGCGGTAGCATCGAATTTCAACCCAGCATGGCCAAACTGGATATCGCCATCGACATGTTGCTGCGCCAGGATTTCGCCGCTGCGGCGCTGGCCAGCGACGGCCTGGCCCACCGTGGCGAGCCCTTGCGCGGCATCGACGGCGACAGCCTACACAGCGCCCTACGCTATATCGCCAGCTACCGCAGCTATCTCGAACAAGGCGTCGCCAAGGTGCCTTTCGAATACCGTGGCGCCCTCACCGCCAGCGCCAAATCGAGCACCGCGATCACGCTCTGGAGGCTGTTCACCGCGCTGAAACCGAACGCCGCCGTCGGCTTGCACGGCAACCGCGCCTTCAACGTGCCGGCGCAGGATGCCAGCGAGGTGGCCGCGGCCTTTCGCACCCTCGGTCATGCGGACATGGCCGACGCCTTCATGCTGGAGCTCAATCGCCGCGCCCTGCAGGATCTCGGCAACGCCAATGCCGAGCTGCAAGCGCTTGCCTTGTACCAACCGCTGCGTGGTGACTTCGCCTGGTGGGACGGCAGCCAGAACCCCGGGCTGCGCGCTTATCGCTCGGCCACCGCCCAGGACATGCAGCAATACCTGGCCGCGCAAGCCAACCTGGTCGCCGACCTGCACAGCCGTATCGCCCCGGCGCTCGATTGGTTGCAGGCCCAACGCACCAGCCTGGCGGCCGGCAACGTCGAACAGCTGGAACGTTGGCAGGCGATGGCCGTGGAGCTGCAGAAATACACCGACAAGAACCCCAACAGCGCACCGGCACTGTTCGAACGCTTCGCCAATAGCCTCAACAGCATGGAGCTGAGCAACTGCCGTACCGTCCTCGGCGAGGCCGTGCTGCCCAGCGGAACGGACGCGTTCTCCCAGCGCGCCCGCGACGTCGCCGGCCTGGCTGCCCAACGCTGTGCACAACTGCAGGAACAGACTGCCGCCGCCGCCTGGAACCAGCTGTCGAGCTATTTCTCCCAGTACCTGGCCGGACGCTTCCCCTTCGCCTTCAGCCTCAATGCCGCGGATGCCGACCCCGACCGGGTGCGTCTGTTCCTGCAACTGCTCGACGACAACCTGGACCAGGCGCAAACCGGACTGGCGCAAAGCCTGTCCGCAGATGCGCCGACAGCGATAGCGTTCCTCAAACAATTGCAACTGGCCAGGGTCTGGCTCGATCCACTGTTCCAGCGCGATCAGGACGGCATCAAGGGCATCGACCTGGACGTACGCTGGCGCACCGACCGCGGCGCCGAACAGGGTGCCGACCAGGTGATCGAGTGGTCGATGCTTGCGGGCAGCGAGCAGATCAGCTATCCCGGCGAGGACAATCACCGCCTGCGCTGGACGCTCGGGCAACCGGTCAAGCTGGCCCTGCGCTGGGCCAAAAACGCCACTCAGCGACCGGCGGACGATCCGCTGCAAACGACACTGGCGGTCTACGAATACGAAGCCGGCTGGGAATACCAGGGGCCCTGGGCGCTGTTGCGTCTGTTGCGTACCCACGTCGCCTTCGAGCGCCTGGCGACCATCGATTACAGCGAGACCCCGCTGGCGTTCCGCCTGCCGGTCTACGCGCCTCACAGCAGCGACAACCATGCGCTGATGTTCATGCGCGTGGCCCTGATGAACCCCAGCGGCAAGGCGCCGCTGGCCATAGCGCCGCTGCCGGTCAAGGCACCGGCATCGCCCTTTTCCAGCCCCCCGGCAGCCACCCTGGCGATATCGTCGGCCGCCCCCTGGCCGGCCTCCTTCTCCACCATCGAACCCTAGGAGTCAGCCCATACCCATGGATGCCGTCGCCCTTCAGGCCGCGGGCTTGCTGGAGCCGATCACCGGCTCGCAGCCCTGCGGCAGCAATATCCGTCACCATCCGGAATACGACAGCCTGCGCGAAGCCCGCCGCGAAGACGACGAGAGCCTGCCCAGCGGGGTCTGGCAAGCCGACCTGAAACGTGCCGACTGGATCGCCGTGGAGCGCCTGGCCAACGAAATTCTCAGCCACAAGAGCAAGGACATGATGGTCGCCGTCTGGCTCGGCGAGGCCTGGCTGCACCGCCATGGCTTCGCCGGATTGACCGCGGGGCTGAACCTGCTGGCCAACCTCTGCGAGCGCTTCACCGACGAGCTGCACCCGCAACCCCAGGACGGCGACCTGTCCTGGCGCTCCAGCCCGCTGGAATGGTTGGTCCGCCGTTATGCCGAGGTGCTGCTGATCCGCGTGCCGTTGCTCGGCGAAGTGGGCCAGGAATTCGCCAAGTTCAGCTTTGCCGACTGGCAACAACTGCAGCGCAGCCTGCTGATCGGCAGCGACAGCAAGAAGGCCAAGGCGGAACGGGAAGCCGCGCAGACCACCCAGCGGCAATTGAACGACGCCCTGCGCATGCTGCCCGGCGTGCAATTTCGCCAGAACCTCCTCTGGCTCACGGAAAGCCGCGCCGCCCTGGCCAGGCTCGAGGCCTGGAGCGATATCCAGCTGGCCTTCGACTCGCCCTCCTTCACCCCGCTACGCCAGACCATCGAGCAGTTGACCACGCTTATGCAGGAGTTCCTCGCCATGCATCCCGCCACCCCGCCCCAGCCAGCCGTAGACGAATCGCCCTTCTTCACCGAGGAAGCGCCCCCGGCGGTCGCCCTGGGCCGCGCCCCTGGCAGTCGCGACGAGGCCTATCGGCAACTGGCGCTGATCGCCGAGTACCTGGCCAAGACCGAGCCCCACAGCCCGGTGCCCTACCTGATCAACCGCGCAGTGGAATGGGGACAGAAACCGTTACGCGACCTGCTGGCCGAACTGATCAGTTCCGACGCCGAAGCGCGCCGCTTGTGGACGTTGCTCGGGGTGCTGCCCTAGCCGCAGGCGGGTATCGGGCACCGATGCCAAGGCGGCTATCGGCGGTTGTGAAAATATCGAACGCTGTAGCGAGAGCGTCTTCAGGCGTTCGCGGCAAGCTGCGCCGCGTTCGGCTCGGAGCGAAGGGCGGTCCAGGCGAGGGGCGGTTCGGGCGGCGTTCCGTTCGGAGCAAAGCGACAGCCCGCCGGATTCTCTCAGTCCCGGGGCATCAACAGCTCGGGCACTTCACGGCCTTCGACGAACTGCTGCTGCACCAGCTTGCACACATCCGCTTCGCTGCGAATCTGATACCAGACGCCGGACGGATAGAGGCTGAGGGTCGGCCCCTGGTCGCAGGGAAACTGGCACTGGGTCCGGGTGAGATGCACGCCCCCCTCACACTCCAGCTTGCCGGCGGCCTTGAGCTGCGTGCGCAGGCTTTTCCACAGCGGCAGGGCGCCGCGACGGGTGCAGCGCGGGCCGTTGCACAGCAGCACGCGGTAGTGGTGCGGCGGGATCTGCGACCAGGCGTGGCGCTCCGGCAATTCGGCCACGCCGACACAGGGCAGGTGCAGCTCCGGCCGCGCGATCAGGGCGCAGGCGGCCTCGACCGGCAGGCCTTCGCTCTGGCCGATGGCGCTGGCGACGAACAGCTGCTCGGGCTCGGCCTGCCGGCCCAGCTCGCTGCGCAGCCAGTCGAGGTGGGCACTGCTGCTCTGCGGCTCCAGGTCGATCACCAGCAACGGCCGCTCAGCCTCGGCGACCCGCTGCCAAAGCCCGGCGTAACCGGCCGTGGTGTCGACTACATCGGCCAGCGCCGCCGTGCCGCGCAAGGCCGCCAGGCGCTGACGGAACAGCTCGGCAAAGGAACCCTGGGCAAGGTCGGGCCCGACGAAGAGAATGCGGGCGTAGGGCGAAACGGGCGTGGTCATGGCGGCCTCCAAAGCGGGGCGGCAGTCTAGCAGGCGATGCGTTTGCGTAGGGTGGGTTAGCCGCATGCGCTGTTGCCGAACAACACAGCATTGGCGATGCGGCGTAACCCACCATGGGCGCAACGCGGTCCATGGTCTGGTGGGTTACGCGCCGCACCACCGTCGCATGTGGATTCACGGTCGGCATCCCGCGTCGCTAACCCACCCTACGGGGTCGGGGTCGTTAGGTTGGGCAGCGCCGTAGCCCGCCTCCTGCAGCACCTGCCAGAGCGCATCCAGGCTGGCGAACTCGCGCTGCACCGGCGGCAGGCTCGGCCGGCGCAGCAGCACTACCGGCAGGCCCAACTCGCGGGCGACTTGCAACTTGGGCTCGGTGGCCTGGCTGCCGCTGTTCTTGCTGATCAGCACATCGGTCTGCAGGCGGGCGAACAGGGCGCGCTCGCCGTCCAGGTCGAAGGGCCCGCGCGCGCCGATGATTTCCGCCCGCTCGACCGCAGGC
>NZ_JBFIIG010000057.1:0-23083 GCF_041601375.1 Pseudomonas sp. | reverse complement strand
TTCAGCAGACCCGTAGCACTTCGAAGCGCTGAATGCTGTTGCCCATGCGCAGTTCCACCTGATCGCCTTCGCCGCAGCCGATCAGGCGTTGCCCAAGCGGTGCGCGCGGGCTGATCACCCGCACTTCCTGGCCGTCCAGCAGCAGTTTCAGGCCGGCGCCGTCGGGGCCGAGGAACAGGCATTGCTCGCTGCCCTGGGCATCGGCCAGCCACACCAGGGCGCTGAGCTGAATGCCCAGTTGCGCATCGAAGGGCCGCAGCCGGAGTTTTTCCCAGGCGCTCAGGGCCTGGCGAATCTCCTCGACCCGGCGCGCCTGGCCGGCGGCCAGATAGGAGGCCTCCAGGCCCAGGGTGTCGTACTTGTTCTCGGCAATATTCTCTTCGTGGGTGGCCGCTTCATAGGCGGTCAACGCCGCTTGCTGGGCCAGTGCCAGATCGCTGTGCAGCTTGTCGAGAATCAGTTGCTGGAGCAGGGCTTTGTTCAACGGTCACTCGCAGGGTCGGCAGGAAAAATCTCGGCCTATGCACCAAAGTCTAGTGTCGCCCTGGCTGCCGAAGGCGGCATTGTGCACGGGTTGCTACTAAAAGCGAGGGTGTGGGAATGAACATGATGCGGTCGATGGGTTATTGCTTCCTGTTTCTGCTGGTGCCGCTGGGCGCCTTGCTGGCCAGCTACCCGGGGCCGATCGCCGACTGGTTGAGCGCTCTGTTCGGTGTGCAAGTCAGCCGGGGCAACCTCGGTGCCGGCTTCATGCTGCTGGCGGCCATCTGCCTCAAGGTCGATCTGACCATTCGTCGCCGTGCTCAGGCCAGCCAGGCGAGCATCGCCTGACTGCTCGTGCGGCCATCTGCCAGTAAGCTGGCGCAATAGATCTCGGCCTTGGCTACACTGCGCTCCATCTGCGGCGGGAGGCCATGATGGAGACGACACAGTCCGACTACTCGATTTACCGGCAGGTAGTCACGCAACTGATAAATGATCAGGAGCAACTGCCCAGCTTGCCGATGTTGACCCTGGAAATTCGCCGGGCGCTGGCCAAGCCCGAGGTCAGCATGACCCTGCTGGTCAGCCTGATCGGCAGGGACCCGGCGCTCAGTGCATTGCTGATGAAGTACGCCTCCAGCGCCTTGCTGCGCACCCGCGTGGCGCCGAAAACCCTGCAGGACGTGTTGCGCGTGCTCGGCATGCAGCAAGTGGACCGGGTGGTGATGCTGCACAGCGTCAAGAGTCTGTTCGTCCTGCACAGCCCCGGGCACAAGTTGCTGTTCATGGACGCCTGGCAGCGGCTGACCCTGAAGGCAAGCATCTGCGGTTTTCTCGCGCGCAGGGTTGGGCAGGTGCCGGCCGATCATGCGGTGCTCGCCAGCCTGCTCGGCGAGGTGGGTTCGCTCGCGGTGCTCTCGGCGTTCAAGGGTGGCGACCTGGTGCCGACGCCGGCGCGCTACCACAGCCTGTGCCAGGCCTATGGCGCCTCGCTGGGGGTGATGCTGCTGAAAAAGTGGGCGGTGGATGAGGCCTATGTGGACATCGTGCGCGAGGCGGGCAACTGGACGCTGCAACGCCAGCGGCAGATCGAGCTGCTCGATCTGGTCAACCTGAGTCTGTTTCATGTCCTTCGCAACGCCGACAGCACCGCGCAGTTGCCGGCGCTGGCCAGCCTGGCCGCCTACGCCAAGCTCGGTGGTGCACACGGTGACGTGGCGGCGGACGGCAGCCTGGCCCTGGTCAGCCAGCATTGGGACGAGATCCATGAGCTGGCCGCGGTGCTGCGCTAGCGGGCTGTTGAACACTACCTGCGTTGCCCCTCTCGATAAAAGAAAAGGGGCGTTAAGAACGGCCCGCTAACGTTTCCTCTGCATCGTCAGCACAGACCAGTCTCTAGGGCGTGCCGCGGTTCTTGAGCAGGTGCGCGGCGAGGGAGCGCAACGGCCCGAGTTGCCGACAGATCAGCGCCAGCTGGGTCTGCAGCAGGCGCTGCCGGTCGTCCAGCGCATCCATGCGCTGTTCCAGTTCGGCGGCCAGTTGCTCTTCGGCGTCGCTCTGGATCACCACCGTACGTTCCTCGCTCAGGCTCCTGGCTATTTCGTCGAGGCTGCCGGCCAGGCGCTCGGCGCTGGCCGGCAAGGGGCTCTGCGGGTCGCCGAGGAGAATTTCGCCGCGGTGCGCGCCAAGGCCCGAGAGATAACTCAAGAGGGTGTGCGACAGCACCAGAAAGCGGAAGCCGAAGTCCGCCTCCTTACGGAAATGCCCGGGTTCCATGAGCATGTTGCCGAGGGTGGTGGACAGCGCGGCTTCGGCGTTGTGCGCATTGCGCCGGGCCAGGCGGTAGGCCAGGTCGTCGCGTTTGCCGCTGACGTACTGCTGGATGATCTGGCGCAGGTAGGTGCTGTTGCAGCTGAGGGTGTTGGCCAGCATGCGGTTGAGTCGGCGCCCCTGCCAGTCCGGCAGGATCAGGAACACCGCGAGGCCGGCGATCAGGCTGCCGATCAGGGTGTCGACCAGGCGCGGCAGGATCAGTCCGTAGCCGTCGCCGACCTGGTTGAAGCAGAACAGCACCAGCAGGGTGATCGCCGCGGTGGCCAGGGTGTAACGGCTGCTGCGGGTGGCGAAGAAGGCCACCCCGGCAGCCACGGCGAAGAAGGCCTGCACCAGCGGGTTGGGGAACAGGTCGAACAGCGCCCAGCCGAGCAGCAGGCCGAGCACGGTGCCGGCGATCCGCTGCACCAGCTTGAGGCGGGTGGCGCCGTAGTTCGGCTGGCAGACGAACACCGTGGTCAGCAGGATCCAGTAGCCCTGGGTCGGGTGAATCCAGTGCAGCACGCCGTAGCCGGCGGCCAGGGCGATGGCCAGGCGCAGGGCGTGGCGGAACAGCAGCGAGGTCGGGGTCAGTTGCTGGCGCAAGCGCTCCGCGACCTCCTTGAGCGAGTGTGGCTCGCGATCCAGCAGGCTGCTGTCCTGTTGCTCGTCCAGGGCATCGGGGTTGCTGGCGTGGCCGAGCAGTTGGTCGAGGGCGGCGAGGTTGCCGGCCAGGGCGCCCAGCGAGCGCAGCAGATGGCGCCAGGCCGGGTTGCTCTGCAGGTCCAGGTGCTGCAATGAGGCATGCAGATCGTCCAGCGCCTGGCTGCATTGCTCGCGGTAGTCGAACGGCTGGCGCAACTCGATGGCCTGGGCCAGACGCTGGCAGGCCTCGCCATGCAGGCGCAGCAGGCGCTGGCAGCGGAACAGCACGTCGCTGTGAAAGAAGGCTTCGGCCAGTTCGTTATAAGGGTAATGCGAGGAGCTGGCGCGCTCGTGGATGTCCTGGGCGAGGAAGTACAGCTTGAGGTAGCGACTGACCGTGCTGCCCGGCCGGTCATTGCCGACGCGGTGCAGGATGACTTCCTTGGCGGCATTCAGCGCCGCCACCACCCGGCCGTTCTGCTGGGCCAGGGCCAGCCGCCGCTGTTCCACGTCGAGTTGACGCAGCGGCTCGAACAGCGCGGCCTTGAGCTTGAGGTAGCGGCCCAGCTCGCGGAACAGCCGGGCCAGGCTGTGCTGCACTGGCTGGTTGGCGAACAGCGCATGCCAGATCACCGACAGCACCCCGTACCAGGCCGCGCCTGCCACCAGCAGCAGCGGTTCCAGCCACAGGCCGGCGACGCCGCCGCGCTGCTCCACGCCGATCATGCTGTAGATCGCCAGGATCAGGGTCGCCGAACCCAGGGTGGCGTAGCGCTCGCCGAGGGCGCCGAGCATGGTCAGGGTGAAACTGGCCAAGGCCAGGGCGCCGACGAACAGCCAGGGATAGGGGAACAGCCACTCCACCGCATAAGCCGCCGCGCTGAAGCAGCCGAGGGTGACCAGCAGCGCGGTCAGGCGGCCTTGCCAGCTGTCGTCGGTCTCGGCCAGGGCGCTGGCGATCACCCCGAGAAACAGCGGAATCATGGCCTGCATCCAGTCCTGTGCCCAGCTCAGCGCCAGGGCTCCGGCGAGGGCGATGAACACCCGCAGGCTGTAGCTGAACTTGTCCAGCGCCCACAGGCGGCGCAGGGAGTGGCGAAATGAACTGGCGGGCATCCGAGCGACCTTGTACAGCGGCAATAGTGAGCAGACTAACGGAGTATGCGGACGTCCGGCACTCCCCTGGCGACACCTTTTGCAGAGAGGCGGTGAAAAAAACTCCCACCTACTGCAGGCGCCCCCAGACATTTTCGCTACGGCGTTCGATATGTTTACAGCCGCTGAGCACTGACATTCGCGGTCTGTACAAAAAACCATGGACTATCCTGTTAGCAGACAGCCGCGCTTTGCCTATCTTTTGACCCGTAGTGGCTGTCGTGGAGAGGGCCGTGAAGGTTTTCCCGATACAGCGCTTGCTCCTTGTCTTGGCCTTGCTGCTCTTGCCGCCGGGACTGCTGGCCGCTCAGGCGGCGACCCCGGCGCCTGTGGTGGCGTTGCGTGTCGATGGCGCCATTGGCCCGGCCAGCGCCGACTATGTGGTGCGCGGTCTGGCCCGCGCGGTGGAGGAGGGCGCGCAGCTGGTGGTGCTGAACATCGACACCCCCGGCGGTCTGGACACCTCGATGCGCGACATCATCAAGGCGATTCTCGCCAGCCCGATTCCGGTGGCCAGTTATGTCGCGCCGAGTGGCGCGCGGGCCGCCAGTGCCGGCACCTATATCCTCTATGCCAGCCATATCGCGGCGATGGCGCCGGGCACCAACCTCGGTGCGGCCACGCCGGTGGCCATCGGCGGCGTGCCCAGTTCGCCGCCGAAGCAGCCCGAGGGCGATAAAGCGGAGAAATCCGACAAAGACAAAGAAGGTGAAGGCGGGACCGAGCAAGCGCCGGGCGACGCCATGAGCAAGAAGCAGATCAACGATGCCGCGGCCTATATCCGCGGCCTGGCGCAGATGCGCGGGCGCAATGCCGAATGGGCCGAGCAGGCGGTGCGCCAGGCGGTCAGCCTGGCGGCCGAAGAGGCGCTCGAACTCAAGGTGGTCGACTATGTTGCCCGCGACCTGGCCCATCTGCTTGAGCAACTGGACGGCAAGAGCTTCACCGCTGCCGGGGTCGAGGCGACGCTGCGCACCGCCGATGCCGCGGTGGTCAGCCACGCGCCGGACTGGCGCACGCGCTTGCTGGCGGTGATCACCAATCCCAGCGTGGCGCTGCTGTTGATGATGATCGGCGTCTATGGCCTGTTCTTCGAGTTTTCCAACCCGGGCACCGGCGTCGGCGGCGTGCTCGGGGGCATCAGCCTGATTCTGGCGATGTACGCCCTGCAGCTGTTGCCGGTCAACTACGCCGGCGTGGCCTTGATCCTGCTCGGCATCGCCTTCATCGCCGCCGAAGCCTTCATGCCGAGTTTCGGCGTGCTCGGCATCGGCGGCTTGGTCGCCTTCGTCTTCGGTGCCTTGATTCTGATCGACACCGATGTGCCGGGATTCGGCATTCCCCTGCCGTTGATCGTGACGCTGGCCCTGACCAGCGGAGGCGTGATTTTCGCCATCCTCAGCATGGCCATGCGCGCGCGGCGGCGAGCCCTGGTCGGTGGCGACACCGAGCTGATCGGCAGCCTGGCGCGGATTCATGCGGTGCAACCGAGCAACCCGTTGGGCGGCTGGGTGCAGCTGCAAGGGGAGAACTGGCAGGTGCTCAGCCGGGTGCCGCTGCAGCCGGGCCAGCAGGTGCGGGTGCTGGCGCGCAAGGGCTCGACGCTGGACGTTGCCGCCACTGACGAGACACCGCCACAAGGAGACTGATCATGGGTTTTGAACTGAGTTTTGCCACGCTGGCGGTGCTGCTGATGGCGCTGCTGGTTTCGGCGTTCCGCATCCTGCGCGAATACGAGCGCGGCGTGGTGTTCCAGTTGGGGCGTTTCTGGAAGGTCAAGGGGCCGGGCTTGGTGATCATCATTCCGGGCATCCAGCAGATGGTCCGCGTCGACCTGCGCACCATAGTGCTGGACGTGCCGACCCAGGACGTGATCTCCCGCGACAACGTCTCGGTCAAGGTCAATGCGGTGATCTACTTTCGCGTGCTCGACCCGCAGAAGGCGATCATCCAGGTCGAGGATTTTCACGGCGCCACCAGCCAGCTGTCGCAGACCACCCTGCGCGCGGTGCTCGGCAAGCACGAACTGGACGAGATGCTCGCCGAACGCGAACGCCTCAACGCCGATATTCAACAGGTGCTGGACGCGCAGACCGACGCCTGGGGCATCAAGGTGGCCAATGTCGAGATCAAGCACGTCGACCTCGACGAATCGATGATCCGCGCCATCGCCAAGCAGGCCGAGGCCGAGCGCGAGCGGCGGGCCAAGGTGATCCATGCCGAGGGCGAGCTGCAGGCCTCGGAAAAACTCATGCAGGCCGCCGAGATTCTTGGCCGCCAGCCAGGTGCCATGCAGCTGCGCTACATGCAGACCCTGAGCAATATCGCCGGCGACAAGAGCTCGACCATCGTCTTTCCGTTGCCGATCGAGCTGCTTCAGGGCATGGCCGAACTCAAGGGCAAGAACTAGGCGCTGTATCAATAATTATGGGGTGAGGGTAAGCGCAGCCCGGCCCCTCATTGACCAACGAGTACAGCGCCAAGAACTAGCCGGCCGTGCAGGGCCGATGCTGCTGACGGAGGCTTCGATGAACACCCGCTGCGAGAGTATTCTGGCCACCATCGGCCGCACCCCGGTGATCCGCATCAACCGCCTGGGGCCGCCCGGCGTCGAGTTGTACGTCAAGGTGGAAGCCTTCAACCCCATGGGCTCGGTGAAGGATCGCATGGCCCTCAGCGTGATCGAGGCGGCCGAACGCGGCGGCGCCCTGCAACCGGGGCAGACGGTGATCGAAGCCACCAGCGGCAACACCGGCATCGGCCTGGCCATGGTCTGCGCGGCCAAGGGCTATCCGCTGGTGCTGACCATGGCCGAGAATTTCAGCATCGAGCGGCGCAAGATTCTGCGTTTTCTCGGCGCCCGGGTGGTGCTCACCCCGGCCGCGCTCAAGGGTAGCGGCATGGTCGGCAAGGCCGAGGAACTGGCGGCGGCACATGGCTGGTTCCTGGTGCGCCAGTTCGAGAACGAGGCCAATGCCGACGCCCACAGCCGCACCACCGCCCTGGAGGTCCTCGAGGCCTTCGCCGATGTGCCGCTCGACTACTTCGTCACCGGTTACGGCACCGGCGGCACGCTCAAGGGCACCGCGCGGGTGTTGCGCGAGCGCAGCCCGGCGACCCGCATCGTGGTCTGCGAACCGGACAACTCGCCGCTGCTGGGCAGCGGCATCGTCCAGCTGCGCGATGCCGAGGGCCGGCCGCTGGACAGCCACCCGGCGTTCCGCCCGCACCTGATGCAGGGCTGGACCCCGGACTTCATTCCCAAGCTGACCGAGGATGCGCGCGGCCTCGGCTTGATCGACCGGATAGTGCCGATCAACGGCAACCAGGCCCTGCACTACGCCCGCCAGCTGGCACGCCAGGAAGGCATCTTCTGCGGCCCCACGAGCGGCGCCACCTTCGCCGGTGCCATGGCCGTGGCCGCCGATGCCGCCCCCGGCAGTCGCATCCTCTGCATGCTGCCGGACACCGGCGAGCGCTACCTGTCCACGCCGCTGTTCGAAGACATCGCCGTGGACATGAGTGAGGAGGAACAGCAGCTGGCCCGCTCGACGCCCAACTACCGCTTCGACGTTAGCCCCGCCGCGCCCGGTGCCGCGCAGCCGGAGCCGGTCGGCGCAGAAGTCGATGCCGAGGCCGAGGCGCTGCTGGCGCAAATCCTCGCCGACCCTCAGCAGCCGCTGGTGATGTTCGCCCTGGAGTGGTGCGAGTTCTGCTGGTCGGCGCGCAAGCTGTTCAACGCCCTCGGCGTGGCCTACCGCTCGGTCGACCTGGACTCGGTCGAGTACCAGCGGGACGACCTCGGCGGCCGCCTGCGCGTCGCGCTGCGGCGCAAGAGCGGGATGCTCACCATCCCGCAGATATTCGTCGGTGGCGAGCTGCTCGGCGGCTGCAACGAACTGTTTCGCGCCTATGCCGATGGCCGGCTCGCCACGCTGCTGGGTGCCCAGGGTATCGAACTGGCCGAGGGGCCTGCGCTCGATCCGGCCACCCTGGCACCGGCCTGGCTGCATCCGCGCGGCTGAGCGCTGGTGAAAAAACGCCTGCCGGCTGCGACCGCCCCCAGGCATCCGCTGCTGACGTTGCGCTACGGCGCTCGATATTTTCACGACCGCCGAGGGCGGCGGACAAGCTGTCGCGTTCTGCATCGAGTGGCGGGAAAGGTGCCGTTATGCGCGGCTGAATCAGGGCTTTCAGCTGAAGTGCGGCGGATATACAGGGAGGCCCGCGGCATCGCTCTTCTAAACTTCAAGGTACTCGGCTGAAGTAAGGAGAGGATCATGCGTATCGGTGTCCCCAAAGAGATCAAGAACCATGAGTACCGTGTTGGCCTGACTCCGCAATCGGTAATCGAACTGACCGCCCTTGGCCATCAGGTTTGGGTCGAGAGCCTGGCGGGGGCCTCCATTGGCTTCGACGACGCCGACTACCAGGCGGCCGGCGCGCAGATCGCCCGGGACGCGGCGCAGGTGTTCGACGAGGCGCAGCTGATCGTCAAGGTCAAGGAGCCGCTGACCGCCGAGCGCGCGCTGCTGCGTCCCGAACACACCCTGTTCACCTACCTGCACCTGGCGCCGGACCGGCCGCAGACCGACGAGTTGATGGCCAGCGGCGCCACCTGTATCGCCTATGAAACCGTCACCGACAGCCACGGCCGTCTGCCGCTGCTGGCGCCGATGTCCGAGGTGGCCGGGCGCATGTCGATCCAGGCCGGGGCCAGTTGCCTGGAAAAAGCCAGGGGCGGGCGCGGTGTGCTGCTCGGCGGTGTACCGGGCGTGGCGCCGGGCAAGGTGGTGATCCTCGGCGGCGGCGTGGTCGGCAGCCATGCCCTGGCCATGGCGGTGGGGCTGGGTGCCGACGTCACGGTGCTGGACAAGAGCGTCGACGCCCTGCGGCGTCTGGACAGCCAGTACGCCAGCCGCATCACCACCCTCTATTCGACCCGCGCCGCGCTGCGCGAGCAGATCCTGGCAGCCGACCTGGTGATCGGCGGTGTGCTGATCCCCGGCGCCGCCGCGCCCAAGCTGATCAGCGCCGAGATGGTCCGGCAGATGCTGCCCGGCTCGGTGCTGGTGGACGTGGCGATCGACCAGGGCGGCTGTGCCGAGACCTCGAAAGCCACCACCCATGCCGATCCCACCTACGTGGTCGACGGGGTGGTGCACTACTGCGTGGCCAACATGCCCGGCGCAGTGGCGCGCACCTCGACCCTGGCGCTGAACAACGCCACCCTGCCGTTCGTCATCGCCCTCGCCGAGAAGGGCACGCGCCGTGCCCTGGAAGAAGACCCGCACCTGTGCAACGGCCTCAACGTGGCCAAGGGCATGATCACCTGCGCCAGCGTCGCCGAGGCCCACGGCCTGCCCTTCCAGTCTGCGACCAGCGTGCTGGAACATCTGCTGTAGCGCGAGTGGCGGAGAGCCGCACAGGGAGTGCATTGTTTGCTGAGTTTGTGGGAGACCTCGGCGCGATGCTTTTGCTTGTGGGGCGGACGTTGTCCGCCATCGCAGCTGAAGCAGCTCCTACAGGGTTTGCTGGTGTCTGCTGCGACCCGGCGCGATGCTGTTGGCCTGCAGGGCAGGCCTGCTTTCGCTACGTGGTGCTTCTCAATGCCCCGAAATCACGCTGAACCGCCCCAGCAGCGGCAGGCGTGCCAGTTGGCGGGTCAGCGGTGCGCTGCAGCGCTCCAGCCAGGCGCTGGCCTTGTCAGCGAAGGGTGTATAGCAGCCCCAGGCCAGCGCCAGCAGGCTGAGGAACACCCCGCCGACCAGCGCGTCCGAGGCCCAATGGGCGCCGGCGACCAGGCGTGGCAGCATGAACAGCACGGCCATGCTCCAGACCAGCAGGAGCTTCCAGCCGCGGGCGAAGAAACTCATGAACAGCGCCCAGATCAGCAGCACCGAGGCGTGGTCGCCGGGGAAGCTGCGGCTGGCGCTGTCTTTCATGTCCCAGCGCTCTTCCCAGGTGGGGAACAGCTCGGTCAGGCGCGCGCTGCCTTCTACCACCAGCGAGGCGCTCGGCCGTTGCCAGCCCATCAGCTTGACCAGCTCGGCGAAACCGACACGAAACAGCAGCAATACCAGCAAGACGCTAAGAAAGGCGAACAGCGCCCGGCGTACCTGGGCGCCGCTGAACAGCAGGTCGGCCTTGAGCATCACGGCCAGCATCAGCAGGCCGACCCCCAGATCCACCGGGCGCATGCTGGCGATGGCCCAGATATGCGCCCACAGACCGGCCGCATGCACCGGCTCGTTGAGCAGGGTGAACAGGGTCAGGTCGAGTTGATCCCAGAGCTGGCGGCTCGGCTGCCACAGCCAGCTGGCGAGCAGCAGCACGGCGCCGATGTTGCAGAGCAGCAGGGGGCGCAGGCGCCATTGGCTGTTGAGGAAAGTATTGGGCATGATGCCGCTCCTTGATGAGAATAATGGTGTGCCTTCCCAGGCGGCGCGCATTTTAGGGGAGTTGGCCGGGGTTTGCATGTGACTTGTGCCCCAACTTGCCGCGGAAATTGATCGCCAGGAGGCGCGTCCGTGACGGTCATTCGGCGCGCGGCCCTTGGTTGGGCCGGCATTTGTGCATAAAATCGCCAGCCTCTAGCAATTCCCCTTGCAGGCGAGCCCGCTATGCCCGATTTCACCCAACGCTTTCTGTTCGACGACACCGACATTCGCGGCGAGTTGGTCGTCCTGGGCGAGAGCTACCAGCACGTGCTGGCCAAGCACGACTACCCGCAGCCGGTCGCGCAATTGCTCGGCGAGCTGCTGGCCGCCGCCTCCCTGCTGGTGGGCACCCTGAAGTTCGACGGCCTGCTGATTTTGCAGGCGCGCTCCTCGGGTGCGCTGCCGCTGTTGATGGTCGAATGCTCCAGCGCCGGCGAACTGCGCGGGATCGCCCGCTACCATGCCGAGCAGATTGGCGCCGATGCCGGCCTGGCCGAGCTGATGCCCGATGGCGTGCTGGCGATGACCGTCGACCCCACCCAGGGCCAGCGCTATCAGGGCATCGTCGACCTGGATGGCGCCACCCTGAGCGATTGCCTGACCAACTATTTCGCCACCTCCGAGCAACTGGCCACCCGCTTCTGGCTGTGTGCCGACGGTCAGCGTGCGCGCGGCCTGCTGCTCCAGCAGTTGCCTGCCGATCGTCTGAAAGAGCCGGAGGAGCGCGAGGCCAGTTGGCAGCATGCGGCGACCCTGGCCGCCACCCTGAGCCACGAAGAGCTGCTGGGGTTGGACAACGAAACCCTGCTGCACCGTCTCTATCATGAAGAACCGCTGCGTCTGTTCGAGCCGCGGCCGCTGCAATTTCGTTGCAGCTGCTCGCGTGAACGTTCGGCCAATGCCCTGGTCAGTTTAGGTCAGGCCGATGCCGAGCTGCTGCTGAGCGAGCATGCCGGCCAGGTGGTGATCGACTGCCAGTTCTGCAACCAGCGCTACGCGTTCGACGCTGCCGACATCGCTCAACTGTTCGCTGGAGGCGGCAGCGCAGGGCCTGCGCAGACCCTTCATTGAGCGCAATAGCGTGCGCCTATCGACCCGCTTAGCGGATCGGGTGCTGCCAAGGGACGTGCTTTCTGGCATACTCCCGCGACTTTTTTCTCGCTGTAGTAGTGTTTTCGCTTTTACTACAAAACGTTTGGAAAACTCGGCCTTTGGCCGACGGGGACCCCCATGACGCAAGCCAATAACGCCGTGTACACCGACATCAGCGCTGCACAATTGGTCGAAGAAGCCATCCGCCGCGGTGAGGGCGAACTGGCCGCCAGCGGCGCCCTGGTCGTACGTACCGGTCATCGTACTGGTCGTTCGCCAGCGGATCGCTTCATCGTCCAGGAGCCGAGCACCGAGGCGAAAATCGCCTGGGGCCCGATCAACCGTCCCTTCCCCGCCGACAAGTTCGATGCCCTGTGGGACCGTGTCGAAGAGTTCAACCGCAACCAGGATTTCTTCGTCTCCCACGTCCACGTCGGTTCCGCCGAGGAACACTACCTGGCGGTCAAGATGACCACGGCGACGGCCTGGCAGAACCTGTTCGGCCGCCAGTTGTTCATCAACCCGCCCGCCTACAACCCGGCCGGCAAGGACGAGTGGCAGGTGCTCAACGTGGCCAACTTCGAGTGCGTGCCCGGGCGTGACGGCACCAACTCCGACGGCTGCGTGATCATCAACTTCGCCGCCAAGAAGGTTCTGCTGGCTGGCATGCGTTACGCCGGCGAGATGAAGAAAGCCATGTTCTCGGTGCAGAATTTCCTGCTCCCGGAAAAAGACGTGCTGCCGATGCACTGCGCCGCCAACATCGGCGAAGAGGGCGACGTGACCCTGTTCTTCGGTCTGTCCGGCACCGGCAAGACCACCCTGTCGGCCGACGAGTCGCGCTACCTGATCGGCGATGACGAACACGGCTGGGGCGAGGGCGTTGTCTTCAACATCGAGGGCGGTTGCTATGCCAAGTGCATCGACCTGTCCGAGAAGAACGAGCCGGTGATCTGGAAGGCCATCCAGTTCGGCACCGTGCTGGAAAACGTCATCCTCGACGAGCAGCGCGTGCCGGATTACACCGATGACAGCCTGACCCAGAACAGCCGCGCCGCCTACCCGCTGGAGTTCGTCGAGAAGCGTTCCGAGAAGAACCTCGGCGGCGAGCCGAACGCGGTGATCTTCCTGACCTGCGACCTGACCGGCGTACTGCCGCCGGTGTCGATCCTCAACGAAGAACAGGCGGCCTACCACTTCCTCTCCGGCTATACAGCGCTGGTCGGTTCCACCGAAATGGGCAGCGGCAGCGGCATCAAGTCGACCTTCTCCACCTGCTTCGGCGCGCCCTTCTTCCCGCGCCCGGCTGGCGAATACGCCGAATTGCTGATCAAGCGCATCCGCGGCTTCAACTCCAAGGTCTACCTGGTCAACACCGGCTGGACCGGCGGTGGCTATGGTGTGGGCAAGCGCTTCAATATCCCGACTACCCGTGGCGTGATCGCCGCGATCCAGAGCGGCGCGCTGATCGGCACCGAAACCGAGCAACTGCCGATCATCAACCTCAGCGTGCCGAAGTCGGTACCGGGTGTCGAAACCAACCTGCTCAACCCGCGCAACACCTGGGAAGACCAGAACGCCTACGACGAAGCCGCCAAAGGCCTGGCCAAGCTGTTCATCGACAACTTCAAGAAGTTCGATGTCAGCGACGCCATCAAGCAGGCCGGCCCGCAGCTCTAAGTCGCGGTCTATTGCTGCTTGAACAAGCCGCCTTCGGGCGGCTTTTTCATGTCCGAGCCGGCAAGGGCGCGGCACTACACCCCGGCGTACCCTTGTGGTTGGCCGCAGGCGCCGCTCTGCGCCGCGGCACTGACCGACAGCGCCTGCCAGTGCTGCGCGAACGACTCGGCCGGCATGGGGCGGCCCAGCAGGTAACCCTGGCACTGGTCACAGCCTTCGGCCAGCAACCAGCCCTGCTGCTCCGGCGTTTCCACTCCTTCGGCAAGCACCGTCAGTTGCATGGATCTGGCCATGGCGATAATGGTATGAACCAACTGGCAGTCACTGCTATTGGTGGGCACCCCGGCCATGAAGCTTTTATCGATCTTCAGCTTGTCCAGGGCAAAGCGGCGCAGGTAGGCCAGCGATGAGTAGCCGGTGCCGAAATCGTCCACCGATATCCGCACGCCCAGGGCCTTGAGGGCTTTCAGGGTGTTTTCCGCTTGATCGGTGTGGCGCATCAGGGCGCCTTCGGTGATTTCCAGCTCCAGGCAATGAGCCGGCAGGCCGCTGCTGGCCAGGGCCCGCGCGACTAGCTGGACGATGTCTTGCTGCATGAACTGGATCGGCGACAGGTTGACGGCAATGGTCTCCAGCAGCAGGCCTTCTTCGCGCCAGGCGCTGGCCTGGCGGCACGCCTCGTTCAGCACCCAGCTGCCGATCGGCACAATCTGCCCGCTGTCTTCGGCCAGCGGGATAAAGGTATCCGGCCCCACCTGACCATGTTGCGGGCTGTGCCAGCGCAGCAGCGCCTCGGCGCCCAGGCAATGGCCGTCCGCCAGGCGCATCAACGGCTGAAAGTGCAGGCTCAGTTCATGGTTATGCAGGGCCCCGCGCAGGGAGAGTTCCAGCTCGAACCGCGTCCGCGCATGCTCGGTCAGGCAGGGGATGTAGTGGGCACAGGTGTTACGACCGTTGGCCTTGGCCCGGTACATGGCCGCATCCGCGTTGCGGATAAGTTCCGCGGCGTTGTTGCCATCGCCGGGGTACAGGGCAATGCCGATGCTGGCGCCCACATACAGCTCATGACCCTCCTCCAGCTGCAAGGGCTGTTCGAGCAACTGCAGCAGGCTGCGGGCCACCAGGCTGGCCGTGCTCGGTGCCGGCAGCCGCTCGAGGATCAGCAGGAACTCGTCGCCCCCCAGCCGCGCCAGGGTATCTTCCTGGCGGCAGCGGGTCTGCAGGCGCTGGGCCACCGTGCGCAGCACGGCGTCGCCAAAACCATGGCCATAGCTATCGTTCAGCGTCTTGAATCGATCCAGGTCGATAAACAGCACCGCGAGGTGGCCGCCGTGGCGCGTCACCTTGTCCAGTGCGTGCGCCAGCCTGTCGTACGCCAGCACCCGATTGGGCAAGCCGGTCAGCGAATCGAAATGCGCCATTTGCTGCAACTGGCGTTGATAGCTCTCGACAAAGCGGATCAGCATCTGTGAGCCGAACAGCAATCCCAGCATCAGCAGGAACACCGCCAGCGCATACACCGGCGCCCGCTCGACGAACACTTGCTGGAAGCTCTTGCCGCTCACCAGCACCGCCAGCACCCCCGATCCCTCCCGAAGGCGAACCCAGGCGCCGAATGGCAGTTGTGCATCCAGCAGGGTCAAGCCTGACAACTCGACCCAGTTCGGCTCGGCCCGTGCCGCCTGGATCAGCTTGCGCTGGGCAGGAGAGGAGGCCTCGTCGCTGAGGAGCAGCGGTTGCAGTGAGTCTTCAGGTGAGGCTGGTGCGCTCCCCTGCCACCACAGCAACAGACTCCGTGCCTGATCCTGTCGGCTCTGGTTGACACTGCGCTGCTCCAGCGCCATCGCCACTACAACCAGCAGCAGGATGCTGATGAAGGCCACACCGTTGACCGCCCAGAACTTGTAGCGCAAGGGCACACGCCGTAATGCTTCCATGCCTGAGTCCCATAGTCAGAAAAGGGATGATTCTATAGTTGCGAGGCGGTTCACATTATGCGCCGAATCAATGCTGATGAGGCTGCGCTGTATTTATGAATCTTGCCTGTCGATCTTGGCGGCTAACCGCGGCAACGTCCCGGAGTGGGCAGGCTTATCGCGAGGCTATTCAGCGTATCACTCAGGCAAAGGTTCATTTCGATTGCTGGACCATGGTCGTATACAGCCACGGTTAAAGGCGTAACAGCCCCTGCACAGTTCCCTCGAACGTGTTTCGGTTACCAGCAACTGCGTCCCGACAGGAAGCGGCGAGCGACGCCAGCTGACAGGGCGTTCGGCGCCCGCACCTCCCGCGACCGAGCCGCTTTCGGGCGGCCATGTCATTTCCGGGCGCCGTGCCGTCCCCTGTGGGCGCGGACTTGTCCGCGAACGGCGATCCGTCGGCGAGCAGCGATGCTGCCGAGGGGCTTTCGCGGCCAAGGCCCCTGCACGGTTAGCGCCGCAGTCCTCACTGCCTGCGGTGTTGTGGCCGGATGCGATCCGGGGAGCGACAATGTCGCGGATTGCACCCGGGCTACGAGGTCACCTGGTTTTTCGGGTGGCCTGACCCACCCTCGCCGCGTTATGGTCACAGGCCATTCAGCGGTCAACGGAGTGACAGCTCATGTACACCACCCTCGAACGTGTTTTCGGTTTTCAGCAGCTGCGTCCCGGCCAGGAGGCGGCAATCGGCGCCGTGCTGGCAGGGCGCTCGGCGGCCGCGATCTTTCCCACCGGTTCGGGCAAGTCGCTGTGCTACCAGCTGTCGGCGCTGCACCTGCCGCACCTGACCCTGGTGGTCTCGCCGTTGCTGGCGCTGATGCAGGATCAGCTGGCCTTTCTCGCCCGCCACGGCATCAGCGCCGCCAGCATCGACTCGGCGCAGAGCCGCGAAGACGCCAGCGCGGTGATGGCCAGGGCCAGGTCCGGCGAACTGAAGATCCTGATGATCTCGGTCGAGCGCCTGAAGAACGAGCGTTTCCGCAACTTCATCGGTCAGGTGCCGATCTCCCTGCTGGTGATCGACGAAGCCCACTGCATCTCCGAGTGGGGCCACAACTTCCGCCCCGACTACCTCAAGTTGCCCGACTACCAGCGCCAGTTCGGCATTCCCCAGGTGCTGCTGCTCACGGCCACCGCCACGCCGCCGGTGATCGCCGACATGCAGGCCAAGTTCGCCATCGCCCCGGCGGATGTGATCACCACCGGTTTCTACCGGGCCAACCTCAATCTGCTGGTCGAGCCGGTCAGCGGCGCCGACAAACAGCGCCGGCTGGTCGAGTGGCTGGGGGCCAAGGCCGGGCAGCCGAGCATCGTCTACGTCACCCAGCAGAAGACCGCCGAGCAGGTTGCCGAACGCCTGAGCCAGCGCGGCATCGCCGCCAGCGCCTACCACGCCGGCATGGCCCATGAGGCGCGCGAGGCGATCCAGCGGCGCTTCATGGGCGGGCAGATCAACTGCATCGTCGCCACCATTGCCTTCGGCATGGGCATCGACAAGAGCGATATCCGCAACGTGGTGCACTTCGACCTGCCCAAGTCGATCGAGAACTACAGCCAGGAGATCGGCCGGGCCGGGCGCGACGGCCAGCCCTCCGACTGCCTGGTGCTGGCCAACCGCGACAGCCTCAACGTGCTGGAAAACTTCGTCTATGGCGATACGCCCGAGCAGGGTGGCATCCGCTGCGTGCTCGACGAGCTGCTGGCCAGCAGCCAGGACGGTCAGTGGGAACTGCTGCTCAATGCCCTGTCCGAGCAGAGCAACATTCGCCAACTGCCGCTGAAAACCCTGCTGGTGCAGTTGGAGCTGCGCGGCATAATCGCTCCGCGCTACGCCTACTTCGCCGAATACCGCTTCAAGCACCTGCTCGAACCCGAGGCCCTGCTGGCCAAGTTCGACGGCGAGCGTCGCCAGTTCGTCGAGGCCATCTTCGACAGCTCGCAACGCGCCCGCACCTGGTGCACCCTGGATTTCGACAGGCTCTACCAGCAGCACCAGGCCGAACGCGGGCGGGTGGTCAAGGCGCTGGACTACTTCCAGGAAAAGGGCTGGATCGAGCTGGAAAGCAAACAGATGACCGAGGTCTACGCGCTGCTCGATGCCGGCTTCGACCCCGCAGCGCTGAGCGCCGAGCTGCATGACTACTTCAAACAGCAGGAGCGCAGCGAAATCACCCGTATCCATGCCATGCTCGAACTGTTCGCCACCGAGCACTGCCTGGGTCAGCGCCTGGCCGCCTACTTCGGCGACCGCCAGGCCCCCGAACGCTGCGGCCACTGCTCGGTGTGCCACGGCCAGGTCGCCCGTCTGCCGGAGCCGCCGCCGCTGCCCGCATTGGCCGAACATGACCTGCAGCGCCTGTGCGGCAGCTTTATCCAGCGCCACGCCGAGCTGAAAGGCAGCCCCCCGAGCGCCGAATGCCTGACCCGCTTCCTCTGCGGCATCAGCGTGCCGCTGTTGACCAAGCTCAAGGCGCGCGGCATTGCAGGCTTCGCCGCCCTGGACAGCTACCCCTACGCCGAAGTGCGCGCCTGGGCCGAGCAGCAACTGGCCATGGCCTGACGCAGCGCGGCAAGCGAAAACAGCTGATATGGATTTAGGATGGTTCCAGATCGAGCGGCGCACTCGATCTGTAGAGGGGCGGCCCGGGCGGCGTTCGACAACCCGCCAGCTTGTGTGCCGCGCCGATGAACCTTGGTGCACTGCCTGCGGCGAGTGACACCCTACGAACCGCGGATTGCTCCAGGCTGGGTGGTGTCTATTCGTAGGGTGGCTTCGGAGCGCAGCGACAACCCGCCAGCTTGTGTGCCGTACTGAAGTGGCCCGATGATTCTGGACACGCCTGCAGGGGCTCGGGTGCAGAGCTGAATAGCGACCAGGATCGACGCGTTTCATCCCGATGCTGGATCGGGATGAAATGCGTCAGAAGAGGGAGGTAGTCGGAGCCGAGACGGCGCTGATGAGGGTCAGTCGTCGTCTCGGATTTGCTTCACGCCCCGTGTGGGGCGCTGGATCGATGTCGCTGGCCGCCTGGACGAATGCCAGGGTGCTGCGTCGGGTCGCCATGCTAGGCAGTTGAACGGATCTTCGTTAGCACTATGGCTATCTATCCAGACCCATGGTCGGTTATGCCGTTCGACTGTTTCGCGCTGTACGATTCGCCTATTCGCGAGCTGCGGCGTTACGCGCTAAGCGCGGACTCGGGTTGCCATCTGTTGTCGACCTGCACCCACGGCCTGATCTTTCGACTCCATGGATACACGTGCATTCTGTGCTTTGGCACTGCGGCCAGCGTGCAGAATCACGCGGGTGCTGAGTGGGGGACAAGTGATACTGCGTGTCGTCATTCGCTTAAACCCTCCTTGTTACTGCCCTGAGTCATAAGGTAGCCCGATTTACCGCGAGCGGTTTAGTACGAGTGGCGATAAAACCTGAGGCTTCAGGAATTAACGCGCATAAACCCCGCCAGAAGCGCCGTATTCCCTGGGCTGCGCCAGCTTTGCCCCGTCGAGAAATCAGCGAATGCCTGCTGATGGATTGGCTTTAGGCGCCAGCAGGGCCGTAGGCAGGTTGCTCTTCGCGTCATGCGAGGTGGCGCGAAGAGGGCTGGTCGATCCAGGTCACCCTCGAGCTGCGCGTTTCCAGGCATTTTGGGGTCGACTACAGACATCCGTGTCGGCGCCAGAGGCTCTAGGTTAGGCGGCGTTATTTCAGCCGAACAACTTGGAGCAGACATGCCTAACCCAATCACCGTTCTCCGCGATACCACCCCCATGCCGATGCTCGACGCCTGCAAATGGGAGAAGCTTGCCGGCGACCCGCACACCGTCAACCTCAACGCCTACACCTCGGAAGACGGCAGCAAGATCATGGGCACCTGGATCTGCACCCCCGGCAAATGGCGGGTCGCCTACGAGAAATGGGAGTACTGCCACTTCCAGGAAGGCTATTGCATCATCACCCCGGACGGCCAGGCGCCGATCCACCTCAAGGCCGGCGATATCTTCATCGTCGAACCGGGCATGCAAGGCACCTGGGAAGTGGTCGAGACGGTGCGCAAGTACTTCGTCTTCGCCTGATATCGCCGGCCCCGACGCAAGTCAAGCGAGCGGGGCCGTAACAAGGTCGATGTGCAGGAGCCAGGGGGACGCCCAGTCCTTGCTGGCGATCCACCAGTGATCGCCAGAGTGCCGGACCACAGCAAGCTGGCTGCTACGGGGTGGCTTCCGCGCCACCCGGTCCATGAGGCGGCACGCCCGGCGCTTCCTCATCTGCCAGCCGTCGCAGGTAGATGGCGAAATCCGGGTCTTCCCCGCGCAATAACTGTGGCAGCCGTTCGCGGAAGTCCTCGCGTCGGCTCCACTCGCGCATGTAGTCCTCCCAGGAGTGCCAGCGCCGCTGTTTCTTCTCGTCCATGTTGGGCTCGTAGATCAGCAGATAGGCACGCTCGAACAGGGAAATGAGCATGTCGAAGATCAGCAACATGCGTTCGCGCTGTTCGTCGGTCAAATCCGGGGTGGCAGGCTGGCTGCGCAGCTTCAGGTCCGGGTTGGCCAGTACCACTTCCAGGAAGTCGATATAGGCATCGGAGATCTGCTGCCAGGTGGCTTCCTGTTCGTTCGCGCGCTCCTTGCGCTGTTCGACGAGGAACACCCCAATCGCGAAGGGCAAGGCCACCACCGTGACGATGTAGGACAGCAGCTCCCAGGTTTCGACTGTCATATCCCCCCCGTTGGCTAATGGCCGGTAGAGCAAGCAAAGCCGATTCTATTGCCGCGGACCGATGCCGATCGCCCAGGCGTCCTTGGCAACATATGACCAGTGGCACAACTATGGCACACAGGCCGGCTATGCTCAGGTAGCGGGCCGAATGGGCCGCACCAATGCTGTCTTTCGCCCACGCAGCGGTATTTCTCGAACAGCATCGTGTTTATACAGGCAGTCTTCAGGTCAAACGGTGAGACAAGGCAGACAGGGAAAGTTGGTTTACAGCGTGTCATGTGCACCCTGAAAGTGGATGCCTTCGGCAAATTGATGGACGGTCCCAGGCGGCGGTTCAAGCAATTTGACGAGCAGGAATTCGTACTATGTTCACGCGGCGTACATTCTTGAAATATACCGGCGGCACCGTTCTTACACTGTATGCATTTGACAGGTTCGGCGTGCCCGTCGCACTCGCACAGATTCCCGGTGGCTCACTCGATCCACATGACATTGCCATGTTTCAGACCCCCTTGCTGATTCCGCCGGTCATGCCGAGAGCGGCAAAGTTCAACCGGTTGGCCGGCAAGCAGGTCGACTACTACGAGATATCGGTCAAGCAGTTCGCCCAGCAGATCCTCCCGGCGGGCCTGCCGGCCACCACCGTGTGGGGCTATGGCGCGCTGTCGGCCAACGGCAATCGAGGCCTGTTGCTGCATAGCGCCCCCTCGCTGACCATCGAGGCCAAGTGGAACACGCCGGTGCGGGTGAAGTGGGTCAACGACCTCACAGACGATGTCGGCAACTACCTGCCGCACCTGCTGCCGGTGGACCCGACCCTGCACTGGGCCAACCCGCCCGGCGGTCTCGCTGGGCGCGACATGCGCCCGAACTTCGCCAGCACGCCGCCGCTCTACACCGGACCGGTGCCCATGGTCACCCATGTGCACGGTGCAGTCGGCGTCGGCGACGAGAGCGACGGCTATACCGAGGCCTGGTACCTGCCCGCTGCCAGCAACATCCCACAGGATTACGCCCATGCAGGCACCTGGTACGGTTTCTTCGCCGGCAAGGCCGAGGCCAACTTCGGTGAGACCTGGGGGCCAGGCTTTGCCACCTTCCAGTATCCGAACCTCAATCGCGCCTCGACCCTCTGGTACCACGACCACACGCTCGGCATGACCCGCCTCAATGTCTACGCCGGCCCGGCCGGTTTCTACCTGATACGTGGTGGCCCGGCCGGCGACTTCGCGGTGAGCGATACCCGCTCCGGCATGCCAGCGCTGCTGCCAAGTCCGGCGCCGCGGGAGAACGACAAATTCCCGCCGAACAAGACCTACTACGAGATCCCCATCGCCATCCAGGATCGTTCGTTCAACAGCGATGGCTCGCTGTTCTACCCCGAGTCACGCGAATTCTTCGACGACATTGCCGGTCCCTTCATTCCCGACACCGACATCGCGCCGGCCTGGAATCCCGAGTTCTTCGGCAACACACTGATGGTTAACGGCAACACCTGGCCCTTCCATACCGTCGAGCAGGTGCGCTATCGCCTGCGCCTGCTCAACGGCTGCCAGTCGCGCTTCCTGATCCTCGACTTCGGCAATATCCCCGGCGTGGAGGTCTGGCAGATTGGCAACGAAGGCGGCTTCCTGGCTGCGCCGGTCAACCTCAGCGCCGATCACGGCAATCGCCTGCTGATGGGCCTGGCCGAACGGGCCGACCTGATCGTCGATTTCAGCAATGTGCCAGTGGGCAATTACGTGTTGGGCAATGTCGGCCCGGACGAACCCTTCGGCGGCGGCGAGCCGGGTCTCGATTTCGAAATAGCCGACCCGGCGTCCACCGGCCAGGTCCTGGAGTTTCGCGTGGTGCCGGCCGTGGCCGTTGATCCGAGTACACCGCCGCAGTTTCTGCAGTTGCCGGCGATCACACCGCTGCCGGAGGCAAGCCTCACCCGTCGCCTGGTCCTGATCGAGGAGGTGTCGGCCTTCTTCGATGATGCCCCAGCCGAAGCATTACTGGGCACCCTGGCCGGTGACCCCGGCGAGGCGCCGGCACACTGGAGCAAGCGTCTGTGGGCAGAGCCGGTGACCGAGAACCCGGCCGTGGGTGCGACCGAGGTCTGGGAGCTGTACAACGCCACCGCCGACGCCCACCCGATGCACATTCATGAGGTGGTGTTCGAGGTCATCGACCGGCAGGACATCTTCGTCGACGAGGATGAACAGCAGGTGCAGCTGGCCCCCGGCAGCGTGCCCATGCCAGCCGAGCCCTGGGAGACCGGCTTCAAGGATACGGTCATCACTTACCCCGGCCAGGTCACGCGTCTGCGCGTACAGTTCAACTCGCCCGGCCAGTTCGTCTGGCACTGCCACATCGTCGAGCACGAGGACAACGAGATGATGCGGCCATTGCGCATCGGCCCCCTGCAGCCGGGGCAACCGGACTAGGCGCGCGGCGTGACAGTCAAGGACATCGACCGGCGGCAGACGCCCGGTTAACCCATGCCCGGCTCCCGATCGGGGTGCCGGGCATGCTCGCGTCCGCCTCATCCCAGGCAGCATTTACCCCGCCGCGCAGGCGATAGGGGTTGCCTTCCACGCCGGGCATTGTCATAACTGTCACGTGGCCATGTGTGGGCGCGCACTCAGCGTCCCCATGCAGGCTCAACGCACTACAGGGCTGCGCGTACGCAGCTGCAGCGTCGCAGATTGTGGTCTTTGTCAGCGCCGCAACGATAAAGTCCGGAACCTGGACGGTATGCCTGCCCTCGAAGGTACAGACCCGTCAGAAGCGAGGAATACCATGCAAATTCATGTGAGAAGCAACCATATCGAAGGAAGTGTCCGGCTTCAGGAGTGGGTAAGCGCGACAGTGTCCGAGCGGCTGGACCGTTTTGAAGATTTTCTCACCCGGGTTGAAGTTCATCTCAGCGACGAAAATGGCAACAAGAGCGGCGTCGACGACAAGCGCTGCCAGATCGAGGCACGGCCCAAAGGCCACCAATCCATTTCAGTCACCCACAAAGCCTCATCGCTCGATCAGGCCGTGGACGGCGCCACCGAAAAAATGCGCCATGCCCTCGAACACATGGT
>NZ_JBFIIG010000056.1:0-23137 GCF_041601375.1 Pseudomonas sp. | reverse complement strand
TTTACTTTGTTCGAATGAGAAGCCGCCGACCAGTGCGCGGATCGCGCCGTTAAGCGGGTCAAGTGAGACCAGCGCGCTCTGCGCCTGCGGTAGCTGGACGAAGCGCAAGCTGCCATCGTTCTGGCGTTGCACGCGAATCAGGTCGCCAACCTGGGCGACATCGGCTGGTCGCTGCGGGCGGGGGCCGAGACTGTTGGTATTGAGGAAGGGGCGCGCCCATTTCATGCTGTCCCAGGCGACCGCTTCTTCCGCGCCGCTGCGCAACAGCACGAGGATGCCGCTTTTTTCGATTTGACTGACGATCGCCGGTTCAAGACCGCCCAGCGAGCTTTGCTTGGCCAGCTCGCTCAGCCAGGCTTGTTTGTCCATGTCAGGCAGGCGGCGTATTGGGCCGCGATAGCCATGGCGCTGGTCATAGGCGATCAATCCTTCGCGAACGGCGCTGTTGGCTGCGTTTTGCAGATCGCTCGGGACGGTGGTGGTGACGTTGAAGCCTTCGGTGTAGGCCTCGCTGCCATAGCGGCCGACCATTTCCGCGCGGACCATTTCCGCTATATAGGGGGCAGTGACTTCGGGGGCCGGTGCGTGGAGGCTGGCGTCGCCAGGTTCGGCCAGGGCGGCTTCATAGCGCTGCTGGTCGATGCGGCCGAGCATATGCATGCGTCCGAGGATCCAGTCGCGACGTTCCTTGGCGCGGGTCGGGTTGGTCAGCGGATTGAAGCGCGACGGCGCTTTTGGCAGGCCTGCAATCATCGCCAGTTGGGCTAGGCTGAGCTCATTGATCGACTTGCCGTAATAGACTTGGGCGGCGGCTTCGATTCCATAGGCACGGTGGCCGAGGTAGATCTTGTTGACGTAGAGTTCGAGAATTTCATCCTTGCTCAATTCACGTTCGATCTGCAGTGCAAGGAGGATCTCATTGATCTTGCGCGAGAAGCTTCTCTCGCTGGACAGGAAAAAATTCTTCGCCACCTGCATGGTGATGGTGCTGCCGCCGGTCTGGATGTGCCCGCTTTTCAATATTTGCGTGGCAGCGCGCATCAAGCTGGTAAGGTCGACGCCATAATGGTTCGCAAAGTTGTCGTCTTCGGCGGCTAGCAGGGCGCCGATGAAGTCGGGGGGGATGTCGTCGAATTTGATCGGTGAGCGGCGCATCTCGCCGAATTCCGCGATCAGCTTGGCATCGCTGCTGTATACCCGTAGAGGGATCTGCAGCTGGATGCTGCGCAGCGACTCAACCGATGGCAGACTGGGGCTGAGATAGAGAAAGGCGCCACTCAGACTGAGTAACAGTGCACAAAAAGTGGCGACACCAGACCAGCAGATGAACTTCAGCAAACGCATCAAGGTTTTTGGATTTCCAGATAAAAGAATGAGTTAAGCGGAAGGCAATGCTAAAAGGGAAAAACTGATCACATTATAAGCGTTTTTTTTCCCGGGGATCCATTTGCGCTTCTGTCAAGACTGTTATTTAATGTGAAAAAACATAAATAGTCCGTAAGTCGCGGATGCCAATAGGAAATCGGTCGTGCTAGGGCTCTTCAATAAGAAAGCGAATACGCTGCTGGGGATCGATATCAGTTCGACCTCCGTCAAGCTCCTCGAATTGAGTCGCTCAGGAAGCCGCTACAAGGTAGAGGCTTACGCTGTCGAGCCGCTCCCGCCAAACGCGGTGGTCGAGAAAAACATTGCCGAGCTCGAGGGGGTCGGGCAGGCGCTTTCACGCGTGCTCGCCAAAGCCAAGACCGGTGTGAAATCCGTAGCGGTCGCGGTCGCTGGCTCCGCGGTGATCACCAAAACCATCGAGATGGAAGCCGGGCTTTCCGATGACGACCTCGAGAACCAGCTGAAGATCGAAGCCGATCAGTACATCCCCTATCCGCTTGAGGAAGTGGCTATCGATTTCGAGGTGCAGGGTTCTTCGCCGCGCAATCCCGAGCGGGTCGAGGTGCTTCTGGCAGCCTGTCGCAAGGAAAACGTCGAGGTTCGCGAGGCCGCCCTGGCCCTGGCCGGGCTGATCGCCAAAGTGGTCGATGTCGAAGCCTATGCCCTGGAGCGTGCTTACGGCTTGCTCACGGAGCAGCTTGGCAGCGAGCATGACGAGCTGACGGTGGCAGTGGTCGATATCGGTGCCACCATGACCACGCTCAGCGTGCTGCACAACGGCCGGACTATCTACACGCGCGAGCAGTTGTTCGGAGGCAAGCAGCTCACCGAGGAGATCCAGCGGCGCTATGGTCTGTCCGTGGAAGAAGCCGGCCTTGCGAAAAAGCAGGGCGGCCTTCCCGATGACTACGACAGCGAAGTCTTGCAGCCGTTCAAGGAAGCGGTCGTGCAACAGGTTTCGCGTTCCCTGCAATTCTTCTTTGCTGCCGGTCAGTTCAATGACGTCGATTACATTCTTCTGGCTGGCGGCACGGCTTCCATCCCCGACCTCGATCGCCTGATTCAGCAAAAGATTGGCACGCAAACCCTGATTGCCAATCCCTTCGCGGACATGGCGCTGAGCAGCAGGGTCAATGCCGGAGCGTTGGCCAGTGATGCGCCGGCATTGATGATTGCCTGTGGTCTGGCAATGAGGAGTTTCGATTAATGGCGCGGATTAACCTTCTTCCATGGCGCGAGCAGTTACGCGAGGAGCGCAAGCAGCGCTTTCTGGTGACACTCGCCGGTGTCGTGGTGGTCGCTGCCGGTGCGGTGTTCCTTGCTGACCAGTATCTGAGCAGTGCAATCGAGCAGCAAAATGCACGCAACCAGTTCGTGCGCAAAGAAATTGCAGTGCTGGATGCGCGCATCAAGGAAATCAGCGAACTGAAAACGCGGCGCCAGCAGTTGCTCGAGCGGATGAAGATTATTCAGGACTTGCAGGGCAACAGGCCGATCATCGGTCGCGTATTCGACCAGTTGGTGCGGACCTTGCCGGACGGTGTGTATTTCACCAACGTCAAAATGACGGGCAAGAATATTGCGATTGTGGGGGCGGCCGAGTCCAACAACAGGGTGTCGAATCTGATGCGTAATCTGGATGCCTCCGATTGGCTGGATGCGCCTAACTTGACGCAAGTCAAAGCCACCACTGCAGGTGCTTTGGATCAGGCCAATGTATTCCAGCTGACGGTTAAGCAAACGCAGCCTGGCGTTGCGCCGGTAGAAGGTGATGAAAAATGAGCCTGGCTGAATCCATCGAGAACTTGCGCAAGATTGAACTCAGTAATCTTGATCTGAATAATATTGGTTCATGGCCAGCAGTAATCAAAGGCGTCGTTTTTGTATTGTTTTTCGTGGTGATGTTGGCGCTTGGCTATAACTTTCACCTGAAAGATTTACAAGCCAGTCTGGAGCGTTCGCAGGGAGAGGAGCAAACCCTCAAACAGCAGTTTTCCAGCAAGGCTTTCCAGGCTGCAAATCTGGAGGCCTATAAGGAACAGATGAAGGAAATGGAGATTTCCTTCGGTGCCCTCCTGCGCCAACTGCCGAGCGATACCGAGGTGCCTGGCCTGCTGGAGGACATTACGCGTACCGGGTTGGGCAGCGGTCTCGAGTTCGAAGAGATCAAGTTGCTTCCCGAAGTGACGCAGCCCTTTTACATCGAGCTGCCCATTCAACTGGTTGTGGTCGGGGGCTACCATGACTTGGCGACCTTTGTCAGTGGCGTCGCCAGCCTTCCGCGAATCGTCACCTTGCATGATTTCGAAACTAAACCGGTCAGCACGGAGAGCGCTTCTGTCATTCGAATGAGCGTTATGGCGAAGACATATCGTTATAACGATAAAGGGATGGATAAATGAAGATGCTTCGTTTGGCTGTATCTGTCTGTTTGTTGTCGTTTTTGCAGGGGTGTGGCTCGGGGGGCGATTTTTCCGATCTGCAGTCATTTATGGATGAGGTCCGCGCCAGGCCGAAGGGCGCCATCGAGCCGTTGCCAAAATTCCAACCCTATGAAGCCTTCACCTATGGGGCCTCTTCTCTGCGCAGCCCATTTCAGCCGCCGGTCAAAATCGACATGGTGCGTCGCCAGAAGGGCTCTCAGGAAGTTAAGCCGGACGAGGCGAGGGTCAAGCAGTTCCTCGAGGGGTTCAATATCGAGGTCTTCGAAATGGTCGGCACGCTGGCCAATGCAAACGGTGTGTTTGCGTTGGTGAGTGGGGCGGGAGGGGTTCATCGCGTCAAGGTGGGGGATTATCTGGGTCGAAATTACGGCCGCATCCTGGCGATCGATGAAGCGAAAATCGATGTCGTCGAGATCGTTCCAGACGGTGAAGGTGGCTGGCTCGAGCGGCCGCGGAACATCTCCCTCAAGGAGCGCTCTTGAATGAACGGAATGATCATGAAAAAAAATAACCGGTCTGCCCAACGGAAGCCAAGAATGAATAGCCCCTTATCGCATCTAGGTATCTCTCTATTAGCGCTGCTGCTATCGCCGGCATTGTTGGCTGCTGACTTGCAGGCGCTCGATGTTTCAGCGTTGCCAGGCGATCGCATCGAATTGAAATTGACGTTCGATGAGCCGGTGCTTGCTCCGCGCGGTTATACGATCGAACAGCCGGCGCGTATTGCCCTGGATTTTCCGGGGGTGTCCAGCAAGTTGGGCGTGAAGAGCCGAGAGTTGGGTGTGGGTAATGCGCGTAGCGTAACCGTTGTCGAGGCCAAAGACCGGACTCGTTTGATCATCAATCTGACCGACTTGGCGCCCTATAATACGCGGACCGATGGCAATAACCTTTATGTCGTGATTGGCGAGGGTGCGCCCGGTTCGGCGTCGGTTAGACCGGCGACTGCCGCGACCGTCAGTAGCGCTGCGCCAGTAAAGAGCTACGCCGCACAAGGCAAGGCTATCAGCAATATCGATTTCCAGCGGGGCGAGCAAGGCGAGGGTAATGTTGTGATTACCCTGTCGGATGCTTCGGTAAGCCCCGATATTCAAGAGCAGGGCGGCAAGATTCGCCTGGACTTCGCCAAGACCCAATTGCCAGAGGCGCTACGCGTTCGCCTGGACGTCAAGGATTTTGCCACCCCGGTGCAGTTCGTCAGTGCCACGGGCTCGGCCGACAAAGCGAGTATCGTGATTGAACCGACCGGCTTCTATGATTACCTGGCCTATCAAACCGACAATGTGCTCACGCTCAGCATCAAGCCGTTGACCCAGGATGAAGTCGAAACGCGCAAAAGCGAGCGTTTTGCCTACACCGGCGAAAAGTTGTCCTTGAATTTCCAGGACATCGATGTCCGTTCGGTGTTGCAGTTGATCGCCGACTTCACCGATTTGAATCTGGTGGCCAGCGACACGGTGCGCGGCAACATCACCTTGCGCCTGCAGAATGTGCCCTGGGATCAGGCGCTGGATCTGGTGCTGAAAACCAAAGGCCTGGACAAGCGCAAGGTGGGTAATGTGCTGTTGGTGGCGCCGGCCGACGAGATTGCCGCGCGCGAGCGCCAGGAGCTCGAGTCGCAGAAGCAGATCGCAGAATTGGCGCCGTTGCGTCGCGAGCTGATTCAAGTCAACTATGCCAAGGCCAGCGACATGGCCAAGCTGTTCCAGTCGGTCACCAGTGCGGAAGGGCGCTCCGACGAGCGCGGTTCGATCACGGTCGACGACAGAACCAACAGCATCATTGCCTTTCAGACCCAGGATCGCCTGGATGAGTTGCGCAGGATTGTCGCCCAGCTCGATATTCCTGTGCGTCAGGTGATGGTCGAGGCGCGAATAGTCGAGGCTAACGTCGACTACGACAAGGCCTTGGGTGTCGAGTGGCGCGGTGTAAGTGTTGGTGACAACAACTTCGTCGTGGGTGGAACCAATAGCTTGATCAAGGGCACTGACCCGTTGGAGATTCAAGCGGGCAACTTTGTCGATTTGGGTGCTGCCGGTGCGAGTTCGGGGCTGAACCTCGGTTTTATCACCAACAACGCCTTGCTGGATCTTGAATTGTCCGCCATGGAGAAAACCGGCAACGGCGAGGTTATTTCCCAGCCCAAAGTGGTCACTGCGGATAAAGAAACCGCAAAAATCTTGAAAGGGTCAGAAGTTCCCTATCGGGAGGCCAGTTCCAGTGGTGCGGCGACCACCTCCTTTAAACAGGCGGCATTGTCGTTGGAGGTGACACCACAGATTACTCCGGATAATCGCGTCATCATGGAGGTCAAGGTCACCAAGGATGCGCCGGACTTCTCTAACGCGGCAGCCAGTCAGGGCGTTCCTGCGATCAGCAAGAACGAGGTAAATGCCAAGGTCCTGGTGGCCGACGGTGAAACCATTGTGATCGGCGGGGTGTTTACCAATACCCAGAGCAAATCGGTAGATAAGGTTCCGTTCCTCGGCGATATTCCGTACCTGGGCACCCTGTTCCGGCGCGATGTGGTCAGGGACAGCAAGTCGGAACTGTTGATTTTCCTTACGCCGCGCATCATGAATACTCAGGCTGTAGCGGTAACCCGTTGAAATATATGCACAATGTTATCCTTGTTGGGCCGATGGGCGCGGGTAAAAGCACCATCGGCCGTTTGCTGGCCAAAGAGCTGCGGCTGCTGTTCAAAGACTCCGACAAGGAGATCGAGCAGCGCAGCGGTGCCGATATTCCCTGGATCTTCGATGTCGAGGGTGAGCAGGGTTTTCGTGAGCGCGAGCGGGCAGTGATTGCCGAACTCTGCGAGTTGGACGGCCTGGTGCTGGCCACCGGTGGTGGTGCGGTGTTGCATCCGGACAACCGCGCAGCACTGCGGCGCGGCGGGCGGGTGGTGTACCTGTATGCCTCGGTCGAGCAGCAGCTCGATCGCACTTCGCGTGACCGTAATCGTCCGCTGTTGCGTACCGCCGATCCGGGTCAGGTGCTCGCCGATCTGCTGGCGATTCGCGATCCGCTGTATCGCGAAATTGCCGATGTCATCGTGCAAACCGATGAGCGCCCGCCGCGTTTGGTCGTGCAAGAGATACTGGAGAGCCTCGAAGCGCTTTCTCCCCGTTAAAGCGCCGTGCGAACTGCGCTATCCTAGAGCCCTTTTGACATCGGGGGCTCCATGCAAACACTTCAGGTCGATCTCGGCGAGCGCAGCTATCCCATTTATATCGGTGCGGATCTGTTGCGTCGTGCGGATTTGCTGGCGCCGCATATCATTGGTCGCCAGGTGGCCATCGTTACCAATGAGACGGTCGCGCCGCTCTACCTGGATGCCCTCAAGGCTGCACTTGGCGGTTATGCGGTGACCGCGATTGTCTTGCCGGATGGCGAGGTGTTCAAAACCTGGGAAACCTTGCAGCAAATTTTCGATGGCCTGCTCGGCGCGCGGCACGACCGGCATACGACCGTGATAGCCCTGGGCGGAGGGGTCGTCGGGGATATGGCCGGCTTTGCTGCGGCCTGTTATCAGCGGGGGGTCAACTTCATCCAGATCCCGACCACCTTATTGTCCCAGGTCGACTCCTCGGTGGGTGGCAAGACCGGCATCAACCATCCCCTCGGGAAGAACATGGTGGGGGCGTTCTATCAGCCGCAAGCCGTCTTGATCGATACGGCCAGCCTGACTACGTTGCCGCCGCGCGAGCTGTCGGCGGGGCTGGCCGAGGTGATCAAATATGGCTTGATCTGTGACGAGCCTTTTCTCACCTGGCTCGAGCAGCACATGCCTGCACTGCGGGCGCTCGATCAGGAGGCGCTGACTGCTGCAATCGAACGCTCCTGTGCGGCCAAGGCGAGGATTGTCGGGGCCGATGAGCGGGAGGCGGGGCTGCGGGCCACGCTCAATCTGGGGCATACCTTCGGTCATGCCATCGAGACGCAGCAGGGCTATGGCGTCTGGCTGCATGGCGAGGCGGTGGCGGCGGGTACTGTCATGGCGTTGGAAATGTCGCAGCGCCTGGGTTGGATCTCGCTGGCCGAGCGCAATCGGGGTATTCGGCTGTTTCAGGCGGCGGGCTTGCCCGTCGTGCCGCCGCAAGGCATGACGCCGGAAGATTTTTTGACGCACATGGCGGTTGATAAGAAGGTGCTGGATGGCCAGCTGCGACTGGTATTGTTGCGTCGTATCGGCGAGGCCGTAGTGACCGGTGATTTTTCGCACGAAATTTTGAATGCCACGCTGAGCGTAGATTACGCAGCGCTGGTGGATCAGCTTGAACATTAATGAGTGTCCAATGACCAGTTTGCATGCTGACGAGGCTTTTCTCGATCATTACCAGTTCAGCCACGACCCCTTTGCGGCGCGTGTGCCGGGCTTCAAGTTTTTTCCGGCCCAGCGCAAGCCGGTGCTGGGGCAGTTGCATCACCTTGCACGTTACAGTCAGTTGCTGTTGCTGGTCTGCGGCCCTCAGGGGAGTGGCAAGACCCTGCTGCGTCAGGCGCTGGTGGCCAGCACCAACAAGCAGGCTGTGCACAGTGTGGTTGTTTCCGCCCAGGGCGCAGCCGATGCGGCGGGCATTCTGCGTCAGGTGGCCCAGGGTCTGCAGATCCAACAGTCGGAGCCAGAGGCGATCCTGGCGCAGGTCGGCCAGTTGGCCTTGACTGGGCAGGACGTCTACTTGCTGGTCGACGATGCGGAGCAGCTGAGTGATGCCGCGCTGGCCAGCTTGCTGGCTCTGGCGGCGGGCAACAGCGAAGGGCGGCCGCATGTTTTCCTGTTTGCCGAGCCCGAGTTGATTGCGCGGCTCGAGCGGCTGGCCGATGGTGAGGAATGCTTCCATGCCATCGAGTTGCAGCCTTACAGCGAAGATGAAACGCGTGAGTACCTGGCGCAGCGGCTAGAGGGGGCCGGGCGCGGGCTCGAGTTGTTGGCGGATGAGCAGATCACCGCCATTCATGAGCAGTCCGCAGGCTGGCCCGGGGCGATTAATCAGGTTGCCCGCGACACCTTGATCGAGGCCATGCGGGTTCAGCGCGGTGCCGCCAGGCGCACAGGCTTTGCATTCAACCTGCCGCGCAAGCATTTGCTGGCATTGGCGGTGGTTGGGCTTGGGGTCTTGGCGGCCTGGCTGATGCAGGGGCGCCCGGATGACGCGGCACCTATGCCTGTCATGACCCAGTTGCCGCTCGAACCGATCGAGCAGCCTGTGGTCGATGCCACGGCTTCCGAGCCTGCGGCTGCTGGCGCACCGGCAGTCGAGTTCGAGGGCGGCAATAAGCCCGTCCCGCTGCCCCTGGTGGGTGAGGCTCAGCCGGTTATACGCGAGCCTTTGGCCCGCGCTGCTGGCTTGAGCGGGGTCGAGGAGGCCGATGTCGCGGATGTTGCCGGTTCGAGTGCTGTTGGTGTGCTGGTCGATGAGCGTGAGGCGCCGATTGCGTCGATAGCCCCGGCTCCGCCTGCCGTGCCGGTGACGCCAGTGCCTGCAGCGGTTGCCGCGGTCGCGCCGCCCGCGCCGGTGGTGGCGCCTGCACCGAAGCCGGTAGCCGCTGCGCCGGCTAAGGCTGTGGCGGTCGATGACTGGTACGCTGCTCAGGCGGGCTCGCGCTATACCCTGCAAATACTCGGTGCGCGCGCAGAGGATAGCGCCCAGGCGTTTGTCCGTGAGTACGGTGCGCAGTACCACTATTTCAAGAAGCTGCATCAAGGTCAGCCGCTGTATGTCGTGACCTATGGTAGTTTCGGCACTCGCGAGGCCGCTCAGGTTGCCTTGAAAAGCTTGCCGGGCAAGGTGCAGGCCGGCAAGCCTTGGCCGCGCACGTTTGCCAGTATCAGGCATGAGATGACCCAGGCTCGTTAGCGGCCGCTATGCTTGATTGTGCGCTGCTTGGCTGGCTGGTGTGCGCGGCCGGGGTGGCGCCTGGCTGTTCGCAGATCGGTAGCATGACCGCCCGGTCGATTCCTTCGTTTTCGCGACATAAGCTTGCAGTGGGTCGTCACGCCGATTTGTGACGGCCTTGGTGGATATGTACAATGACCTCCGTTTTGCCTGCGCAAAGCCGGTGCTATGCCCTGTGCGCACGGTAAGTATTTGAATTAGAAAGCAATTTGCCTCCTTGAGAGGCAGCCTGGTGAGAGTCCCTATGAAAGCAGGTTTGTACCGTCCTGATGAGTTCAAGGATAACTGCGGCTTCGGCCTGATCGCCCATATGCAGGGCGAGGCTAGCCATCACCTGCTGCAGACCGCTATCGAAGCGCTGACATGCATGACCCACCGTGGCGGGATCAACGCCGATGGCAAGACGGGTGATGGCTGTGGCCTGTTGATCCAGAAACCCGATGCCTTCCTGCGCGCCGTGGCCCAGGAGCATTTTTCCGTCGAACTGCCCAAGCAGTACGCCGTGGGCATGGTGTTCTTTAACCAGGACCCGGTAAAAGCCGAAGCCGCGCGCGACAACATGGATCGTGAAATCCTGGCGGCCGGCCTGACTCTGGTCGGCTGGCGCCAGGTGCCGATCGACACCAGCGTGCTCGGCCGCCTGGCCCTGGATCGCCTGCCGCAGATCGAACAGGTGTTCGTCGGCGGCGAGGGGCTCAGCGATCAGGAATTCGCCACCAAACTGTTCAGCGCCCGCCGCCGTTCGTCGGTGAGCAATGCGGCAGACAGCGAGCACTACATCTGCAGCTTCTCGCACAAGACCATCATCTATAAAGGCCTGATGATGCCGGCCGACCTGCAGCAGTTCTACCCGGACCTGGGTGACGAACGCCTGCAGACCGCGATCTGCGTGTTCCACCAGCGCTTCTCCACCAACACCCTGCCGAAGTGGCCGCTGGCGCAACCGTTCCGCTTTCTCGCGCACAACGGCGAGATCAACACCATCACCGGCAACCGCAACTGGGCCCAGGCCCGTCGCAGCAAGTTCAGCAACGAACAGCTCGCCGACCTGGACGAACTGGGCCCGTTGGTCAATCGCGTCGGTTCCGACTCGTCGAGCATGGACAACATGCTCGAGATGATGGTCACCGGCGGCATCGACCTGTTCCGCGGCGTGCGCATGATAATTCCGCCCGCCTGGCAGAACGTCGAGACCATGGACGCCGACCTGCGCGCGTTCTACGAATACAACTCCATGCACATGGAGCCCTGGGATGGTCCGGCCGGCGTGGTGCTGACCGACGGCCGCTATGCCGTCTGCCTGCTCGATCGCAATGGCCTGCGCCCGGCGCGCTGGGTCACCACCAGCAATGGCTATATCACCCTGGCGTCGGAAATCGGCGTGTGGGATTACCAGCCCGAGGACGTGATCGCCAAGGGCCGGGTCGGTCCGGGGCAGATCCTCGCCGTGGACACCGAGACCGGTCAGGTCTTGGGTACCGACGACATCGACAACCGGTTGAAGTCGCGCCACCCCTACAAGCAGTGGCTGCGCAAGAATGCCCAGCGCATCCAGGCCACCCTGGAAGACAACGATCACGGTTCGGCGTTCTATGACGTCGACCAGCTCAAGCAGTACATGAAGATGTACCAGGTCACCTTCGAGGAACGTGACCAGGTGCTGCGGCCATTGGCCGAGCAGGGCCAGGAAGCGGTCGGTTCGATGGGCGACGATACGCCCATGGCGGTATTGAGCCAGCGCGTACGCTCGCCTTACGACTATTTCCGCCAGCAGTTCGCCCAGGTCACCAACCCGCCGATCGACCCGCTGCGCGAAGCCATCGTCATGTCCCTGGAAGTGTGCCTGGGCGCCGAGCGCAACATCTTCGAGGAGTCGCCGGCCCATGCCATCCGGGTGATTCTCAGCTCGCCGGTGATCTCCCCGGCCAAATGGCGCAGCCTGATGACCCTGGAGCGTCCGGGCTTCGAGCGTCAGCTGATCGACATGAACTACGACGAGTCCGTCGGTCTCGAAGCGGCCGTGCGCAACATGGCCGACCAGGCCGAGGAAGCGGTACGCAGCGGCAAGGTGTTGCTGGTGCTGAGCGACCGGCATATCGCCCCGGGCAAGCTGCCGGCCCATGCGGCGCTGGTCACCGGTGCCGTGCACCATCGCCTGACCGAGAAGGGCCTGCGTTGCGACTGCAACATCCTGGTCGAAACCGCCACCGCCCGCGACCCGCACCACTATGCGGTGCTGCTCGGCTTCGGTGCCTCGGCGATCTATCCGTTCCTGGCCTACGAAGTGCTGGGCGACCTGATCCGCACCGGCGAAGTGCTCGGCGATCTTTACGAAGTGTTCAAGTATTACCGCAAGGGCATCTCCAAGGGCTTGCTGAAGATCCTGTCGAAGATGGGCATCTCCACCGTGGCCTCGTACCGCGGCGCACAGCTGTTCGAGGCGGTCGGCCTGGCCGATGAGGTCACCGAGCTGTGCTTCCGCGACGTGGCCAGCCGGATCAAGGGTGCGCGTTTCGTCGACCTCGAAGCCGAGCAGAAAATGCTCGCCGGAGAGGCCTGGAACAACCGCAAGCCGATCCAGCAGGGCGGCCTGCTCAAGTTCGTCTATGGCGGCGAATACCATGCCTACAACCCCGATGTGGTCAGCACCCTGCAGGTCGCCGTACAGCAGGGCAGCTACGAGAAGTACAAGGAATACAGCGCCCTGGTCGATACCCGTCCGGTATCGATGCTGCGCGACCTGCTCCAGCTGAAACTGGCCGAGCAACCCCTGGCTCTCGAGCAGGTCGAGCCGCTGGAGGCCATTTTCAAGCGCTTCGACTCCGCCGGTATTTCTCTCGGCGCGCTGTCGCCCGAGGCCCATGAAGCCATTGCCGAGGCGATGAACCGCCTGGGCGCACGCTCCAACTCCGGTGAGGGCGGCGAAGATCCGGCCCGCTACGGCACCGTGCGCAGCTCGAAGATCAAGCAGGTGGCCACCGGCCGCTTCGGCGTGACCCCGGAATACCTGGTCAACGCCGAAGTGCTGCAGATCAAGGTGGCCCAGGGCGCCAAGCCCGGCGAGGGCGGCCAGCTGCCCGGCGGCAAGGTCAACGGCCTGATCGCGCGGCTGCGTTACGCCGTACCCGGCGTGACCCTGATTTCGCCGCCGCCGCACCACGACATCTATTCGATCGAAGACCTGGCGCAGCTGATCTATGACCTCAAGCAGGTCAACCCGGCCGCGCTGGTCTCGGTCAAGCTGGTGGCGGAAGCCGGCGTCGGCACCATCGCCGCCGGCGTGGCCAAGGCCTATGCCGACCTGATCACCATCTCCGGCTACGATGGCGGCACCGGCGCCTCACCGCTGAGTTCGATCAGGTACGCCGGCGCGCCCTGGGAACTGGGCCTGGCGGAAACCCACCAGACCCTGCGCGGCAACGACCTGCGCGGCAAGGTGCGGGTGCAGACCGACGGCGGCCTGAAGACCGGTCTGGACGTGGTCAAGGCGGCCATCCTCGGCGCCGAGAGCTTCGGCTTCGGCACCGCGCCGATGATCGCCCTGGGCTGCAAGTACCTGCGTATCTGCCACCTGAACAACTGCGCCACCGGCGTCGCCACGCAGAACGACAAGCTGCGCAAGGACCACTTCATCGGCACCGTCGAGATGGTGATGAACTTCTTCACCTATGTCGCCGAAGAGACCCGCGAGTGGCTGGCAAGGCTCGGCGTGCGCAGCCTCGAAGAGCTGATCGGGCGTACCGACCTGCTGGAGATCCTGCCGGGCGAGACCGCCAAGCAGAATCACCTGGACCTGAGCCCGTTGCTCGGCAGCGATCAGATCGCGGCCGACAAGCCGCAGTTCTGTCTGGTCGACAGGAATCCGCCGTTCGATCAGGGCCTGCTGGCCGAGAAGATGGTCGAATTGGCCAAGCCGGCGATCGATGCCGCCAGCGGCGGCGAGTTCGAGCTGGAAGTCTGCAACTGCGACCGTTCCATTGGCGCCCGCGTCTCCGGCGAAATCGCCCGCGTGCATGGCAACAAAGGCATGAGCAAGGCGCCGATCACCTTCCGCTTCAAGGGCACTGCGGGCCAGAGTTTCGGCGTGTGGAACGCCGGTGGCCTCAACCTGTACCTGGAAGGCGATGCCAACGACTATGTCGGCAAGGGCATGACCGCCGGCAAGCTGGTGATAGTGCCGCCGCAGGGCAGCCCGTTCAAGACCCAGGACAGCGCCATCATCGGCAACACCTGCCTGTACGGCGCCACCGGCGGCAAACTGTTCGCCGCCGGCACCGCGGGCGAGCGCTTCGCCGTGCGCAACTCCGGTGCCCACACTGTGGTGGAAGGCACCGGCGACCATTGCTGCGAGTACATGACCGGCGGTTTCGTCTGCGTACTGGGCAAGACCGGTTACAACTTCGGTTCCGGCATGACCGGCGGCTTCGCCTATGTGCTCGACCAGGACAACAGCTTCTACGACAAGGTCAACCACGAACTGGTGGAGATCCAGCGCATCAACAGTGAGGCCATGGAGGCCTACCGCAGTCACCTGCAGCGTGTGCTCGCCGAGTATGTGCAGGAGACCGCCAGCGAGTGGGGTGGCCATCTGCTGGAGAACCTGGATGACTACCTGCGCAAGTTCTGGCTGGTCAAGCCCAAGGCCGCGAGCCTGAAGTCGCTGCTCTCCAGCACCCGCGCCAACCCGCAATAGAACAGAGCTTCAAGCGGCAAGCCTCAAGCCCCAAGCGGCGCGAGGCTCGCCTGCTCACCGTGATCGTTTGCAGCTTGAAGCTTAAGGCTTGGGGCTGCTGTTAAGAGGTTTGCTATGACTGAACGTCTGAATAACGACTTCCAGTTCATCGATGTCGGGCGCAAAGACCCGAAGAAGAAGCTGTTGCGTCAGCGCAAGAAAGAGTTCGTCGAGATCTACGACAACTTCAAGCCGGCCCAGGCCTGCGACCAGGCACACCGCTGCCTGGGTTGCGGCAACCCCTATTGCGAGTGGAAGTGCCCGGTGCACAACTACATTCCCAACTGGTTGAAGCTGGTGTCTGAGGGCAATATCCTCGCCGCCGCCGAGTTGTCGCACCAGACCAATACCCTGCCGGAAGTCTGCGGCCGCGTCTGTCCGCAGGATCGTCTGTGCGAGGGCGCCTGCACCCTCAACGACGGCTTCGGCGCGGTGACCATCGGCTCGGTGGAGAAGTACATCACCGACACCGCCTTCGCCATGGGCTGGCGTCCGGATATGTCGCGGGTCGTTGCGACCGGCAAGCGCGTCGCCATCATCGGTGCCGGTCCGGCCGGCTTGGGTTGTGCCGATGTACTGGTGCGCAGCGGCGTGACCCCGGTGGTGTTCGACAAGAATCCGGAGATCGGTGGTCTGCTGACCTTCGGCATCCCCGAGTTCAAGCTGGAAAAGACCGTGCTCAGCCATCGCCGCGAAGTCTTCAGCGGCATGGGCATCGAGTTCCGCCTGAACACCGAGATCGGCAAGGACATCACCATGCAGCAATTGCTGGATGAGTACGATGCCGTGTTCATGGGCATGGGCACCTACACCTACATGAAGGGCGGCTTCCCCGGCGAAGATCTGCCGGGCGTGTACGACGCCCTGGATTTCCTCATCGCCAACGTCAACCGCAATCTCGGTTTCGAGAAGAATGGCGAAGACTTCATCGACACCAAGGGCAAGCGCATCGTCGTCCTCGGCGGCGGCGATACCGCCATGGACTGCAACCGCACCTCGATCCGCCAGGGCGCCAAGAGCGTGACCTGCGCCTACCGCCGCGACGAAGAAAACATGCCGGGCTCGCGCAAGGAAGTGAAGAACGCCAAGGAAGAGGGGGTGAAGTTCCTGTTCAACCGCCAGCCCATCGCCATCGTCGGCGAAGACCGGGTCGAAGGCGTCAAGGTGGTCGAGACCCGTCTCGGCGAGCCGGATGCCCGCGGTCGCCGCAGCCCCGAGCCGATCCCCGGTTCCGAGGAGATCATCCCGGCCGACGCCGTGCTGATCGCCTTCGGCTTCCGCCCGAGCCCGGCGCCCTGGTTCGAGCAGTTCAGCATCGACACCGACAGCCAGGGCCGTGTGGTTGCGCCCGAGCAGAGCCAGTTCAAGCACCAGACCAGCAACCCGAAGATCTTCGCCGGTGGCGACATGGTGCGCGGTTCCGATCTGGTGGTGACGGCGATCTTCGAGGGGCGTAACGCCGGCGAAGGTATCCTGGACTACCTGGGCGTCTAAGCTACTGCGCTCGGCCATGCTGCGTTGAAAGCAGGCTCGGAATGCTCATGTACAACTCGTACACTCCGCTTCCTCGCCTGCTTTCGCCTTGCCTGGCCTTCGCTCGTGACGCTTAGATAAACGCAGTTCACCCGCGACAAATTGACCCTATAGACAAAAGGCACGGCACCCGCCGTGCCTTTTGTTTTGCGGTCTGCGAAAATGCCCGCACTTTTTTACTGCCTTCATATGTCTCGGGAATTGCCATGACCGCCCTGAAGAACGACCGTTTCCTGCGTGCCCTGCTCAAGCAGCCCGTCGACGTCACCCCGGTGTGGATGATGCGTCAGGCCGGCCGTTATCTGCCGGAGTACCGCGCCAGCCGGGCCAAGGCCGGCGATTTCATGAAGCTGATGATGAACCCCGAGTTCGCCTGCGAAGTCACCCTGCAGCCGCTGGATCGGTACCCGCAGCTGGACGCGGCCATTCTCTTCTCCGACATCCTGACCATTCCCCATGCCATGGGTCAGGGCCTGTATTTCGAGACCGGCGAAGGCCCGCGCTTCAAGAAAGTCATCAGCAGCGCCGCCGATGTCGAGGCCCTGCCGATCCCCGACCCGGAAACCGACCTGGGTTATGTGATGGACGCGGTGCGCACCATCCGCCGCGAGCTGAACGGCCGGGTGCCGCTGATCGGCTTCTCCGGCAGCCCCTGGACCCTGGCCACCTATATGGTCGAAGGCGGCTCGTCGAAGGACTTCCGCAAGTCCAAGGCCATGCTCTACGACAATCCCCAGGCCATGCACGCGCTGCTCGACAAGCTGACGCAGTCGGTCATCGGCTACCTCAACGGGCAGATCCTGGCCGGTGCCCAGGCGGTGCAGATCTTCGACACCTGGGGCGGCAACCTGTCGTCGGCGGCCTATCAGGAGTTCTCCCTGGCCTATATGCAGAAGATCGTCGACGGCCTGATCCGCGAGCACGACGGACGCAAGGTGCCGGTGATCCTGTTCACCAAGAACGGCGGCCTGTGGCTGGAATCCATGGCGGCCACCGGCGCCGACGCCCTGGGTCTGGACTGGAGCTGCGACATCGGCGAGGCCCGCCGCCGCGTCGGTGGCCAGGTGGCCCTGCAAGGCAATATGGATCCGACCGTGCTCTATGCCCAGCCCGCCGCCATCCGCGCCGAGGTGGCGCGCATCCTCGCCAGCTACGGCCAGGGCTCGGGCCATGTGTTCAACCTCGGCCACGGCATCACCCCGGAAGTCGACCCGGCCCATGCCGGCGCCTTCCTCGAGGCGGTGCACGAGTTGTCGGCGGCCTATCACCGTTAAGGTGGTGGGGCTGTCCGGCGTCTGGTAAGGCATTCCCGGATTGCGCTGGCGCTTATTCGGGCTACGGGCTAACGGCGGCTTTGCACCCGGTGACGAATGCAGCATCGTAGCCCGTCTGGAACCCGGGCTACGAAAGCGGGCCTTGCAGGTCAACATAGGATCCATGAAGCCCGCTGATTGGCCAATGGCGGGCAAGCCTTCGCATGTCCGCCCTGCTTGTTGCAAACCTTACCTGCTCAGGGCCTTGGGGCGGTCGCCAGGCTCTGCTGCCGGTACAGCGTATTGGCCATGCGCAACTGCCGCAGAGGACGCCGAAGTATCGGCAGTGCTACTCGACCTTGGCCAGATTGCCCTTGAGGGCGACCCCGGCCATGATCGCGCCGGCGTGGCATTCGTACTTCTGGCTGTCCTTGTATTCGATGTGCTTGTAGTTGCTGGCGAGATCCACCACGGCATTGGCGCCGGCCGCCTTGGCCGCGCTCTGCAGGCGGATCAGGGCCGATTGCAGGACCCAGCGGCAGGCGGCTTCGTCGCTCTTGTTGAAGGCGTTGGTCTTCTGGCTGGTGCTGACCCCGGACTTGAGAATGCTGACCTTGCCCGCCGGCTTGTTGCCGGCCAGGTAGAACTTCACGCTGCCATCCAGGCGCCCGGCATTCAGCGCCTCCTGGACGACGGCGTCGAACGGCAGGAAGTGGGCGGTGTCCCGGGCCTGGCTGATGGTGGGGATGGCGGCGAGCAGCAGGGCGGCTGCGGTCCAGTTTTTCAGGTGCATGGTCGTCTCCTTGACGGGCGCAGGTGTTGTTTGCTGGTAGCTGCATGCGGCTGCATGCAGGCAGTCCGGCGGGTTCATCGTTCTGACCAGCGGCGGAAAATCAACGAAGTGTTGACCCCGCCGAAGGCGAAGTTGTTGTTCATCACATAGCGGTTGCTCATCTGGCGGAATTCGCCGCGCAGGTAGTCCAGCTCGCCGCAGGCCGGGTCGATCTCGTCGAGGTTGAGGGTGTGCACGTAGCTGTCCGAGTTCATCATCTCGATGCTGAACCAAGACTCCAGCGCACCACAGGCGCCCAGGGTGTGGCCGAGGTAGCTCTTCTGCGAGCTGATCGGCATGGCCGGGCCGAACAGGCCGCTGGTGGCCAGGGACTCGGCGACGTCGCCCTGCTCGGTGGCGGTGCCGTGGCCGTTGACGTAGCCGATGGCGGCCGGCAGCAGGCCGGCATCGTCGAGGGCCAACTGCATGGCGCCGCGCATGGTCAGCAGTTCCGGCTTGGTGGCGTGCTGGCCGTCGGAGTTGCAGCCGAAGCCGACGATCTCGGCATGGATGCGGGCGCCACGGGCCAGGGCGTGCTCCAGCTCTTCCAGCACCAGCATGCCGGCGCCTTCGCCGATCACCAGGCCGTCGCGAGCGCTGTCATAGGGCCGCGGCGAGCTCTGCGGCGCGTCGTTCTTCAGGCTGGTGGCGTAGAGCGCGTCGAAGACCATGGCTTCGGTCGGGCAGAGTTCCTCGGCGCCGCCGGCGAGCATCAGCGGCAGGCGACCGAACTTGATCGCCTCGTAGGCGTAGCCGATGCCCTGGCTGCCGCTGGTGCAGGCGCTCGAGGTCGGGATCAGGCGGCCCTTGAGGCCGAAGAAGATGCTGATATTGGCCGCCGTGGTGTGCGGCATCATGCGGATATAGGAGTTGGCGTTGAGGCCATCGGCCACCGAGTTGAGCAGCATGTTGCCGAAGGCCTTGATTTCCTCGGTGCTGCCGGTGGACGAGCCGCAGGCCACGCCCATGCGCCCGTCGGTGATCGACTCGTCGCCGAGCAGGCCGGCATCGTCCAGGGCGCGCTCGGCGGCATACACCGCCAGTTTGGCCACCCGGCCCATGCTGCGGGTCTGTTTGCGCGTCCAATGCTTGGGCGTGACGAAATCGTCCAGCGGGCCGCCGAGGCGGGTGTTCAGTTCCGTGAAGCGATCCCACTCGTGCATATAGCGAATGCCGCTGCGGCCCTCGCGGAACGCCGCTTCTATGCTCGCCCAGTCGTTGCCCAGCGAGGTAACGCCGGCCATGCCGGTGACCACAACTCGTTTACCGTTCATCAACACAGTCCGCCATTCACCGCGAGGACCTGGCGGGTAATGTAGGCCGCCTCCTCGGACATCAGAAAATTCACCGCCCCGGCCACTTCTTCCGGGGTACCCAGGCGCGCGGCGGGGATCATCTTGAGGATTTCCTCGACCGGCACCTGCGCGTCGACGATCTCGGTGTCGATCAGCCCCGGCGCCACGCAGTTGACCGTGATCCGGCGCTTGCCCAGTTCGATCGCCAGGGCCTTGGCCGCCCCGATCACCCCGGCCTTGGACGCGCTGTAGTTGACCTGGCCGCGGTTGCCGATCAGCCCGGACACCGAGGTGATGCAGACTATGCGTCCCGGCTGACGCCGGCGGATCATCGGCATGCACAGCGGGTGCAGGACGTTGTAGAAACCGTCGAGGTTGGTGCGCAGCACCCGATCCCAGTCATCTTCGCTCAGCGCCGGAAAGGCGCCGTCGCGGGTCAGGCCTGCGTTGCACACCACACCGTAATAGGCGCCGTGGGTTTCGATATCGGCTTCGAGCGCTTGCCGGCAGGCGGCGCGGTCGGCGACGTCGAACTGCAGGATGCGCGCCTGGCGGCCCAGCGCCCGGATCTGCGCCTGCACCGCCTCGGCCTCATCGCGGCGCGCGCGGCAGTGCAGGACGATATCGAAGCCGGCCCGGGCCAGACGCAGGGCGATGGCCCGGCCAATGCCGCGGCTGGAGCCGGTGACCAGAATCGGGTCAGTCATGTGCGATCTCTCGAAAATGCGCTAGGCGACTTGCCACGCTGGCTCGGGCGCTATGGCCGCGGCGGGAAGCGGCGACCAGAATCGGGTCTTGTGGGGCGGTCATGGGGCGCTTTCCTGGGGGTGTTCGTGAAGGTAGCTGGCGATCTGCGGTGGACAGAATACATTAAGGCGGGCGATGGCCTGGATGCCGGGGCCCTCCAGCTGGCACTCGAACACGCCCATGCCATTGTCGTCCTGCAACGAGCGCAGCGCCTTGATCTGCAGCTCGACGCCGACGGGGAAGCGCTCGACGTTGCATTGGAAATTGCGCGTGCCGAGGAGAAAGCCCAGCTGCACCGGCACGCCGGCCTGGCGGGCCTGACAGCCGGCGTAGGCGGCCACACTCTGCGCCATCAGCTCGATGCCGACCCAGGCCGGCAGGCTGCCGTCGGCTTGATTGAACAGGCCGCCGGGGCGCACGCACAGGCGGGTTTGCACCGTCTCCTCGGTGAAGTGCAGCACCTCGTCGAGCAGAATCATGTCGCCGGCATGCGGCAGTAATTCGGCGATGGGCCACAGGCTCATGGCAGGGCTCCGAGAATCAGCGACAGGTTGCTGCCGCCAAAGGCGAACGAGTTGCTCATCAGTCGATGCGGGCGTCTGGCGACCGCGGCATGCCCGTCGACCAGTTGCAGGCGCGGCAGCTGCGGATCGGCCTGGCCATCCCACAGATGCGGCGGCAGGCGCTGATCGCGGTTATAGGCGCTCAGGGTCAGCCAGCAGAAGGCAGCTTCCAGCGCCCCGGCGGCGCCCAGGGTATGGCCGCTCAGCGGCTTGCTCGAAGAGCAGGGCACGCCTTGGGGAAACACGGCCTGTACCGCCAGGCTTTCCATCGCATCGTTGTGCTGGGTGGCGGTGCCGTGCAGGTTCAGGTAGTCGATCTGTTCGGCGCTGACGCCAGCGGCGGCCAGGGCCTTGCGCATCGCCTGCTGGGCGCCGAGGCCCTCAGGGTGGGGTGCGGAAATATGATGGGCGTCGGAGCTGGCGCCGCCGCCGAGCAGGGCGATCGGCCGCTCCGCAGCGTCTGTCGCTACTTGGCTCAGGGGCGCGCGGGTCATGACGAACAACGCCGCCGCTTCGCCGATGTTGATGCCCCGGCGATTCAGCGAGAACGGATTGCAGCGTTCGGCAGCCACCGCTTCCAGCGCGGTGAAACCGTTCAGGGTCAGGCGGCACAGGCTGTCCACCCCGCCGCACAGCACGGCATCGCAGATGCCCTGCTGCAGCAGGCGCTGGGCGCTGAGCAGGGCGCGGGCGCTGGAGGTGCAGGCGGTCGACAGGCAGTAGGCCGGGCCGCTGAGGCCGAGCCACTCGGCGAGAAAGATGGCGGGGGCGGCGATTTCCTGTTGGGCGTAGCGGTAGTCCGCCGGCAGCACACCGTCGTGGACGAAGCGGGCGATGCCCTGGCTGGCTTCGTGAATGCCCGAGGTGCTGGTGCCGAGCACCACGCCGACCCGTGCGGCGCCGTGCTGGGCGATCACGGCGCGGATCTGCGGCTCGATCTGCAGCGCGGCGGCCAGCAGCAGCTGATTGTTGCGGCTGAGCGAGGCCTGCATGCCGTCCGGCATCGGCGGCAGCTCGGCAGTCACTGCGCCTACCGTCAGGCTGCGGTCGCTGACCCAGTCGTCCTGCGCGCGCATGCCGCTGGCGTCGCCGGCGAACAGGGCATCGGCGACGGCCTGCTTGTTCTGGCCGAGGGCGCAGATCAGGCCGAGGGCGTTGAGGTAGCCGGGCATCAGGGAATCTCCTGGTCGGAGAGCACGTTGACCCGGTAACTCAGGTCTTGCGCATGGTTCAGGGTGAAATCCAGGGGCGCACGGTAGCGGATTCGCCAGTCGGGGGTAAGCCGGCGCTGACCATCGGCGAGCAATTGCCAGGTCGCGGGCGCATAGCTGGCGGCCAGGGCATCGGCCGGGGTCAGGGCGAACAGCAGGGCGGCGAACAGCTCGCGTGCTTCGCCGTTGGGCGGCAGCAGGCCGTCGGCCCGCCAGGCGCCATCCTGCAACAGCTGGCGCGCCAGGGGTACGCCGAGCGGATCGAACAGCGACCAGCGCAGGCTCGAAGCCTCGGCCTGCACCACCACCAGCCACCAGAACTGCTGCTCGCCGGCCTGCTCGCGCCGAATCTGCAGGGTCGCCGGCAGTAACGCCGTGAGTTCGGGTGGGGTCGAGGGCAGTGGCGTGCGCGCCGCGCAGGCGCTCAGCAGCAGGCAAATGCCGAGGAGCAACAGACGGCTCATGGTTGGGGGCGCTCCAGCGGCTTGCGCGCCACCAGGTTGACCAGGGTTTCGTCACGCTGGCCGATCGGGTTGGGCTGGCGCAGGCCCCAGCGTTCGAGCAGGCCGAAGTCCCTGGAACGGCTCCACCACAGGTAGGGGTAGGAGACGTTGGCTTCGGCAAATTCGAAGCCCTGGCCGCGCAGCATGTCGAGGTATTGCCCGGCGCTCTTCTGCACCTGCATCGGATGGCGGAACAGCCAGCGGATCACCCAGGTATCGATATAGAACTTGGTCGACTCGGCGAACAGCAGCAGGCCGCCGGGCTTGAGCACGCGCCAGAATTCGGCGAGGGCCCGTTCCTGCTCGACCAGGTGGTGGAAGGTCTGGTGACAGAAGAGCAGGTCGACGCTGGCATCGCCCAGCTGGATCGCCGCGCAGTCGCTGGCGAGCAGGCGCACGGGCAGACCCTGGCGCTCGGCCTCGCGGCGCGAGCATTCGAGGCTGTGCGGGTCGGCATCCAGGCCGATCAGTTGCGCCGGCGCGAACGCCGCCTGCAGCAGGCGGAAGGACTTGCCCTGGCCGCAACCGGCATCCAGCAGCACCGCGGCGCTGGGCAGCGGCGTGTCGATCAGGCGCTTGAGGTCGTCGATCGCCACCCGCAGCACATGCTGCTGCCAGACGCGGCTCTGCAGGAACCAGAAACCGAAAGCGGTTTCTTCAACGTAATGACTGGCAGGGTTGTTCATCGATGTCCTTATCAGTTGCTGGCACAGAGTTCGGCGAGTACGCGCAGGCGGC
>NZ_JBFIIG010000055.1:0-23269 GCF_041601375.1 Pseudomonas sp. | reverse complement strand
CGACTCGGCCAGGCGCGTCGTTGGGTTGCACGCGCCTGGCCGAACATCGAGTCCTATTCATTTGAAGGAGTTTTGCCGTGCCTGTTGTCCACCTCGCCGCTGGCGACCTGAATTACCAACTCGAAGGCCCGGCTGACGCGCCGGTGCTGCTGCTGAGCAATTCCCTGGGCACCGACCTGGGTATGTGGGATGCACAGATGCCGGCCTTTACCGCGCATTTCCGGGTGCTGCGCTACGACACCCGCGGCCACGGCCAGTCGCAGGTCAGTGCGGGTTTCTACAGCATCGAGCAACTGGGCCACGATGTGCTGGCCCTGCTCGATCACCTGGATATCCGCCAGGCTTCGTTCTGTGGCCTGTCCATGGGTGGGCTGATCGGCCAGTGGCTGGGCATCAATGCCGGCGCGCGTCTGCACAAGCTGGTGCTGTGCAACACCGCAGCCAAGATTGCCAACGACGAGGTGTGGAACAGCCGCATCGACAGCGTGTTGCAAGGTGGCCAGCAGGCCATGCGCGACCTGCGCGATGCGTCCATTGCCCGCTGGTTCACCCCCGCGTTCGCAGCGGCCGAGCCGGCACAGGCCAAGCACATCACCGCGATGCTGGCGGCCACCTCGGCCCAGGGCTATGCCGGCAATTGCGCGGCGGTACGCGATGCCGATTTTCGCGAGCAACTGGCTGCGATCGAGCTGCCGACGCTGATCGTCTGCGGCGCTGCCGATCCGGTCACCACCCCGGCCGATGGTCGCTTCCTGCAGCAGCAGATCGCTGGCGCGCAGCTGCTCGAGCTGCATGCCGCGCACCTGTCCAATGTCGAGGCGGGCGCGGCATTCACCCAGGCGGTAGTGGATTTCCTTCGGCAGTGACTGCCTGGGCGCATCCTGCGATTCGCCCGCGGCCTGCGCTGGGTGTTCGCTGCGCATAGCCGGGCAACGCCTGTGGGCGTATTTGCAAAGTCTTTTAAGATCAAACTATTATGAAAATCCTGCGGCTCTAGAGGCCGCAGGATTTCTTTGTTGCCGCGTGCTTTTCTCCCCGTATGCCTGTCCAATCTGCTCTCGCGTAGTCAATCTGGCGGGTATACTCGAACCCCCGCTGATCGACCTGTACAGGGCCTGATGACATGACGCAGATTTCCGAACGCCTCCTGGTCCAGGCTCATCTGGACGCCAAGCAGCCCAAGCCGCTGACGCCCGAGCAGGAGGCCTTCTACCGCGCCGAGATTGCCGCCGAGCTGAAAAAGCAGAATGCGGTGCTGGTTGCCCACTACTACTGCGACCCGGTCTTGCAGGCCTTGGCCGAAGAGACCGGCGGTTGCGTGTCCGACTCCCTGGAAATGGCCCGCTTCGGCAATCAGCACTCGGCGCAGACCGTGCTGGTGGCCGGGGTCAAGTTCATGGGCGAGACGGCGAAGATCCTCAATCCGGAAAAACGTGTGCTGATGCCGACCCTGGAGGCGACCTGTTCGCTGGATCTGGGCTGCCCGGTGGAGGAGTTCGCCGCGCTCTGCGACCAGCACCCGCAGCGCACCGTGGTGGTCTACGCCAATACCTCGGCGGCGGTGAAGGCGCGTGCCGACTGGGTGGTGACCTCCAGTTGCGCGGTGGAGATCGTCGAGCACCTGATGGACAACGGCGAAAGCATCATCTGGGCGCCGGACCAGCACCTGGGGCGTTACATCCAGAACAAGACCGGTGCCGACATGCTGCTGTGGGACGGCGCCTGCATCGTCCACGAGGAGTTCAAGGCCAAGCAACTCGAGGACATGAAGGCCCTGTACCCGGACGCCGCCGTGCTGGTGCACCCGGAGTCGCCGACGGCGGTGATCGACCTGGCCGATGCGGTTGGCTCGACCAGCCAGTTGATCGCGGCGGCCCAGCACCTGCCGAACCAGACCTTCATCGTCGCCACCGACCGCGGCATCTTCTACAAGATGCAGCAGCTGTGCCCGGACAAGGAGTTCATCGAGGCGCCGACCGCCGGTAACGGCGCCGCCTGCCGCAGCTGCGCGCACTGCCCGTGGATGGCGATGAACACCCTGCAGCGCACCCTGCAGAGCCTGCGCGAAGGCAGCAACGAGATCTTCGTCGACCCCGCGCTGATCCCCAAGGCGATCAAGCCGCTCAAGCGCATGCTGGATTTCACCCAGGCGGCGCGGCTCAAGCTGTCGGGCAACGCCTGAGCCGCGGCCGCAATGCAGGCCTGCTCGTTGCCGTGGCGGCGGCGCAGCCACTCTGCGGACTGACGTTGTATTGGGGTGGCGGCCGTCGTGTCCGGCGCCGCCCCCGAGTGGCAAGAAGGACAATAGCCGTTATCTATTGATAAACCCGCTGTACCGATGCTACAGGCCCGATATAATGCGGCCCTTTGCAGGCTGCGTGAAAGCTACTGCGCTCGGCTATGCGGCGTTAAAAACAGGCTAAAAATGCTCATTTACAGCGCGTAAACTGCGCTTTTTCGCCTGTTTTTGCCTTGCCTAGCCTTCGCTCGCTACGCTTTCACGCAGTCTTTGTTGCCGGCTTTGCCCTGGCCGCCTGTTTCCGTGGATGACCCTATGAAAAGCGCTGAAATCCGTGAAGCTTTCCTCAGCTTCTTCGAAGAGAAGGGGCACACCCGTGTCGCTTCCAGCTCCCTGATTCCGGGCAACGACCCGACCCTGCTGTTCACCAACGCCGGGATGAACCAGTTCAAGGACTGCTTCCTGGGCCTGGAAAAACGCGCCTACACCCGTGCCGCGACTAGCCAGAAATGCGTGCGCGCCGGCGGCAAGCACAATGACCTGGAAAACGTCGGCTATACCGCGCGCCACCACACCTTCTTCGAGATGCTCGGTAATTTCAGCTTCGGCGATTACTTCAAGCGCGACGCCATCCACTTCGCCTGGGAATTCCTGACCAGCGAGCGCTGGCTGAACCTGCCCAAGGACAAGCTCTGGGTCACCGTCTATGCCAACGACGACGAAGCCTACGGCATCTGGAACAAGGAAATCGGCGTGCCGGCCGAGCGGATGATCCGCATCGGCGACAACAAGGGCGCGCCCTATGCCTCCGACAACTTCTGGACCATGGGCGATACCGGCCCGTGCGGCCCTTGCACCGAGATATTCTTCGATCATGGCGAGCACATCTGGGGCGGCCCGCCCGGCTCGCCGGAAGAAGATGGCGATCGCTACATCGAGATCTGGAACAACGTGTTCATGCAGTTCAACCGCACCGCGGACGGCGTGCTGCATCCGCTGCCGGCGCCGAGCGTGGACACCGGCATGGGCCTGGAGCGCATCAGCGCGGTGCTGCAGCACGTCAACTCGAACTACGAGATCGACCTGTTCCAGAGCCTGCTGAACGCCTCGGCCGAGGCCATCGGCTGCACCAACGAGGGCCAGGCCTCGCTGAAGGTGGTGGCCGACCATATCCGCTCCTGCAGCTTCCTGATCGCCGACGGCGTCACCCCGTCCAACGAAGGCCGCGGCTATGTGCTGCGCCGGATCGTCCGGCGCGCCTGCCGTCACGGTAACAAGCTGGGCGCCAAGGGCAGCTTCTTCTACCGGATAGTTGCGGCCTTGGCGGCCGAGATGGGCGAAGCCTTCCCGGAACTGAAGCAGCAGCAGGCGCAGATCGAGCGCGTGCTGAAAGCCGAAGAAGAGCAGTTCGCCAAGACCCTGGAGCAGGGGCTGAGGATTCTCGAGCAGGATCTGGTCGGGCTCAAGGGCAAGCTGATCCCCGGCGAGACGGTGTTCAAGCTGTATGACACCTATGGTTTTCCCTACGACCTGACGGCCGATATCGCCCGCGAGCGCGGCCTGACCCTGGACGAGAGCGGCTTCGAGCGCGAAATGCAGGCCCAGCGCGAGCGCGCCCGTTCCGCCAGTGCCTTCGGTATGGATTACAACGCCCTGGTCAAGGTCGACAGCGACACCGAGTTCCTTGGTTATCAAGGCACCAGCGGCAGCGGCAAGATCATTGCGCTGTTCAAGGACGGCGCTGCGGTGGACAGCCTCGATGAGGGTGAGGAGGGTGTCGTGGTCCTCGACCGGACGCCGTTCTATGCCGAATCCGGTGGCCAGGTCGGCGACTGCGGGTTTCTGCTCGATGAGGCGGCCAGCGTGCGCTTCGATGTGCGCGACACCACCAAGGCCGGCGGTGCTTTCCTGCACCACGGTATCGTCGCCAAGGGCGGTTTGAGCCTGGGTGCCGCGATCAATGCCGAAGTCGACGCCGGCGTGCGTCAGGCCACCGCGCTCAACCATTCGGCGACGCACCTGCTGCACGCCGCGCTGCGTCAGGTGCTCGGCGAGCACGTGCAGCAGAAAGGCTCGCTGGTCGACAGTCAGCGTCTGCGTTTCGACTTCAGTCACTTCGAGGCGATCACGCCGGAGCAGCTGAAGGCCCTGGAAGATATCGTCAACACCCAGGTGCGCAACAACAGCGCCGTGGAAACCCTCGAGACCGATATCGAAACCGCCAAGCAAAAAGGCGCCATGGCGCTGTTCGGCGAGAAGTACGGCGATGAAGTGCGGGTGCTGAGCATGGGCGGTGACTTCTCCGTCGAGCTCTGTGGCGGCACTCACGTATCCCGTACCGGCGACATCGGCCTGTTCAAGATCACCAGCGAAGGCGGTGTGGCGGCGGGGGTGCGGCGTATCGAGGCGGTCACCGGTGCGGCTGCTTTCGCCTACCTGAATGCCGCCGAAGAACAGTTGAAGGAGGCCGCCGCGCTGGTCAAGGGCAGCCGCGACAACCTGCTGGACAAGCTGATTGCCATGCTCGAGCGCAATCGTCAGTTGGAAAAAGAGCTGGAGCAGTTCAAGGCCAAGGCCGCCAGTGCGGCCGGCAACGATCTGGCCGGCTCTGCCGTGGAGGTCAAGGGCGTCAAGGTGCTCAGTGCGCGGGTCGACGGCCGGGATGGCAAGGCCTTGCTGGCCATGGTCGACCAGTTGAAGAACAAGCTCGGCAGCGCGGTGATCCTGCTCGGCGGCGTGCAGGACGACAAGGTCGTGCTGGTGGCCGGTGTGACCCAGGATCTGACCAGCAAACTCAAGGCCGGCGAGCTGATGAAGCAGGCCGCGGCGGCAGTCGGCGGCAAGGGCGGCGGTCGTCCGGATATGGCGCAGGGCGGCGGCACCGATGCCGGCGCGCTGGATGGCGCCTTGGCGCTGGCCGCAAGCTTTGTCGAGCAAGCTCTGTAAGTGTCGAGCCCAAGGCCCGGAAAACGCCCGGTAGCCCTTGGCAGCATATTGAGTTGAATGTTTAATGGGCGCCCTTCACGGGCTGAGGCGGCTTTGAAATGGCTTTGATCGTACAGAAATTTGGCGGCACCTCCGTCGGCACTGTTGAGCGGATTCAGCAGGTGGCCGACAAGGTGAAGAAGTTCCGCGAAAACGGCGATGACATTGTGGTCGTGGTTTCCGCCATGAGCGGTGAAACCAATCGGTTGGTCGAGCTGGCCAAACAGGCGAGCGATGATCAGCCGGTGCCGCGTGAGCTCGACGTGATGCTGTCCACCGGCGAGCAGGTGACCATTGCCCTGTTGACCATGGCGCTGATTCGCCGCGGCGTGCCGGCGGTGTCCTACACCGGCAACCAGGTGCGTATTCTCACCGACAGCGCGCACAACAAGGCGCGTATCCTGCAGATCGACGATCAGAAGCTGCGTGCCGACCTCAAGGTCGGTCGTGTGGTGGTGGTCGCCGGTTTCCAGGGGGTGGACGAGCACGGCAATATCACCACGCTCGGGCGCGGTGGTTCCGACACCACGGGTGTGGCCCTGGCGGCGGCGCTGAAGGCCGACGAGTGCCAGATCTACACGGACGTCGATGGCGTCTACACCACCGATCCGCGGGTGGTGCCCCAGGCTCGGCGCCTGGAGAAGATCACCTTCGAAGAAATGCTGGAGATGGCCAGCCTGGGTTCCAAGGTGCTGCAAATCCGCTCGGTGGAATTCGCCGGCAAGTACAACGTCCCGCTGCGCGTATTGCACAGCTTCAAAGAGGGTCCGGGCACCCTCATTACCCTTGATGAAGAGGAATCCATGGAACAGCCGATCATCTCCGGCATCGCTTTCAATCGCGACGAAGCCAAGCTGACTATCCGTGGCGTACCGGACATCCCGGGCGTGGCGTTCAAGATTCTCGGCCCTGTCAGTGCCGCCAATATCGAAGTCGACATGATCGTGCAGAACGTGGCGCACGATAACACCACCGATTTCACCTTCACCGTGCACCGCAACGATTATCAGGCCGCGCAGCAAGTGCTGGAAAATACCGCGCGTGAGCTGGGCGCCCGCGAAGTGATTGGCGACGCCAATATCACCAAGGTGTCGATCGTCGGTGTCGGCATGCGCTCCCATGCAGGGGTTGCCAGCCGCATGTTCGAGGCCCTGGCCAAGGAAAATATCAATATCCAGATGATCTCTACCTCGGAAATCAAGGTGTCCGTGGTGATCGAGGAGAAATACCTGGAGTTGGCGGTGCGTGCTCTGCACACTGCCTTCGAACTGGATGCCCCGGCCCGACAGGGCGACTGAGGCATTGCCCGAAAGGCGCGCACTATTGCGCGCCTTTCGTCTTTTTGGTTGGCGTGGATGGACTTTCTTTCTGCCCACACTAGTCAATACTTGGGTGAAGGCCTCGCTTGAGATTCATGAGGCTGCCACCGTTTTCTTTTTTGCAGACTGTTGTATTGGATTTAAATCCGTGAGGAGAAAGGAATGCTGATTCTAACTCGCCGGGTCGGTGAGACCCTGATGGTGGGTGACGAGGTCACTGTCACCGTGTTGGGCGTGAAGGGTAATCAGGTGCGCATTGGCGTTAACGCGCCGAAGGAGGTAGCGGTGCACCGTGAGGAGATTTACCAGCGCATCCAGAAAGAGAAAGACGAAGAACCAAGCCACTAATTTTTATCTGATTTTTGGCTTTGCAAGCGGGGCAAAGATGGGTATCATGCGCCCCGTGTTGCGGAGAGGTGGCCGAGTGGCCGAAGGCGCTCCCCTGCTAAGGGAGTACATCTCAAAAGGGTGTCGGGGGTTCGAATCCCCCCTTCTCCGCCATTATTTAGTGTTGTAGGTGTTGGTCCTGTTTTGATCAGTAAGTTGTTGAAATTAATCTGATTTAAGCTTGATTGAATAATTTGAATGCCTATAATGCGCCGGACAGTGCACTCATAGCTCAGCTGGATAGAGTACTCGGCTACGAACCGAGCGGTCGGAGGTTCGAATCCTCCTGAGTGCACCATATTGAAGATGATCGGCAGCGATGCCGGTCGTGTTTCAAGCCAGCGGTGATCTGGTTAAAAGCACCACCTGCACTCATAGCTCAGCTGGATAGAGTACTCGGCTACGAACCGAGCGGTCGGAGGTTCGAATCCTCCTGAGTGCACCAAATAAAAGGGCCTGCAGCGATGCAGGCCCTTTTTCTTTGTCTGCTGTTTTGTCTCTGTGGCCCATGCGCGCGCCACGCCTCCTGGCTGTGCGGCTGAGGCGCGGGAGGGTGTCGCTGCCTCAATGCCGCCCCGCGATAAGACGTGCTAGCGCTTGCCTTTGACGCAGCCGGCCTCGTCGAAGCTCACCTGGCGGCTATTACCCTGTTGGTCGCGGTAGTGATAGCGCGTCTGACCGTTCTGGCTGCTGATCCTGTCCGGCGTGCCCAGGCTGCTTTCCACGTCGCTACGGTGCATGCCGCTGCGTATCTGCTGTTTGATGATGGCTGTGCGGCGCTCGCGGCCGGTAACCAGGTTGCCGCAGCCGTCCTCCTGTTTACCGACCACCACCAGCTCGCTGGGCTTTACCGCGGCCTTGCTGCGTGATGGTTTGCCTGGTTTGGCCAGTGGCGTGGGTTTGCCGCTGCCGGGGGTGGGGTTGTGGGCATCCTGCAGGTATTGCGCCTGTTCGGTGGGGCAGCCTTGCAGGGTAAAGGTGACGTGGCCGCTGGCATCTTCGCAGCGGAACACGGTTGCGGCCAGCAGGGGTGGTGGGCACAGCAGAATGGCGCAGAAAGCTGCGCGGTGCAGTCCGGGCATGATGACGTCCTCCTTGACGATCGTGTGACAAGCCTAGTCGCTCGGGTCGGCTTTGCCAGTGGTGTCTTGTGCGGCGTCTCCGACGTCGCAGCTACGGGTTTAAAGAACGCTGAAGTTTGTGCTGCAAAGGCTTGTTCTAGCCTGCTTTTTGTAGCGTGCAAAGCCGACGGGCGGTGTTATCATTTTGCCCGTCAGTCCCGCCGGGGCTTATGGATCACCACCATGGACTTACCCAGTAGTTACTCTGAATCTCGTTTGTGCGATCGCGTACTGATTGATTGACCCTCTTTGGCGTGCGCCGCCGCTGGGGGTGGAGCGTGCCATGACTGAAGTAGAAGCCAAGAAGCCGCAAGAAAGCCTGCAGGACCGCCTTGCCCAGGTGGTCGAACTGCTGCATCGGCACAAGCTGGTCGAGGAGCTGGCCCATCGCCAGGAAGGCCCGCATCACGAGCGGGTAGAAAACCTGGTGCACCGGCAGAACCTGGCCGAGTTGCAACGCAAACTCGATGAACTGCACTCCGCCGACGTCGCCCATATCCTCGAGGCGCTGCCGCTGGACGAGCGTCTGACCGTCTGGCAGTTGGTCAAGGTCGAGCGCGACGGCGATATTCTCCTCGAAGTGTCCGATGCGGTGCGCGAAACGCTGATCGCCGACATGGATGACCACGAGATCCTCGCGGCGGCCAAGGAGATGGATGCCGACGAGTTGGCGGATCTGGCCTCCGAGCTGCCGCGCGATGTCGTTCATGAGTTGATGGAAACCCTCGATGCGCAGCAGCGTGAGCGGGTGCGTTCGGCGTTGTCCTATGAAGAGGATCAGGTCGGCGCGCTGATGGACTTCGAGATGGTCACCATCCGCGAAGACGTCAGCCTGGAAGTGGTGTTGCGCTACCTGCGGCGCCTCAAGGAGCTGCCCGGGCATACCGACAAGCTGTTCGTGGTCGATTACGACGGCGTGCTCAAGGGTGTGCTGCCGGTCAAGCGCCTGCTGGTCAACGACCCGGACAAGCTGGTCAGCGAGGTGATGGCCACCGATCCGGTGAGCTTTCACCCGGACGAGGATGCCTACGATGCCGCCCAGGCGTTCGAGCGCTACGACCTGATCTCCTCGCCGGTGGTGGACAAGAACGGCAAGCTGATCGGTCGTCTGACCATCGACGAAATGGTCGATCTGATTCGCGAGGAAAGCGAAAGCGAAGTGCTGAACATGGCCGGTCTGCGCGAGGAGGAAGATATCTTCGCCTCGGTCTGGAAGTCGCTGCGCAACCGTTGGGCCTGGCTGGCCCTCAACCTGATTACGGCATTCATTGCCTCGCGGGTCATAGGCCTGTTCGAGGGCTCTATCGAGAAACTGGTGGCGTTGGCTGCCTTGATGCCGATCGTTGCCGGTATCGGTGGTAATTCGGGCAATCAGACCATCACCATGATCGTGCGCGCCATGGCGCTGGATCAGGTCAGTACCGGCAATACCACGCGGCTGATTCGCAAGGAGTTGAGCGTTGCCTTGATCAATGGCCTGGTCTGGGGTGGGGTGATTGGCGTGGTGGCCTATATGCTTTACGACAGCTGGTCGCTGGGTGTGGTGATGACCGGGGCCATGACCCTCAACCTGCTGCTTGCTGCCTTGATGGGGGTGCTGATTCCCATGACCCTGGTGCGTATGGGGCGCGACCCGGCGCTGGGGGCCAGTGTGATGATTACCGCGGTAACCGATAGCGGTGGCTTCTTCATCTTCCTCGGCCTGGCCACTGTGTTTCTGCTGTAGCAGGGTGCGCTTATTTATCGGGTGAATGCATGGCGCTTTTTTGTCCGTATTTGTCGCCAAATGCAGTCTGGGGTTTGCTTCAAACGGCTGTTTCAAGCTAAGGTGCGCCAGCTTTGCCCGGGGCATTCCTCGGGCGCTTCTCTCAATTCTGAATGCAGCTCAGTGCTGCTGGCAAAAAGGAGTCAAGATGGCCTCCAGTCAACTCCTGCTCGAGGGTGTCGAGCTCATGCTGTTCGGCCTGGGCTTTGTATTTCTCTTCCTGATTTTGTTGGTAGTGGCGATCCGCGTGATGTCGCGTCTGATCGAGCTGTTCGCCCCCCACACGCCAGTGCCCGCGGCCGCACACTCGACCGCCAAGTCCGCTATCCAGCAGCCGGATGGCGATGTACTGGCTGCTATTCAATCCGCTATCAATCAGCACCGCGCTCGCCGCGGTTGAGTCAGGTTCGAAAGGGAGCACCTGTATGACTGCCGTTAAACAAGCACTCGGAATTACCGATGTGGTGCTGCGCGATGCTCACCAGTCGATTCTGGCGACGCGTGTACGCCTCGAAGACATGTTGCCGATCGCGCCCAAGCTCGATCAGGTTGGCTTCTGGTCGGTGGAGTCCTGGGGCGGCGCGACTTTCGATTCCTGCATCCGTTACCTGGGCGAAGACCCCTGGGAGCGCATCCGCGCGCTGAAGCAGGCGATGCCCAATACCCGCCAGCAGATGCTCCTGCGTGGTCAGAACCTGCTCGGCTATCGGCACTACGCCGATGACGTCGTGGAGAAGTTCGTCGAGCGTGCGGCCATCAATGGCGTCGATGTGTTCCGCGTGTTCGACGCGATGAACGATCCGCGCAACCTGCAGACCGCGCTGCGGGCGGTCAAGGAGCAGGGCAAGCATGCTCAGGGCACCATTTCCTACACCACCAGTCCGGTGCACACCCTGGACATGTGGGTCGACCTGGCCAAGCAGATCGAGGACATGGGCGCCGATTCGATCGCGATCAAGGACATGGCCGGCATCCTCAATCCGTACATCGCCTTCGAGCTGGTGACACGCCTGAAGGCCAGCCTGTCGATCCCTATTCACATGCAATGCCATGCCACGGCCGGTCTGTCGACCGCGGCCATCGTCAAGGCGGTGGAAGCCGGTATCGACAACGTCGACACGGCGATTTCCTCGCTGTCGATGACCTACGGCCATTCGCCGACCGAGTCGGTGGTGGCGATCTTCCAGGGTTCCGAGCGCGATACCGGCCTGGATCTGTTGCTGCTCGAAGAAATCGCCGCCTACTTCCGCGAAGTGCGGAAGAAGTACGCCAAGTTCGAAGGCACCCTCAAGGGTGTGGATTCGCGCATCCTGGTGGCCCAGGTGCCGGGCGGTATGCTCACCAACATGGAAAGCCAGCTGAAAGAGCAGGGCGCCCAGGACAAGTTCGACGAAGTGTTGGCCGAGATTCCGCGAGTGCGCGAGGACCTGGGCTTTATCCCGCTGGTGACGCCGACTTCGCAGATCGTCGGCACCCAGGCGGTGATCAACGTATTGACCGGTGAGCGCTACAAGTCGATTACCAAGGAAACCGCCGGTGTGCTGAAGGGCGAGTACGGCGCAGCGCCGGCCCCCTTCAATAAGGAGCTGCAGGCACGGGTGCTGGATGGAGCCGAAGCCATTACCTGTCGCCCAGCGGATCTGCTGGATGCCGAGATGGACAAGCTGACCGCCGAGCTCAAGGGCCTCGCCCAGGAGAAGGGCATCAAGCTGGCCAAAGATGAAATCGACGACGTACTGACCTATGCACTGTTCCCGCAGATCGGCCTGAAGTTCCTGGAGAACCGTGGCAACCCGGCGGCCTTCGAGCCGGCGCCGAGCGGCAACGAGCTGCCAGCGCGTGAAGCCGGCAAGCCCGAGGTCTACACCGTTGAAGTCAACGGCAAGTCCTTCGTGGTGCAGGTTAACGAGGGTGGCGACATCGAAGGCCTCAAGCCGCTCGGTGCCGCCGCAGCCGGTGCTGCGCCTGCTGCCGCGGCGGCGCCGGTGGGGGCTGGCGAACCGCAGAACGCCCCGCTGGCCGGCAACATCTTCAAGGTGCTGGTGCAGCCAGGGCAGTCAGTCGAGGACGGCCAGCTGCTGATCATTCTCGAAGCGATGAAGATGGAAACCGAGATTCGCGCGTTCAAGGCGGGTGTCATCGGTGCAGTCAACATCAAGGTCGGCGATGCAGTGGCGGTGGGCGACAGCCTGCTGACCATCGGCTAAGGGGCGGATCATGGATAAGCTCCTCAAGCTGTGGCAGAGCACGGGTCTCTATCATGTAGAGCCGGGTCAGGTTTTCATGATCGCGATCTGCCTGCTGCTGATCTACCTGGCGATCAAGAAAGGTTTCGAGCCGCTGCTGTTGATCCCGATCGGCTTCGGTGGCCTGTTGTCGAACATTCCCGTTGCCAACATGGGCGAAGGCGCCGGCTTCCTGCACATGATCTATGAGGTCGGCCTGCCCACCAGCGTGTTTCCGCTGCTGATTTTCATGGGTGTCGGGTCGATGACCGACTTCGGGCCGATGCTGGCCAATCCCAAGACCTTGCTGTTGGGTGCAGCGGCGCAGTTCGGTATCTTCGGTACCCTGCTTGGCGCCCTGGCCCTGGCCTCCTTGGGTATTCCGGGGCTGGAGTTCACCCTCAAGGAAGCGGCCTCGATCGCCATCATTGGCGGCGCGGACGGTCCGACCTCGATCTTCGTCACCTCCAAGCTGGCGCCGCATCTGCTCGGGCCGATTGCCGTGGCGGCCTATGCCTATATGGCGCTGGTCCCCTTGATTCAGCCGCCGATCATGCGGGCGCTGACCACCAAGGCCGAGCGCGCCATCGTCATGGAGCAGTTGCGTCCGGTCGGGCAGACCGAGAAGATCATCTTCCCGCTGGTGCTGTGCCTGCTGGTCGGCTTGCTGCTGCCAGATGCGGCGCCGCTAGTGGGTATGTTCGCCCTCGGCAACCTGCTGCGCGAAGCCGGTGTGGTCGAGCGTCTGGCCGATACCTCGCGTAACGCGCTGATCAACATAGTCACCATCTTCCTCGGTCTGACCGTGGGGTCCAAGCTGTCGGCCGAAGCCTTCCTGCAGATCAAGACCCTGGCGATTTTGCTGCTGGGTATGATGGCCTTCTGTGCCGGCACGGCGTCGGGGGTGTTGATGGCCAGGCTGATGAATGTGTTCAGCAAGCACAAGGTCAACCCCTTGATCGGTTCGGCCGGGGTGTCGGCGGTGCCAATGGCCGCGCGAGTGTCGAACAAGGTCGGGCTGGAGGCCAATCCGCAGAACTTCCTGCTGATGCACGCCATGGGGCCGAACGTGGCCGGTGTAATCGGCTCGGCGGTGGCGGCCGGGGTGTTGCTCAACTTCGTTGGGTAGCGGCCAGCGCGGTTAGATGCTGTAAGCCAAGAAAAGCCGCCTGTTCAGGGCGGCTTTTCTTTGGCCAACAAAAAAACCGGCCCGGGAGCCGGTTTTTACCGTTGCAGCTCAGGCTTCTTCGGCGGCCAGCTCGGCGTCATGGGCGATCAACGCCACCAGGGCATTCTGCTGGCGACGGGATAGCTGGCGGAAGCGCTGCAGCAACTCGCGTTCGTGCAAAGACAGCTCGGGGCTGTCCAGGCTCACGTTGAGTTCATCGCCCAAGCTGCTTTCCTGCAGCATGCTCTGCTCGAGGCGGGCGATGATTTCCGAGTTCATGCTGCGATGATGATTGCGCGCGACATCAGCGATGCGCTCGCGCATGCCATCGGGCAAGCGAACGACGAATTTGTCAGCCGTACGGCTGGAATAAATAGCCTGTTTCATTGGGCGCATACATTTAACCGATTAGTTCAGGGAAGCGATGCTGGCAGTGAGCCACGTGATTGTCACTGGTTTGACCGTCTTTAGCACTAGCTGTTCACTCGGAATCGCCATTTGTATCGATATTGCCGTGCAGCAATACAAATGTTTGACGCCAATTACGTGTCGCATTGTGCTGGGTGTAAAGGCTCATTGCCAGCACCAGTTGTCAAAAATGCGAGTTGCTGGGCAAAAGACGGGCCCTTATTCGCATGACATATAGAGTTCGCCCGACATCAAGAATTCGATAGGCGCCACTCAAGCGTCTCGTTGACGGGATTGACGCAGGATTCACCTGGCGTGGTCTACGCCAGTCGGCTCCGAGTCGTCTCATCGTTAAAGGGGCTGCTCCATGAGCGCAACGTCCGGGTCGAGAACCTGAACAAAGTGCTCACTGGTAAACAGGCGCTTCACTCTCTTGCCCTGCCCGTGTAGCCAGATGAAATGGTGGCCTCCGATTGGTTCGTCGGGTTCCGCCCCTTTTTTTGCTGGCCTGCAGTGACCTCCGGCAGGTGGCAGCATTCAGATGTTCGACGGCCCAGTGCAGACGTATTTGGCGAGGGCGTATGCCGCCTGCGCGCCGATATTGACTACATCTGCCGACGGTTCAATCGGGCTGTTTATATAAGCGTAGTGCAAAACATCCTGCTCGGCTGTCTAGGGTGCATGCTGCGCTGGGGTGGCGCTCTTGGCGTGTGCAATGCCCAGAAAAGCGGCGCGCCATGCTCGTGGCTGGGGCTGGCCGGTTACGACGATGCGGCCCTGGCCCATGTGCAGGCGTGATGTCCAGCACCGAATTCCCGATTGCCCTGGAGGCGGTCATGGCCAGCCACGAGCGGGTTCTCAACGAGCAGCTGGGGCACCGAATAGCGTCCTTGGTGGTGCCGCCTCGGCCAATGTCGCCGCCGAATTGGCTCAACATGACATGCTGGGTATGCTCTCCCGTGACGAGTATGCGACTGGCCTGATGCCGATCGCTTGGCTGCTGCTCGACCGGAACAACGGCTATGATCTGGCTCGGCGAAATCTGTGTTGGCCTACCTGCCGATCTGCTACAGGCGCGGGTGCGTGTGGGTCAGGCGCTGATCCGGCAAGTCTGGCGACAAGCGAAAAGGGTGTTGTGATGGGTGGCAGGTTGATTTATCTGATGGGGCCTTCGGGTTCGGGCAAGGACAGCCTGCTGAATGCGGCGCACGAGCGGTTGGCGGTGCAGGGTTGCCGCATCGTGCAGCGTGTCATCACTCGTTCCGCCGAGGCGGTGGGCGAGGCGGCCATAGGCGTTTCCGTGGACGAGTTCGCGCGGATGGAGGGCGAGGGCGCCTTCGCCCTGAGTTGGCGCGCCAATGGCCTGGCCTATGGTATTCCCAGGCAGATCGACGACTGGCTGACGGCTGGCCAGGATGTACTGGTCAATGGTTCGCGGGCTTATCTGGCGCAGGCGCGCCAGCGCTACCCGGATCTGCTGGCGTTATTGCTGACGGTCGATCTCGCGGTGCTGCGCCAGCGCCTGCTCGCGCGTGGCCGGGAAACGCCCGAGCAGATCGAGCGGCGTTTGGCCCGCAATGCGCGGTTCGACAGCGTCGCCGCGGCCGCAACCGATGGTTTGCATGTGCTGGACAATTCCAGCGATTTCGAACGCGCGGTGGGTGACCTGTTGGCCCTGATCGGAGCCAGTCGCACCTGCGTCTGACGCCAATGGAGCCGGCTCTGTCCGCCGGGTGTCGCGCGCGCAGGCAGTGCGTCATGGGCAGTCGGTGTGGCATAAAGCTGGCGGGTTGTCGCTGCGCGCCGAACGGATCTCCGTTCGGGCCGCCACCCGGATCGCCCTCGAGTGGAACGCCGCCAGGGTCTGGCTAGGTTTCAATCCAGCGGCAATTCGGTGGTGCGCTTGACCTCGCTCATGGCGATATTCGAGTGCGCCTCCTGTACATGCGGGCGCTGCAGCAGGTGGTCGCGCAGGAAGCGCTCGTAGCTGGCGATATCCTTGGCCACTACCTTGAGCAGGTAGTCCGAACCGCCGGCCATGGTGTAGCACTCCAGCACTTCAGAGTAGCCAACCACCGCCTGCTCGAACTCCTCCAGGTTCTTGCGGCCGTGGGCCGACAGCTTGATGTCGACGAACACGGTCATGCCCAGGCCCAGCAACTTGGGGTTGAGCAGGGCGACCTTGCGCTCGATCAGGCCTTCCTCCTGCATGCGATGAATCCGCCGCCAGCAGGGCGATTGTGACAGCTCGACCTTCTCGGCAATCTCAGCGGCGGAGAGGTCGGCGTTGTGCTGCAGCAGGCGGAGAATCTTGCGATCGATGGGGCCGAGTTTTTCTTGCATGATTTATCCCGTTTTTTCCTAATTGCTGCAATCGTCATGCGCAGTATTGGCGTTTGTTCCCGAAATTAGAAATAAAATCTCCGTACCGCTCAGTCATATTCTTAGCCAGTCGTTTAGCCCGGTGATCCCGGGGTAAACAGAACCGCGAAGGCATTAACCGGTGCCCTCGCAGCTCGCCATAAAAATAAAAGGAGCGCCCGCATGTCTCTGGCCGAGATCCGCCTGGATGACAAGTACCGCCTTGCCACTGGTCACCTGTACCTCACCGGCACCCAGGCGCTGACCCGCCTGCCGATGCTGCAGAAGCAACGCGACACGGCCCACGGTCTGAATACCGCCTGTTTCATCTCCGGCTACCGCGGCTCGCCGCTCGGCAACCTGGACAAGAGCCTGTGGGAAGCCAAGGGTTTCCTCCAGGAAAACGCCATCCACTTCCAGCCTGGGGTCAACGAAGAGTTGGCCGCCACTTCGGTATGGGGTAGCCAGCAGACCAACCTGTTCCCCGGCGCGCGCTACGATGGCGTGTTCGCCATGTGGTACGGCAAGGGCCCGGGCGTCGACCGCTGCGGCGATGTGTTCAAGCACGGCAACTCGGCCGGCGTCTCCGAGCATGGCGGCGTCTTGCTGCTGGCCGGCGATGACCATGGCTGCAAATCATCGAGCATCGCCAACCAGAGCGAGCACGCCTTTATCGCCGCCTCGATTCCGGTGCTGAATCCGGCCAACGTCCAGGAAATTCTCGACTACGGCATCCTCGGCTGGGAGCTGTCGCGTTACAGCGGTTGCTGGGTGGCGCTGAAAACCATCGCCGAGAACGTCGATTCCTCGGCGGTGGTGGATGTCGATCCGCTACGCGTCGACGTGAAGGTTCCCGAGGACTTCGAGCTGCCGCAGGATGGTGTGTATATCCGCTGGCCGGATCCGCCCCTGGCCCAGGAACAGCGCCTCAACACCTACAAGATCTACGCCGCCCGCGCCTTCGCCCGCGCCAACAACCTCAATCGGGTGATGCTCGATTCGCCCAACCCGCGCCTGGGCATCGTCACCACCGGCAAGTCCTACCTGGACGTGCGCCAGGCCCTGGAAGACCTCGGCCTGGACGAGGTGCTGTGCGCCCAGGTCGGTCTGCGCGTGCTCAAGATCGGCATGAGCTGGCCGCTGGAGCCGGTCTCGGTGCACGAATTCGCCGAGGGCCTGGACGAGATTCTGGTGATCGAGGAGAAGCGCAGCATCATCGAGGACCAACTCACCGGCCAGCTCTACAACTGGCCGGTGGGTAAGCGTCCGCGGGTGGTCGGCGAGTTCGACGAGAGCGGCGTTTCCCTGCTGCCGAACCTGTCCGAACTGACCCCGGCGATGATCGCCCGCGCCATCGCCAAGCGCCTGGCGCCGATCTATACCAGCGCAAGCATCGACGAGCGCCTGGCCTTTCTCGCCGCCAAGGAAGCTTCCCTGGCCGCGCCCAAGCACAGCACGCTGCGCACCCCGCATTTCTGCTCCGGTTGTCCGCACAATACCTCGACCAAACTGCCGGAAGGCAGCCGTGCCCAGGGCGGCATCGGCTGCCACTACATGACCCAGTGGATGGACCGCAACACCGACACCTTCACCCAGATGGGCGGCGAGGGCGCGACCTGGATCGGCCAGGCGCCGTTCACCGACACCGCGCACATCTTCCAGAACCTCGGCGACGGCACCTACTTTCATTCCGGCCAACTGGCCCTGCGCGCGGCGGTGGCGGCCGGGGTCAACATCACCTACAAGATCCTCTACAACGATGCGGTGGCCATGACCGGCGGCCAGCCGATCGACGGCGAACTGCGCGTCGATCAGCTCAGTCAGCAGGTGTTCGCCGAGGGCGTCAAGCGCATCGCTCTGGTCAGCGATGAGCCGGACAAGTACCCGAGCCGGGCCGGCTTCGCGCCCATCGTGACCTTCCATCACCGCAACGATCTGGACGCGGTGCAGCGTGAGCTGCGCGAGTTCAAGGGCACCTCGGTGATCATCTATGACCAGACCTGCGCCACCGAGAAGCGCCGCCGGCGTAAGCGCGGCAAGCTGGTCGATCCGGCCAAGCGCGCCTTCATCAATCCGGCGGTGTGCGAGGGCTGCGGCGATTGCAGCGTCAAGTCCAACTGCCTGTCGGTGCTGCCGCTGGAAACCGAGCTGGGGCGCAAGCGCGAAATCGACCAGAACTCCTGCAACAAGGATTTCAGCTGCGTCGAGGGCTTCTGCCCGAGCTTCGTCACCGTGCATGGCGGCAGTCTGCGCAAGCCGGAAGCGGTGGGCCCGAGTGCGCTGTTCATCGCCTTGCCGGAGCCGCGCCAGCCGTCGCTGGAGCGGCCCTGGAATATCCTTCTGCCGGGTGTCGGTGGCAGCGGCGTGACCACGGTCGGCGCCCTGCTGGGCATGGCCGCGCACCTCGAGGGCAAGGGTTGCAGCGTGCTCGATCAGGCCGGCCTGGCGCAGAAGTTCGGCCCGGTGGTGACCCATATCCGCGTCGCCGCCAAGCAGGACGATATATACGCGGTGCGCATCGCCGCCGGCGAGACCGACCTGCTGCTCGGTTGCGACCTGGTGGTGGCGGCCAGCGAAGAAGCCCTGGCCAAGCTCAACGACAAGATCGCCCACGCGGTGATCAACAGCCATGAAGCGGCCACCGCCGAGTTCACCCGCAACCCCGATGCCCAGGTGCCGGGCGCGGCCATGCGCGAGGCGCTGATCGAGGCGGTGGGTGCGGACAAGACCCACTTCGTCGACGCCACTCGCCTGGCCACCCGCCTGCTCGGCGACAGCATCGCCAGCAACCTGTTCATGCTCGGGTTTGCCTACCAGAAAGGCCTGGTGCCGGTTTCGGCCGAAGCCATCGCCAAGGCCATCGAGCTCAACGGTGTGGCGGTGCAGCTCAACCAGCAGGCGTTCCTCTGGGGCCGCCGCGCGGCGCACGATAGCGCCGCGGTGGAGAAGCTGGCCAGCCCCAAGGTGGTCGAGGCGCCGCGTTGCGAAAGCCTGGACGAGATCATCCAGTTCCGCGTCGATTTCCTCACCGCCTACCAGAACGCCGCCTATGCCGAGCGCTACCGCGCGTTGGTGCAGCGCGTGCGCCTGGCCGACCAGGGCGCCGATCAGGCCCTGAGCCGGGCGGTGGCGCGTTACTACGCCAAGCTGCTGGCCTACAAGGACGAGTACGAGGTAGCCCGGCTGTACAGCGACGGCCTCTTTGTCCAGCAGCTCGAGGCGCAGTTCCAGGGCGACTACCGCCTGGAGTTCCACCTGGCGCCGTCCTGGCTGGCCAAGCCCGATCCAAGTACCGGCCAGCCGCGCAAGCGCCGGTTCGGCCCCTGGATGCTCAAGGCCTTCGGCCTGCTGGCCAAGTTCAAGGCCCTGCGCGGCACGCCGCTCGACCTGTTCGGCTACAGCGCCGAGCGCAAGCTGGAACTGCAACTGATCGAGGACTATGAGCGCAGCGTCGATTACCTGCTCGAGCAGCTGAATGCCGGCAACTACCGCAGCGCCGTGGCGCTGGCCGAACTGCCGGAGCAGATCCGTGGTTATGGCCATGTCAAGGAGCAGAGCCTGATCAAGGTGCGCGAACAGGAGCGTCAGCTCAAGGCGCGCCTGCTGGTCAGCGAGATCCAGGCGGTGCAGCTGTTCGAACCGGCGGCCTGATGCGCACTTTGTGATGCAGGAGGCCCGACTCTTAGGCGGGCCTCCTGCAACGACCTTTGCAACCCCGACCCCAAAACAAGAACGTCTCAAGGAATTCCCATGTCCGTGTTTTCCCATATCGAATTCGATCACCACGAACAGGTGGTCTTCGGCCACGACCAGGCCAGCGGCCTGAAGGCGATCATCGCCATCCACAACCGTAACCTCGGCCCGGCCCTCGGCGGTTGCCGCATGTGGCCCTATGCCTCCGACGAGGAAGCGCTGCGCGACGTGCTGCGCCTGTCGCGCGGCATGAGCTACAAGTCGGCGCTGGCCAGGCTGCCGCTCGGCGGCGGCAAGGCGGTGATCATCGGCAACCCGCACACCGGCAAGAGCGAGGCGCTGTTCCAGGCCATGGGCGATTTCGTCGACAGCCTGGGCGGGCGCTACATCACCGCCGCCGACTCCGGTACCGGGGTGGCGGAAATGCAAATCATGGCCGAGCGCACCCGCCATGTCGCCGGCGCCGGCCAGCGCGAGGCCTTTGGCGGCGGCATGCGCAATGGCGATCCGTCGCCGTCCACCGCCTACGGGGTGTTCATCGGCCTGCAGGCGGCGGTCAAGCATCGCCTCGGTCGTGACAACCTCAAGGGTCTGCGGGTGGCGATCCAGGGGGTCGGCCAGGTCGGTTTCGGCCTGGCGCAGCAGCTCAAGGAGGCCGGTGCCGAGCTGTGGGTGACCGACATAGTCCCGGCCAACGTGCGCCGCGCGGTGGAGCAACTGGGCGCCACGGCCGTCGCTCAGAACGACATCTACGGCCTCGAGGTGGACGTTTTCGCCCCCTGCGCCATGGGCGCCATCATCAATCCACAGACCCTCGAAGCCCTGCGCGCGCCGGTGATCGCCGGTGCGGCCAACAACCAGCTGGCCGATGCCGGGTTGGCCGAGGAATTGCGGCGGCGTGGCTGCCTGTATGCCCCGGATTACGCGATCAATGCCGGCGGCATCATCGATGTCTGCTACGAGCGCAACGGCGGCAGCACCGCCGAACTCAAGGCGCATATCGAAGGCATCGGCGCCACCCTGGCGGAGATCTTCCAGCGCGCCGAGCGTGAGGGCAACACCACCACGGCGGTGGCCGATCGCATGGCTCAGGAACGTCTGCACGCCGGGCGTTGACCGTACATTCGATCCCCGACTGACTTTTTCACAACAACAAGAGGGCAAGTCCCAATGAGTCAAGACAGCATCGTCGCCGGCGCCAGTGCCGGTCCCATCAGCAGTGCAGCGGCGCGCGGCCTGTGGTCGTCGCGCTGGGTATTCTTCCTTGCCGCCACCGGTTCGGCAGTGGGTCTGGGCAATATCTGGAAATTCCCCTATATCACCGGCGAGAACGGCGGCGGCGCCTTCGTCCTGGTCTACCTGGCCTGCATCCTGGCCATCGGCAGTCCCCTGTTGATGGCCGAGGTGATGATCGGTCGACGCGGCCGGGCCAACCCCGAGGGCGCCTTCGCCGCCGTGGCCCGCCAGGCGGGTGCCAGTCGCCATTGGCGCTGGCTGGGCACGCTGGCGGTGCTCACCGGGTTTCTCATTCTCAGTTTCTACGCGGTGGTGGCCGGCTGGGCCCTGGCCTATGCGCCGGCGGCGGCCATGGGCAGTTTCGCCGGGTTGGACGGCGAGAGCAGCGGCGCGTTGTTCGGCGCCATGCTCGGCGATCCCTGGAAACTGGCCGGTTACGCCACCCTGGTGCTGCTGCTGACCCTGGGCATCGTCGCCCTGGGCGTACGCGAAGGCCTGGAGCGCGCGCTGCGCTTCATGATGCCGGGACTGTTCGTGCTGCTGCTGATCCTGGTGGGCTATGCCGCCACCACCGGGCATTTCCTCGAGGCCGTGCACTTCCTGTTCGACGCCGACTTCAGCAAGCTCAGTACACAGAGCGTGCTGGTGGCCCTGGGACACGCCTTCTTCACCCTCAGCCTGGCCAGTGGCGCCATGATGGTATACGGCTCCTACCTACCGGCCGGCACCTCGATCGTCAAGACCTCGCTGATGGTGGCCCTGGCCGACACCGCGGTGGCCTTGCTCGCCGGCCTGGCGATCTTCCCGCTGGTGTTCGCCAACGGCCTGGAGCCGGGCGCGGGCCCCGGGTTGATCTTCGTCACCCTGCCGATCGCCTTCGGCCAGATGCCGTTCGGCCAGGTGGTCGGCGGGCTGTTCTTCATCATGCTGGCGCTCGCCGCGCTGACCTCGGCGATCTCGCTGAGCGAGCCGACCATCGCCTGGCTTGGCGAGAAGTTTGGCATCGGTCGAGTCAAGGCGGTGCTGTTGAGCGGCCTGGCGCTGTGGCTGCTGAGTCTGGGCACGGTGTTTTCGTTCAACCTCTGGGCGGAATTCACCCTGTTCGGCAAGACCTTCTTCGACAGCCTGGACTACCTGACCACCAACCTGATGATGCCGCTCGGCGGGTTGGGCACGGTGCTGTTCACCGGCTGGGCGTTGAGCCGCACGACCGTGCAGGAGGCGCTGGGCATCGGTCAGCCGCAGTTGTTCAAACTGTGGTGGCAGCTGCTGCGCTGGGTCACGCCGGTAGGGATTCTGTTGGTATTCCTGCACACCCTGGGGCTGTTCGCCTAAGCGTCAGCCGTCCGGGATTGCGTCTGGTGCAGGGTGGACAACGCGAAGCTTGTCCACCCTCGGTGCTTTAGCCGCGAATGGCCATGTCGAGACACCTGTCTCAGTCCAGCGCCAGGGCCAGGCTGATGCCGTGGGGCTTGAAGCCGAGCCTTGCATAAAAACGATGGGCCGCCTCGCGGCTCTGGTTGCTCGACAGCGCCAGCTTGTAACAGCCCAGGGCGCGGGCGCGTTCGGCGGCCTTGCCGATCAAGGCCTGGCCGATACCCAGGCCTCGGGCGTCGGCATCCACGACCACATCCTCGAGAGTCGCCGAGCGGGCGAAGTTGTGCGCCAGGTGTTCGATCAGGTTGAGCGTGCAGGTGCCGAGCAGTTTGCCGTCGCGCTCGGCCACCAATACCATGCGGTTCGGCGCTGGCTCGCTCAGGCGCAGGGCCAACAGTTCTGTGTCGGGGCGTGCCTCGTCCGGCGCCAGTTGCTGCAATAACGCGCTCAGCGCCTGGGCGTCCCCGGGGCAGGCGGGGCGCAGGCTGAAGTGGGCAAATGGGGAATCCGGCACATGCCTGGATACTGGCTGGGTCATGGCGATCTCCTGGGTGGTCGCTTTAGAGTATGGCCGCGGGTTGATGGCGGTGACATGACAAATCCGCCGAGGCTGGTTAACATGCGGCCCGGTCGGCAACATTGCCGAGCAGAGTTGCCCAGTCCCCTTAGTTCAAGGGATAGAACAAGCCCCTCCTAAGGGCTAGATGCTGGTTCGATTCCAGCAGGGGACGCCATATATAGAAAAGGCTTGCGCATCGCGTAAGCCTTTTTTCGTTGTGCGCCAGGCATGGCGCGTTGCGCGCAAGCGCAACCAGCTTGGCTGTGGTGGCCAGGCTGGTGACTCGGAGGTGAAAGTCCTCTACACACCCGGCAAGGGGAAGTGTTAGCCAGAGGCAAGGGTGTCGCGGGCGACTGCGAATCTGAAGGAAGCCCGAGGCAAAATGCTGGCCTGACGAACAGGAAGCGGATCAGGCGGCGTAGCGGG